>JAKAZA010000090.1 GCA_021816155.1 Pseudomonadota bacterium | reverse complement strand
GCTGTTGGTCGCCTCGAGGCTGTTAGTCTGGCCGGCCAACGCCGCGCCTGGCGCTCCAGCCGAGTTGGTCGGGGCCTCGGCGGCCCCGCTCTGCGTAGGGAGCGTAAGCGGCGGAACCGGCGGCGCCGCTGCGGCCGCGCGGCCGGCAACGTTCTGGTTCCCCGCTTGATCGCCGATCGGCTGGGCGGCGGCGATGAGCGTCACGACAGCCAAACTGGCGGCGGCGGCGCCGAACAGCAGCGCCAGACGCACGCGGAGCCTCACTCGGGCCTCCAGGCCTCATAGTCACCGCTGGCCGCCTGCCGCTCGCCACCGCGCGCGATCGAGCCCTTCGGACGCCAAGCCCAGATCGTGCCGGTTAGGTTGGGCAGATGGTCCTTCTCCCAGGCCCGGCGCTTCAACGGCGCTTTCGTGGGGGGCTCGTCGAACGTGTAGTGCAGCCAGCCGTGCCACTCGGCCGGCACCTTCGAGGCCTCGGCGTAGCCGCGGTAGATCACCCAGCGGCGCTTGCGCCCGTCGTAGCTGTCCCTCGCGTCGCGCGCCTCATAGTAGCGGTTGCCGAAGTCGTCCGCGCCGATGAAGACCCCGCGCCGGGCCACCGTGAAGCGGATGCCGATGGTGGCCGAGTTCCACCAGGTGAAGATCGCCTTGAGCAAGGGGGACCTGTCGTGAAGCGCCGCGAAGACCGGATCGGCGCCCCTTATAGGCGCCCGCCAGCCCAGCGTCCAGCCGATGGCGCAAACCCGCGGCGCCAACCTCGGCCGCAACATCTTGGGGATGAACCGCAACTCAGCCTCAACATCTATTGCCGGCGGGCCGCGATACCGCCTAGCGTGCGCGCCGTCATTCAGCACATCGCCCCCCTCCGTCACGCATGCCGCCCGCCAGACGCTTCTCGCTCACGCCCCTTCCCTTCGAACCACAGGTCCGATGGGTGGAGCGAGCGAGCGAGATCGTCGAGGTCGCCGCGCCGCCGGCGTGGACCACCGCGAGGGTGGAAGCCTGGCTGGAATGGGCCGACGACCTGCCGGACGACGTGCCGCCCGGAACGCCGTCCGCACTCGCGATGGAGGGCGCAGACCCTCTGCTATCTGGCGGCCCCGATCGCTACGCCCGGCGCCTCGCAGCCTGGGGGCTGGCGCTGGGGGTCTTCGCCGATCTCTCCGAGGCGGAGTGCTTCCGCGCGGAACTCTTCGCCGCCCTCGCGCTGGGGTTTCTGGCGACGGGACGCCAGCGGCGGTTCGGCGGGCGGGTCAACCCGCTGGCGCCTGATCCGGCCCGGCCGCCGCCGCTGCGCCTGCCCAATGTCGGGACGAAAGGCTTCACCGACGCGGCGCGGGCGTTGCGCGCCGGCTGCGGCGTTTCGGCGGGACTGGCTCCTACACCCGCCCGACGTCTCGCGGCGGTCGCCGAAGCCGTGCTCCGTTGCGAGGGCGACCCGGCGTGCTGCGCGAGTTTCGAAGCCAACCAGGCGCTCGCCCGAGCCGCGCGCGCAGCGCGGGACGCCGGCTGCTCGGATGCGCAGATCGCCGACGCTGTCGCTCTCGGACGCACCGGGCTCGGCGCCGCATCCCTCGACGACGCGGCCCCGCTCAGCGCCCTGGTCGCAGTGGCGGATTGGGATGCGCTCGGGTCGGCGCAGGCGCTAGACGCCGCGGCGCTCGGCTGGGAGACATCGCGGCTGACAGTCGCCTTCTCGACCGAGGACGCCGAGCGCCTCGCACTGTCCGGCGTGGCCCCGCGCGGGGCGGTCGACGTCCACGCATTCGAGACGCCCGCGGGGCTCGACGTCGAGGGCCTCGCCGCGGCCGTACGGCTCGCATTCCTCGCGCTCGACCTGGAGGGCCGAACGGGCTTCCTCGCCGAGCCAGCCGACGCCTATCGGCGCGCCGCCGATCGGCCCGTCGCGCTGGGCCTGGCGGGGGTGTCCGAGTTGATCGTGGCGCGGGGCCTCGCCTTCGACAGTGACGCTGCGCGCGACCTGGCGGCCCAGCTTCACCGCGACGTCCTTGCGGAGACCGACGCGATCGGCCCAGACCACGCGCTGAGCGTGTGTGTCCTCGATGACCCGGAGATCTCGCTGCGCCTGGGCGGCGTCTCGCTGAGCGCCGCGCCGTGGCCCGGGCCCGTGGCCCAGGCGGAGACGGCGGACGGACTTGTCATCCGCACGCTCGCCGAACCGGCGCTGAGGGCCGCCGCAGTCGCGGGTGTCGATCCCGACACGTTGCGCGCGGCTCTGGTCGGCCACGGCGTTCTCGCCGGCGCCCCCGCGATCAATCACGAAAGCCTCGCGGCCAAGGGCTTCACCCGCCACGAGATCGCAGCCGCAGAGGCGGCCTTCGCCACGTCGAGGAACCTGCGGGACGCGTTCGCCCCGGCCGTTGTCGGGGTCGGGTTCGTCGTCGACGTCCTCGGCGCCGATTCCAGCGCGACCGCCGACCCGGCCTTCGACACCCTGGCCACCGCCGGCTTCGACCTCGCCGACATCGCGGCGGCCGAGGCGTACGCGCTCGGCCACGCGTCGCCCGCGTCGGCGATGCAGCTGCCGGCTTCGCTGCGCGAGGCCCTCAAGCCGGCCGCCCAGATCGGTCTTGCAGCGCGCCTCGCCATGATCCGCGCGCTCGAGGCGGTCACGCCTGCGCCGGCTGTGGCGACCGTCCTCCTGCCGTTCGACGCCCCCCCGGAGGCGGCGCTGGAGGGCCTCGCCGCCGCCGCCGCCGGCGGCGTCCGGGCGGTGCGCGTCCAACGCGGCGGCCCGGCGGCGCAATTCACCCTGGCGCTTCCCGAGCCGCGCGCGCTTCGCCCGTCGCCTGAGCTGCCGGCGGAGCCGTCGGAACGCATCGTTGAGCGGTTCGTCGAGGTCGAGCGCTCGCGCCGCAAGCTACCGGATCGGCGCAAGGGCTACATCCAGAAGGCGTCGGTGGGTGGTCACAAGGTCTATCTGCACACCGGCGAATACGAGGACGGCGAGCTCGGCGAGATCTTCATCGACATGCACAAGGAAGGCGCAGCCTTCCGTTCACTGATGAACAACTTCGCGGTCGCGGTGTCGCTCGGACTGCAATACGGCGTTCCGCTGGAGAAGTTCGTCGACGCATTCGTCTTCACCCGCTTCGAGCCGGCCGGCGAGGTGGAGGGCAACGAGGCCATCCGCTCGGCGACTTCGATCCTCGACTACGTGTTTCGAGAGCTCGGCGTCAGCTACCTCGGCCGTGACGATCTGGGGAGCGTCGACCCTCAAAGCCTCAACGCCGACGGTCTGGGCGGCGGAAAGGCCGACAAGCTCGATCCGGAGGCGGTCTCGCGCTTCATCTCCAAGGGTTTCTCTCGCGGCGTAGCCCCGGACAACCTCGTGTTCCTGCCGTTGAAGAGCGCCGCCGCCCGCGCGGCCGATGTCTGTCCGGCCTGCGGCGATCTTTCCCTGGTTCGCAAAGGCGGATCGCTCATCTGCCAGACGTGCGGAGAGCGTGCGCCGCAGGCGGGGTGATGGCCCTCCCCTTGCCACACGCCCCCCAGAATCGGAATCCACGCTGAGGTTTGTGCCGAAATGAAACCCCTGACCTATCTCTCGTCGGCCGCCGTCGCGCTGGCGGCGCTGGCGCTCGCCGCGTTTCCCGCGTCGGCCCAGAACGCCAGCGAGATCGCGCACGCCAGAGCCGGCGGGAACTGCCCCCACTGCAACCTGTTCCAGGCGGATTTCGCCAATCTGAAGCTCAAGGGCCGCGACTTCGCCGGCGCTCGGCTCCGCCAGTCCGACATGTCGGCGGCGATCATGAACTACACGACTTTCGCAGGTGGGGACCTCCGCGACGTCAACGCCTACGGGGCCTTGTTCACCGGCGCCGATTTCGCCCACGCCAACCTCACCAACGCCAGCTTCGTCGGCGCATACCTGGAGGGTGCGAACTTCCGAGGCGCTCATCTGGAGGGCGTCAATTTCTCGGGCGCGGAGATGGATCGGGCCGTCGGCCTCACCCAGTCGCAGCTTTCGGGCGCCTGCGGCGACGCCGCCACAAGGCTTCCGCGGGGCCTTTACCTGCACCCATGCAGCTAAGCTTCGCCATTACGGCAATTTAAGTGGCGGCGTGGAGCGCCTTGCATGAAAAGCAACTGACGGTGCCGGAGTGAGTTCGCCGTCACGAGAGGACCGCCGCGTTTGCCTCGATCCCCGCTCCAGCTTTTTTCCCGCGTCGCGCTGGCGCTATGCGTCACAAGCCTCGCCACCGCCTCGCTGGTGAGCAAAGCCTGGGCCCTCGACGACGGCGCAGACACGACGCGGATGCTCTCCTTCGGCGGCTTCTGCATGAAATGTGAGCTGTCGGGCCGAAAGATTCCGGATGCGTGGTTCATGGGCGCCAACTTCACGGGCGCATCCTTCGTGGGCTCGGACCTTCACGGCGGCCGGTTCGTCGGGTCGAACTTCAGCCACGCCAACCTCGCCCACGCCAATCTGCACGGCGCGAGACTGTTCGGCTCGGACTTCAACGGCTGTGACTTTACCCTGGCGGACCTTTCCGGCGTCAGCGCGCACGGCGCGAACTTCGTGGCCGCCACGCTTGTCGGGACCAATTTCGCCGGCGCTGAACTGCTTGGGGCGAACCTCGCCAAGGCGCTGGGCCACGACGCCAACTTCTCAGGGGTGTCGATGTTCGCCGCGGTGCTGGCGGACGGTCACTTCGATCGTGCGAGCTTCCGGGGCGCGAACATGGTCGCTGCGTCGCTGGCTGGCTCCTCGTTCGCCGGCGCCGACTTCACCGGCGCCAACCTGACCCACGCGGACCTATCCGGCGCGGACCTTACCACCGCGCGCGGTCTCACCCAGACGCAGGTGGATTCGGCCTGCAGCACGCCGACGACACGGCTGCCGACCGGTCTCGTCGCCCGCAGCTGCCGGGTGGACGCGAACGTGGTCGCGCTGCACGCGCCGGTCCGTGCGGGGACGCCGCATTACGTGATCGCGGCCCCGCCGCCCTGAAGCAGGCTTACTTCGACGGTGTCGCCAGTCGGATATGCAGTTCCTTTAGCTGCTTCTCGCTGACCGCCGACGGCGCATTCATCATCAGGTCCTGCGCCTGCTGATTCAGCGGGAAGGCGATCACCTCGCGGATGTTCTCCGCGCCCGCCAGCAGCATGACGATGCGGTCGATGCCGGGCGCCATCCCCGCATGGGGCGGCGCGCCGTAGCGGAAGGCGTTCAGCATGCCGCCGAACTGCCGCTCGACCTCGTTCGCCGAATAGCCGGCGATCTCGAACGCCTTGACCATGATCTCGGGCTTGTGGTTTCGGACCGCGCCCGAGCACAGCTCTACGCCGTTGACCACGATGTCGTACTGGTAGGCGAGCACATCCAGCGGGTCTTTCGCATTCAGCGCGTCGAGTTCGCCCTGCGGCATGGAGAACGGGTTGTGCGAGAAGTCGACGTGGTTCTTGTCCTCGTTGAACTCGAACATCGGGAAGTCGACGATCCAGCAGAAATCGAAGCGCTCCTTGGCGATCAGGCCAAGCTCGTCGCCAACCTTGGTGCGGGCGAGCCCGGCGAACTTGTAGAAGACGCCGGGATCTCCGGCGATAAAGAACGCCGCGTCGCCGACGCCGAGCCCGAGCTGGGCGCGAATCGCCTCGGCCCGCTCAGGGCCGATGTTGCGGGCGATCGGCCCGGCGCCGCCCTCCTCGCCCTCACGCCAGAAGATGTAGCCGAGGCCGGGCTGGCCCTCACCCTGCGCCCAGCTGTTCATCCGGTCAGCGAAAGCGCGCGACCCGCCGCCGGGCGCGGGCAGCGCCCAGACCGCGTTCGATCGCTTCTCGCCCAGGATACGTGCGAAGAGTCCGAAGCCGCCGTCGCGGAAGTGCTGGCTCACGTCCTGCATCACGAGCGGGTTGCGCAGGTCCGGCTTGTCGGTGCCATACTTGGCGATCGCGTCGCGATAGGCGATCCGCGGGAACGGGTGCGGCGTCACCGGCTTGCCTTCCGCGAACTCCTCGAAGAGTCCATGCATGATGGGCTCCATCGTGGAGAACACATCCTCCTGCGTTGCGAAGCTCATCTCGAGGTCGAGCTGGTAGAACTCGCCCGGCGAGCGGTCGGCCCTGGCGTCCTCGTCGCGGAAGCAGGGCGCGATCTGGAAATACCGGTCGAAGCCTGCGACCATCAACAGCTGCTTGAACTGCTGGGGCGCCTGCGGCAACGCGTAGAAAGTCCCCGGATGGATGCGCGAGGGAACCAAGTAATCGCGCGCGCCTTCGGGCGAAGAGGCGGTCAGAACCGGCGTCTGGAACTCGGTGAACCCGGCGCCGACCATCCGCCGGCGGATCGAATCGATCACCCGCGAGCGCAGCACGATGTTGCGGTGGAGAGTCTCGCGGCGCAGATCGAGATAGCGGTACTTCAGCCGGATGTCCTCCGGATAGTCCGGCTCGCCAAAGACCGGCAGAGGCAGCTCGCCGGCCTCCGACAGCGCCTCGGCCGCGCGGACCCGCACCTCGATCTCGCCCGTGGCGAGGTTAGGATTGACCGTATCAGCCGTGCGGGCCACCACTTGGCCGTCCACCCTGACGACGCTTTCGGCGCGCAGACGGTCGAGCACCTCGAATCCAGAATCGCCGGGGTGGGAAACGAGCTGCGTCAGCCCATAGTGATCGCGCAGGTCGATGAACAGCAGGCCACCGTGGTCGCGCTTGCGATGGACCCAGCCCGACAGGCGCACGTTCGCGCCCACGTCCGCGGACCGCAGGGCGCCGCAAGTGTGGGTGCGGTAGGCGTGCATAACGAGGCTCTCGGGGGCGGGCTTTGGAAAAGGCGCGGAGAGGCGCATGAGCCTTGGCCGAAGTCAAGGCGAGGCGCCGCTGCAGGCGCCAGGCTGCGCGAGCCGCAGCGCCAGACGCGGGGCGCGACGAGGAGCGACAGGGTCATGACGAGCACTTTGCGGGAACGGACGCAGGGACCGGACGCGGCGACGCTCCGATGTGCGGCGCGCGCCACGGCGATCGCGCTCGTCGCGGTCGCAGGCGCGTGCGCCGCGACGTCGTTCGAAGGACCCTTTGGGACCGAGCCGGCGGCCGTGGCGCGGGGCGAGGCGCTCGCCAAGCGCTCCTGCGGGGGCTGCCATGCACTCGGACCGACGGGCGCCAGCAACTTCGAGGGAGCGCCGCCGTTCCGCGACATGCGCTACGACTACAACGCGATCAGCGCCGCCCGCCAGACCTCGCAATGGCATGCGAGCTTTGCAGGAATGCCGCCGGAGACGCTGAGCCTGAAGGAAATCGGCTACATCGGCGCTTATGTGCGCAGCCTGAGGCAAGCACGCCGCTGAGCACAGGCGTCCTCTGACCGATCCCGGCCGCCGGGCGGCTCTGGAATCTCAGGTGTCGCGCCGGGCGCCTCGTCGGGCGGGAACTCCAGCGGCGGCTCCGGCGGCGGCCGGTCGGGCTGCGGCGCGGGGAACTCGGGCGGAGCGCGCGGCTCCGGTCCCTCGAGGGCCGACTTCATAGCCCGATCTCGGCGCCGCGGGCGAGTCTGTCGGGATCGTCGGGCGGCGGGGGCGCGGCCGCCGCAACCTTGGCGAGGGGCTCACCGTCCAGGGCGCATACCCCGGCCACGCCGACAGCTTCGCGGCCCACCGCGACGCAGTCCACCGTCCGGGCGAATGCGGCGCGCATCATCTGCGCGCGGCTGACGCCGACCACCGTGTCGACAAGGCGGACATGGACCCACTGATCCGGCGTGGGTCCTAGCGCAACGCACAGAACGTCGCCCTCCATCACCTGCAACACCGCGCCGGAGAACATCTCGCCAAGCTTCGGCGCCGCGGCCGTGCAATGCGCCATCGGCGGAGGCGCCGGACACGACTGGTCCGCCGCGGCCTGCAGCGGCAGCGGCGAGGTGGCGAGCGCCAGGACGATCGGCAATGCCTTCATCGGGCCATCTCCTCCCCCCAACGCTTCTCGCCGAGGGAAGGCCTCCACGCCTTGCGGCAGCTCAAAGATCGCTCGGATCCGACAGGCCCTCAGTGGTTGTCGCGCGGAATGCCGCGGGTCTGATGGATGCGCTGGTGTTGCTCGGCGCCCTCGAGGATCGCGCCCGTGCTGAGCTGACCGACCAGGGCGCGCTGGATCTCCTGCCATGGCGTCTGCGACGGCGGCGCAGCGTAGCCGCCCGCAGCGGCGAGCGCGGCCCTGCGCGCTGACAGCTCAGCCTCGCCAATCAGGATGTCGGCCCGGCCACGGCGCAGGTCGATGCGCACGCGATCGCCGGTCCGCAGCAGCGCAAGACCGCCGCCGGCCGCCGCCTCGGGCGAAGCGTTGAGGATCGAGGGGCTCGCCGACGTGCCGGACTGGCGCCCATCGCCGATGCAAGGCAGGTCGGTGACGCCCTCGCGGATCAGGTAGTCGGGCGGACGCATGTTCACCACCTCGGCCGCGCCCGGATAGCCGATCGGTCCAGCCCCGCGCATGAAGAGCAGCGTCTCGCGCGTTATGGCGAGGGCCGGGTCATCGATGCGGGCGTGGTAGTCTTCCGGGCCGTCGAACACGACCGCCGGTCCCTCGAACGCGTCCGGGTCATCGGGGTTCGAAAGGTAGCGCTCGCGGAAAGCCTCGGAGATGACGCTCGTCTTCATGATGGCCGCGTCAAAGAGGTTGCCCGAAAGCACGATGAAGCCCGCGTTCTGCTTCAGCGGCCGCTCGAACGGCCGGATCACCGCCTCGTCCAGAATACGCGCGTCGCGGCAGTTCTCGCCGATCGTGCGGCCCGTGACCGTCATCGCGTTGTCGTGGATCAGGCCCTGCCGCATCAGTTCGCCGATCACTGCGGGCACGCCGCCGGCGTGATAGTAGTCCTCACCGAGGTACTCCCCGGCAGGCTGCAGGTTGACCAGCAGCGGAACGCGGTGCCCGAACGTCTGCCAGTCGGCTAGCGCCAGTTCGACGCCCATGTGCCGCGCGATCGCGGCGAGGTGGATCGGCGCGTTGGTGGAGCCGCCGATGGCCGAGCCTACGACGATGGCGTTCAGGAACGCCTCGCGGGTCAGGATGTCCGACGGCTTCAGGTCCTCGCGCACCATGTCCACGATGCGCATGCCCGTCCGATAGGCCATCTCCTGGCGGTCGCGGTAGGGCGCCGGGATCGCCGCCGAGCCGGGCAGTTGCATGCCCAGCGCCTCGGCCAGCGAGTTCATCGTCGAGGCAGTGCCCATCGTGTTGCAGAAGCCGGTCGAGGGCGCCGACGAGGCGACAAGCTTCACGAACCCAGCCGCGTCGATCTCGCCGGCCGCCAGCATCCGACGGGCCTTCCAGACGATCGTGCCCGATCCGGTGCGCTGGCCCTCGTGCCAGCCGTTCAGCATCGGCCCGACAGATAGCGCGATGGCCGGGATGTTGACGCTGGCCGCCGCCATCAGGCAGGCGGGCGTGGTCTTGTCGCAGCCGATGGTCAGCACGACGCCGTCGAGCGGGTAGCCGTAGAGCACCTCGACGAGGCCGAGGTAGGCGAGATTGCGGTCGAGCGCCGCGGTCGGCCGCTTGCCCGTCTCCTGGATCGGATGCACCGGGAACTCGATCGCGATCCCGCCGGCCTGGCGGATTCCCTCGCGCACCCGCTCCGCGAGCACCAGGTGATGGCGGTTGCACGGGCTGAGGTCGCTGCCCGTCTGCGCGATGCCGATGATCGGCTTGCCGGACTGCAACTCGTCCTGGGAAAGGCCGAAGTTCATGTACCGCTCGATGTAGAGCGCGGTCATGTCGACGTTGTCTGGGTTGTCGAACCAGGCCTGGGAGCGCAGGCGTCGGGGCGCATCGGTCATGCAGACACCCATGTCCGCGGCGCCGAGCTTCGGCAAGCGCCGTCTTTCGGCAACTCGACCGGCGCCCGACGGGACTGATCACGCAGCGTCGCTTCCAGCCCCTCCAGGCGCCTATCCCCCCGCAAATCGCCGCGCCCCGCGCCCTTTCCTTTGCGCGCGGCAACGAAGCGGCCCATATTGCGGTCTTCGGTCCAACAGCTGAAAGGAGGTGATCCAGTGTCTCATTGTCTCCAACCACGGTCGCAAGCGACCTGGAGCCTCATGAGCGAGGTTCGCGCCTGACAGCGTTCGACGCTTGAAGGACAAGGTCGCGGCAGTGCGGGACGTCTGACGCCCGAGCAGCCGTGGTCACGACGATGGGGGCCGTCGGCGGCAACGCCGGCGGCCCTTTCGCGTGGTTGGAGGGGCATCGTGCCGGTGATCGAGATCGTGGACTACCAGGCGCGACGGCCTGCGGAGTTCGCAGAACCGCCGGGCGGTTGAAGGCCGCGTTCGGGAGCGCGGCCGCCGCGACCCACCACATCGGCTCGACCTCGATTCCCGGCGTCGCCGCCAAGGATGTCACTGGATGACCGACGGCCGGCGCCTTGGCTTCGGCGCCCGACCTGATCAAAGCTTGGCAGCGTCGCTGCGTTCGCCGAACGGCTCGGGTTACGCCAGTACCTGGCGGCGCATTGCGCCGCGAGCGCGCGTATCGGAGGACCAGATACGGCGGATGAAACTCCTTCAGGCCGGTGGGCGCGGGCGTGATGTCCGGAATCCAACGGATTAAGGAAGGGAGGCGTTCTTCCAACGACAAAACCGAAGCAAACATCACGCTTGCCGAACCGGGGGGCTGGCGCTACCTGTCGAAGCATCGGGCCGACGCGGGCGCCCGGTCAGACGGGCTTCCGTCCAAGACCCGCTCCATCCCGGCTGGGAAATGGAGCGAGATATGGACGCCGTTGGCCGAACTGAAATCCGCATCGCACTCGTCTGGCGCGGCGATCCGACCACTCCCCCTCCGAAGAGGTTCGATCGCATCACCGAAGCGCTCGCCGAGCGCGGCGCATCGGCCGAGGGCGTCGTCTACGACGAGACGGTCCACGACGCTGTCCGCGAACGCCTCTCGAACGTTGACGGCGTGCTCGTGTGGGTGAACCCGCTCCAGGATGGCAAGACGCGCGAACGGCTCGATCCCCTGCTTCGCGACATCGCCGCGCGCGGCGTCTGGGTCAGCGCCCACCCGGACGTGATCCTGAAGATGGGCACGAAGGAGGTGCTGTACGACACCCGCGACCTAGGCTGGAGCGTCGACACCGACCTCTATCGGACCGAATCTGACTTCCGCGCCCGCTTTCCGCTGAAACTCGCCGCGTCTGGTCCGCGGGTGCTCAAGCAATATCGTGGCAACGGCGGCCAGGGCGTCTGGAAGGTCTCTCTGCTGGAAGGGACTGGCGAGGCCTCGCAGATCGAGGTGCTTCATGCCCAGTGGGGCAGCGTGCCTGAGCGACTTACGCTGGGCGACTTCATGGACCGCTGCCGCATCTACTTCGACGGCGATGGTCGCATCATTGACCAGGCTTTCCAGCCGCGCCTGCCCGAAGGGATGATCCGCTGCTACATGGCTGGCGGCAGGGTGGCTGGCTGGGGTCACCAGATCATCAAAGCGCTCGTTCCGCCGCCGCCAGAAGGACCGAACTCTGAAGCCGCTCGACCCGGCCCTCGGATCATGCATCCGCCGGAGGCCGAACCGTTCCAGACGCTGCGGCGTCTGGTCGAGGACGAGTGGGTCCCTCGGATGCAGGACAGGCTCGGCGTCACCGACGAGGAGCTTCCGGCGCTCTGGGACGCCGACTTCCTCTATGGCCCGAAGACGGCCGACGGTCGCGACAGCTATGTGCTCTGCGAGATCAACATCAGCGCGGTCTCGCCCTATCCAGACAGCGCCGCGGCGCCCGTTGTGGACGTCACCCTCGCCGGCGCCGCTGCGGCGCGCGCGAGGCGACCGGCGGTATCATGAGCCGCAGTTCGGCAGCCGCAGCGTTTCTTACGACCGTGCTGCTGCTCTTGGGTTCGACAAGTTGCGGCGCGTCGTGGGCGGCGCCGCTGCCGCTGAAACGCGTGAGGGACATCCCGGCCGGCGCGCCGACGCGGCGGTTCGACTACGCCAGCCTGGATGCGCAAAGGCGGCTGCTGTTCGTGGCCGACCTTGCGGGAAGCCGGGTCCTGGCCTTCGATGTGCAGGCCGGACGCCTGGTGAAGGCGGTCCCTGGGGTGGCTGCTGTTCACGGCGTGCTCGCCGTTCCGGAGCTTGGCCTCGTCTACGCCTCTGCGACAGCGGCGGACACGCTCGTTGCGATCGACGAGCGGACCTTCGCCATCGCGGCTCGCAGCCCTGCCGGTCATCACCCGGACGGGGTCGCCTGGGACCCGAAGGACCGCAAGCTCTACGTTTCCGATGAGACCGGCGGCGCAGTCGCGGTGATCGACGCGGCGAGCCGTCGCCTCGTGAAGCTGATCCCGATGGGCGGCGACGTGGGCAACACGCAGTACGACGCGGGCAGCGGGCTCGTCTTCAGCAACGCCGAGGGACGCGACGAACTCGTCGCGATCGACCCCAGGACCGATCGGATCGTCGCCCGCGACCCGCTCCCGGGCTGCGCCGGCAACCACGGCCTCCTCATCGACGCGCAGCGCCGTCTCGCCTTCGTCGCCTGCGAGAACAACGCTCGCCTGGTCACGCTGTCGCTCGCCACGCAATCGCAAATCACCGCGGACTCCGTCGGCGCCGGACCCGACGTTCTGGCTTACGATTCCGAACTGGGACGGCTCTACGTTTCGAGCGAGAGCGGCGTCGTCTCGGTGTTTCAGATCAAGGACGGAAAGACAGCCAAGCTCGGGCAGGCGTGGCTCGGAGACAACGCCCACACGGTAGCGGTCGATCCCGCGACGCATCTTGTCTACTTTCCGCTGCGGAATGTCGGCGGGCGCGCCGTGCTGCGCGTCATGGCGCCGCGTACCCCCATGCCCGGAAGCCGGCCGCGGCGCACTGCTCCGCCAGCCCGCGGCGCCTGAAGTGCGGTTCCCCAGGCCGGAGGCGCTATCTCAGCCTGCGCCAATCCTGAACGGTTGGGTGAGCGGGGAATTGTCGGAACGGTCGCCGGGCGAACGTCCATCGTTTGCGCCGTCGCGCCGGCGGCTTCCTAACGAGGAGAGACTCCATTGCAGATCAGGTTCGTCGGCCTGCCCGTCCAGGACCAGCAGAAGGCGCTGGCGTTCTACACGGACGTACTCGGCCTCCAGAAGGCGGCCGATATCGACATGGGGCGGACGCGCTTCCTCACCGTCGCCGGCGACGACGGGTTCGGCGGCGGTCAGATCGTGCTCGAATCCGCCGATCTCCCACCCAAGGCTGCCTACCAGAAGGCGATGTTCGAGGCCGGAATGCCGGTGCTAGCTCTCAACACCGAGGACGTCCGCGCCGACGTGGCGCGCCTGAAGGCGAGCGGCGTCAAGTTCCGCGGCGAGCCGCAGGACCTCGGACCGATCGTCTCGGTGCTGTTCGAAGACACCTGCGGCAACCTCGTCCACCTGGTCGAGGCCAAACCGATGCCCTGAAGCGCGAGGCCCTAGCCCTCCCCGACCAGCTCGCGGCCGATGAGGAAGCGGCGGATCTCGTTGGTGCCGGCGCCGATGTCGTAGAGCTTGGCGTCGCGCAGATAGCGCTCGACCGGATAGTCCTTCAGGTAACCCGCGCCGCCCAGCGCCTGGATCGCCTCCAGCGCCACGCGAACGGCGTTCTCGCTCGCCATCAGGATCGCGCCAGCGGCGTCAAAACGGGTGGTGCGGCCGGCGTCGCAGGCCCTCGCGACCGCGTACACGTAGGCGCGGGCCGAGTTCAGCGCGACATACATGTCGGCGACCTTGCCTTGCATCAGCTGGAACGAGCCGATCGGCCGGCCGAACTGACGGCGCTCGCGCACATAGGGCAGGACGACGTCCAGGCACGCCTGCATGATGCCGAGCGGCCCGCCGGCGAGGACGCTTCGCTCATAGTCCAGGCCGCTCATCAGCACGCCGGCCCCGCCGTTCTCGGGACCGAGCACGTTTTCCTCGGGAACCTCGCAATCCTCGAACACCAGCTCGCCGGTGTCCGAGCCGCGCATGCCGATCTTGTCGAGCTTCTGCGCGCAGCGGAAACCCTCGAAGTCCCGCTCGATGATGAAGGCGGTGACGCCGCGCGACGCCGCTTCGGGCGAGGTCTTGGCGTAAACCACCAGAACGTCGGCGTGCGGGCCGTTCGTGATCCAGAACTTCGTCCCGTTCAGCACGTAGCGGGCGCCCGTCCGATCGGCGCGCAGCCGCATCGAGATCACGTCCGAGCCGGCGCCCGCCTCGCTCATGGCGAGCGCCCCGACATGCTCCCCGCTGATCAGCTTCGGCAGGTAGCGCCGCTTCTGCTCGTCCGAGCCCCAGCGGCGGATCTGATTGACGCAGAGGTTGGAGTGCGCGCCGTAGGAAAGCCCGACCGAAGCCGAGGCCCTCGACACCTCCTCCATGGCCACGACGTGCTCCAGGTAGCCAAGGCCAAGGCCGCCGAGGTCTTCCTCGACGGTGACCCCATGCAGGCCCAGCGCGCCCATCTCGGGCCAGAGGCCGCGCGGAAAGCTGTTCTCCCGATCGATGTCGGCGGCGATCGGCGCGATGCGGTCGGCGGCGAAGCGCGCGGCGGTCTCGCGGATGGCGTCGGCGGCCTCGCCGAGGCCGAAGTCCATCACCGGGCCTTGGTTGGAGATCATGGCGGCGGGGTTAGCATGGCGCGCGCGCCTCCGGCGAGAGGTCAGGCGATCTCGGCCGAGGCCCGACCGGCCCTCAGCGTCAGGATGGCCGCCATGCGCGTCCTGGCGGCCAGCGACGGGCTGCCGGGATCGACGAACACCCCCTCAACCTCGTGGACTGGCCGGCGGGAGGCCGAAGCGTCGGCGTGGCGTCCATGGCGTGTCCGCATACCGGATCAGACACAGCGGAGGGGATGCGCGAAAGCATCGCCCTGCGCAGCCTACGCGCCCAACAGACCCACCGCGCCCACCGCGCCCGCGGCGAGCAGGCACCAGATGGGGTTCAGCTTGGTGCGGTACGCGATCGCCGCGCTCGCGGCGGTGACGATGACGAGCCCCCAGTCGCGGTCAGCGGAACGGATCAGCAGGTACGCGGAGGAGAAGACGAAGCCGACCGTCACCGGCGCGAGGCCGGCGCCCACCGCCACGCGCCAGGCGGCGTCTCGGTGACGGTCCCAGACCTTTGCGATCCAGTAGGTGATGAGCGACGAGGGACCGCACATTCCGACCGTGGCGGCGAGCGCGCCGGGCAATCCCGCAGCCTTCCACCCGACCAGGGTCGAGACCAGAAAGTTCGGCCCAGGACAGGCCTGCGCGATCGCGTAGAGGGCGGTGAAGTCCCGCTCGGTCATCCAGTGATGGACTTCGACCGACTGGTGGCGAATCTCCGGGATCAGCGCGTTTGCGCCGCCGAAGGCGATCAGCGACAGCGCGCTGAACTGCACGGCGAGCGTGGCGAGGGTGCCGCCCGTCCTCATGTGCGCCGCCGCAGGCGCCAGGCGAGGCCGATGCTGACCGGCGCCATGGCCACGAGCACGTACGCAAGCGGGATGCGCAGAAACACCACCGCCGCGAAGCCGACCAGGATGAAAGGCGCGGTGGCGAGCGGACGGCCCCTCACCATCGGCTCGGCCATCTTGAAGGCCGTGGCGGCCAGGAGACCCGACGCGGCTGCGCCGAGCCCCTTTAGCGCGCCCCTGACCTCCGGAACGCTTGCGAACCGATTATAGAGCGCGCCCGCGGTGATCACGATCAGAAGCGGCGCGCCGACCAGCCCTGAGAAAGCCGCGATCGAACCCGGGACGCCGGCCGCCCGGCCGCCGACAACGATCGACATGTTGACGATGTTCGGGCCCGGCAGGCTCT
>JAKAZA010000089.1 GCA_021816155.1 Pseudomonadota bacterium | reverse complement strand
CGACGGCACGCCGATGGGGCGGATGGGCGAGCCGGAGGAGGTGGCCTCCGTGGTCCTGTTCCTGGCGTCCGATGCGGCCAGCCTGATGACTGGCGCCGTCGTGCTCGCCGACGGCGGCTACACCTGCTGGTAGGCGGCCGCGAGCGCGGGTAGCCTGTGTGCGATGAGCGTCCCCTTCACGCCAGGCTTCCGCGACGCGCTCGCCGCCCGCTGCCGGGGCTTCCCGCGCCTCGCCTACGAGGGACCCGAGCTGACCCGCGCGGCGGTTGCGATCACGCTGGTTGAGGCGGATGACCGGACCGGCGAGGCCGCGTTCCTGCTCACCCGCCGTTCGGCCGGCTTGCGCGCGCACGGCGGGCAGTGGGCGTTGCCTGGCGGACGCTGCGACCCCGGAGAGACGTTCGAGCAGACGGCCCTGCGCGAGCTCGAGGAGGAACTGGGCCTCGTGCTGCCCTCCGAGAACGTGCTCGGTCTGCTCGACGACTATCCGACGCGATCGGGCTACGCCGTGACGCCGGTCGTGGCGTGGCTCGACGACGCCCGCGTCATTCGGCCAAATCCGCAGGAGGTCGCGTCGGTCCACCGCATCCGCCTCGCCCACATCGGCCGCGACGACGCCGTCGAATTCGACCGCATCCCCGAGAGCGATCGCCCTCTTATCCGCCTCAGCATCGGCGATCAGCATATCCACGCGCCGACGGCGGCGATGGTCTACCAGCTTCGCGAACTCGTCGCGGGCCGCGTGACCCGCGTGGCGCATCTCGAACAGCCGGTCTTCGCCTGGCGCTAGCCGCGGGCGCCGGCAAGCGCTGCCCGCAGGAAGCCGCGCGCGGCGTGGGCGACGGTCCGCAGCTCTTCCGCGGTCGTGGCGACGTCGGCGCGGTCCAGCGGCGTATGGAACAGCGGGTTGGCGCCGAGGAAGCCCGCCAGCATCGTATAGTCGGGGCGGAACACCGAGAGCTCGCCGGCGGCGTTGGCCTCCGTCAGCGGCGCTGCGGGCGCGAAGCCCGCGCCCGCGTCGAACGCCGCTGATGCGGCGGCCAGCACAGCCGGCGCGGCGGTGGCGCGGCGGATCGGCGCCGAGCGGGGCGCGGGCGCCGCGACGCCATTCTTGACCGTCAGCGGCTGCATTGCGGCGTCGGCGCCGATGTGCAGCCACACGCCGACCTTCGAAGGCGCGGGCGCGCTCGGTCGGAAGCGCCGCGCACCGAGATAGTCGAGTTCGTGACCGGCGAAGGCGACGAAGGTCAGGTCGCAACGGGTCCCGGCGGCGAGCCGGCGAGCCAGATCCAGGAAGACGGCGATGCCGGTTCCCCGCTCGCCGGCGCAGTGGAACCAGCCGGTCTTGGGTGTCGAGACGACGACGCCGGGCCCGGTCCCGGGCCGCCGCGCGACGACATTGTCCGCCGTGGCGGCTGACGTCAGCGTTCCGGTCAGCACGGCGGTGGCCGGCGCGCCCGTCGCGGCGAGCGCGGTCAGCTGCGCCGCGAGCCGTCCGGGGGCTAGCAGCACCGGGACCGGCCAGTCAAAGCGGGCGAGGTCGGTGTTCAGCGCGACCACCGCGCCGGTCGGGCCGCCGGTGACGACGACGATCGCCAGGGGCCCGCGACGGGCGGTCTGCATGGCCACGTCGCCGACGCCTTTCGCCGCCCACGCGCCGCCGCGTTCGCGATCCAGCACGATCAGCGCGATCCTGCCGCTCAGGTCGGGGGCGTCATGGGGCGCCAGCGGCCCGGTCAGGCCGCCCACGGGGGTCGTCTTCGCCGGCCAGCCAGGGAAGGCGGGCAGCATCTCCGCACCGACGCGCAGGCCGCATTCGCCGGGCGTGAACAGCGGAACCTGGAACGCTTGCGGGACCGCGGTCAGACCGGCCGCGCGCAGCCGGCGGATCATCCACGCCGTGGTCGCCGTGTCGCCCGGCGAGGCGGTGCGGTGCTCGCCCAGCGCGTCCTAGGCGGCCACGTCGGCCAACATCGTGTCCGCCGGCGCCGCTCGCGCGGCGCGCGCCGACGCGACCGTGGCGGCGCCGAGCGCCACGAGCGTGTCGCGACGGCGCATGCCGCGAGCCTGCTCCCGACGTTCGTCCGCCATGGCTATCGGCCGACGCGCGCGGGCCCGGCGCTCACGAAGCCGGCCGCCTGCGCCGCGGTGAAGATGTCGCCGCCCTCGGGGATGGCGCGGCGCAGGGAGAGCTTGATCGCGGCAAGGGCCCGACCGCGGTAGCCCGCGAGCTTCGCCGTGAGCGCCTGGGCCTCAGTCAGGGCGGCGTCATCGGCGACGACGCGATGCGCAAGGCCGAAGCGCTGCAGATCGGCGGCTGGGACTCGGCCTGCGCCGAAGAGCAGTTGCGCCGCGATCGCCTCGTTCGCGCGAAGCCTCAGCCAGGCGATGTTCATCGGGGCGTGCATCCCGATCGCAGCTTCGCCGACCAGCAGGTACGAGCCTTCCCCGGCCACCAGCAGATCGCAGGCCAGCGCCAGCGACGAGCCGCCGTTGATCGCGAAGCGTTCGAGCGCGCCCACGATCACCGCCGGGCAGGCGTAGAGCTCGCGGTGGAAGGCGAGCCAGGCCTCGGCCCAGCCCGCCCGCCACGCCGGCGCCGGATCGGCGGCGAACGCATCGACGTCGAGGCCCGAGCAGAAGCATCCGCCGTCGCCCCGCAGCAGGATCGCGCGGACGCCGCCGGCCAGAAGCTCGGCGAGGCCCGCGCGCAGGTCATCGACCATCGGCCCGATCAGGGCGTTCCGGCGTTGCGGCCGGGCGAGAACGAGCTCGCCCCAGCCGTCGTGGCGCACGGTTCGCGCTGCAGGGCCGTCGGTCGCGCTCGCCGCCATCGCGTCGGGCGTCAGTTGTAGATCTCGAACAGCCCGGCGCCGCCTTGGCCGCCGCCGATGCACATCGTCACAACGCCCCACTTGGCCTTGCGCCGCCGGCCTTCCTGCAGGATGTGGCCGGTGAGACGCGCGCCGGTCATGCCGAACGGGTGGCCGATGGCGATCGAGCCGCCGTTGACGTTGTACTTCGCGGGATCGATGCCCAGCCGGTCGCGGCAGTAGAGGCACTGGCTGGCGAAGGCCTCGTTCAGCTCCCAGAGGTCGATGTCGTCGACCGTCAGGCCCTGGCGCTTCAGCAGCTTCGGCACCGCGAACACCGGGCCGATGCCCATCTCGTCGGGCTCGCATCCGGCGACCGCCCACGACACGAACCGCCCCATCGGATCCAGCCCGCGCCGCTCGGCCTCCTTGGCCTCCATGATCACGACCGCCGCCGCGCCGTCCGACAGCTGGCTGGCGTTGCCGGCGGTGATGTACTTGTCCGGACCCTTCACGGGCGCCAGCTTGGCAAGGCCCTCCAGCGTCGTGTCCGGCCGGTTGCACTCGTCGCGCGTGACCTCGTAGTCGACGATCGTCTCTTCCTTGGTGTCCTTGTTGACCTGCTTCATGCGGGTCTTCATCGGCACGATCTCGTCCTTGAACAGGTTGGCCTGCTGGGCGGCGGCCATGCGGCGCTGCGATTCCAGCGAGAACTCGTCCTGGGCCTCGCGGCTCACCCTGTAGCGCTCGGCGACGATGTCGGCGGTGTCGATCATGGCCATGAAGATGGCGGGCGCGACCTTGGTCAGGTCGGGGTCGACCGCTTCGCGCGGCACGCCGCCGCCGGGGATCGAAATGCTTTCCACGCCGCCCGCGACGACGCAGTCGGCGCCGTCGGCGCGCACGTGGTTGGCGGCCATCGCGATGGTCTGAAGGCCCGACGAGCAGAAGCGGTTGACGCTGACGCCGGCGGTGCTCACCGGCATGCCGGCCAGCAGCGCCGCCTGGCGGCCGATGTTGGGGGCGCCGTGGGCGTTGTTGCCCATGTAGCAGTCCTCGACGAAGTCGAGCTCGACGCCGGACCGCTTGACGGCGTGTTTGACGGCGTGGGCCGCCATGGACATCGGCGGCGTGATGTTGAACCCGCCCCGGGCGGACTTCGCCAGACCGGTGCGGGCGTAGGACACGATGACGGCTTCGCGCATCTCTCGAGGGCCTCTCCTGGTTTCCGAACTCCTGACTGAACTTGTCGGCGCTCGGAAGCAACCGCCGTTTCACGGAATTCCGGAAAGCTTCGGCGCGGAGCGTCCTCGCGGAGCCGTCGCCGCTGGCGCCGCGGGGGATGCGTCGGGTCAGGCGAGGGCGTCGGCGATCCGCGGCGCGGAGTGGGAGCATGGGTCTGCGGGCGCGTTGACCGGGTTTATCGACCCCGCGCCCAGGTCGCCCGCGAAGTCGAGCGCGTTCGAGAAGATCGCGTGAAAACAGTAGGTTGGTTGGCTGTGGTGGCAGACCAGCGCCAACTCGTCTCCGACCAGGCTCCGAGAGCCCAGGCCTCGCAACGTTGCTGACGCTCACGCTTGCGGGTCCACGCCGTTGGGCGGTCGACTGTCGCTAGTCGATCGAAGGATCGGCGATCTTCAGCAACTGCTTGCCGAAATTGGCCCCGGCGAAGAGTCCCGCGAGGGTGCGCGGCGCATTCTCCAGGCCGGAGGCGACATCGACCCGCCACGCCAGCTTGCCGTCTGCGACCCAGCCGCCCAGCACGCGCCCCGCTTCGGCGAAACGCGGCAGGTAGTTGAGGACGATGAAGCCTTCCATGCGAGCCGAGCGGATGACGAGCTGGAAGTAGTTCGCTGGGCCCGGCCCCCGGTCGAGCCCGTAGCCGGACGAGATCCCTCCGCAGAGCACGACACGGGCCTTGAACGCGAGCCGCGCCAGGCAGAGGTCGAGGATCTCGCCGCCGACATTGTCGAAGTAGATGTTGATCCCGCCCGGGGCGAGCACGTCCAGGCGCGCGCCGATGTCTTCGCGCTTGTAGTCGATGGCCGCGTCGAACTTCGCGGTCTCGGTGAGCCATCGGCACTTGTCGGGGCCGCCGGCGATCCCGATCACCTTGGCGGCGCCCATCAGCCGGGCGACCTGGCCGGCGATCGAGCCGGTGGCGCCGGCGGCGCCGGAGACGACCACGGTGTCGCCCGTGGCCGGCTTGCCGATGTCCTCCATGCCGAAGTAGGCCGTCAGGCCGGTGATCCCCAGCACCGACAGTGCCAGCTGCGGATCGGCGCCGGGCGGCAGCTTGCTCGCCCCCATCGGGCCCTGGCCATCGGTTACGAGGTAGTCCTGCCAGCCGAACGTGCCGGAGACGAGGTCGCCTGGCCGGAAGCCGGGATGGCGGGACTCGATCACCTGGCCGACCGCGCCGGCGCGCATAGGCTCGCCGAGTTGCACCGGCGGCACGTAGCTCGGGACGTCGTTGATCCAGCCGCGCTGGGCGGGGTCGAACGAGAGCCAGAGGTTGCGAACGAGGAACTCGCCCTCGCCGAGCGGCGGTATCGGGACTTCCTCCCATCGAAAGGTGTCCGCCTCGAGCGGACCTTCCGGGCGGCTGTTCAGCACCCAGCGGCGGTTCATGTCGTTGCGCATATCGTCTCCGAACGCGATCTCACGAAGCGGCTTCAGCGGCCGGGCGCGGTCTCGCCCCACAGCACCTGCGCCAGGGGCTCGCCGGCATCGTAGCGGGCTTGCGTCTGCTGCATCAGGGCCAGGCCCTCGGGGCTGGCGAAAAGGCCCTGGGCGATCTTCTGGTCGTTCTCCAGCGCCGCGGGGAGCGACAGGTCCTCGCCCTCGCGCAGCATGCGCTTCATGCCCGCGAGCGCCCCCGGCAGGAGGTCGGCCAGCTGCCGGCCCCAGGCGATCGCGGTCGCCGTCACCTCGCCCTTGGCGACGACGGCGTTCACCGCGCCGAGCTCATAGAGGCGCTCAGCCGTCAGCGGTCGGCCGGTGAGCACCAGCTGCGCGGTCACGGTCCGACCCACCAGCCGTCGCAGCCGCGACGTCCCGCCAATGCCGGTTCCGAGGCCGAGGATTACTTCCGGCTGGCTGAAGCGGACGCCGGCCTCGGCGATCCGCAGGTCGCACGCCCAGCCGAGTTCGCAGCCGCCGCCGGACGTGTCGCCCGAGATGGCGGCGATGCTGACCACGTCGGTCTGCGACAGCTCGGCCGGCGCGCGGAACCAGCCGCTGGGGTCGCCGCTGACGGCCGTGCCGGTCACCAGCGCGCGCAGGTCGCCCAGGTGCGCGTGATTGAGCCAGGCACCTTCGACGCCGCTGGCCAGCACGACCACGCGCGCGCCCGCTTCGCGCGCCGCGGCGAGCGCGTCGGCCAGCTCGCCGATGGCCGCGAACGTGACGTTGTGGTTGGGAACCTCGGGGTCGGTCAGCGTGACGGTCGCAAGCCCCGGGTGCGGCCACGCGGTCTCAACGCGCGCCATCGAACCGCTCCAGGTACTGGTCCAGGGTGCGGTGGAAGTGACGGATGCGGACTTCCTGGTAGTCGCCCAGGTTCACCTCGCCGGTCTTGGAGGCCTTCAGGCCCTCCTGCACCAGGGCGAGGTTGCCCATGTCCTGCTCGAACACGCCGGCCAGCGCGGGCGGCAGGCCTTCGGCGGCGGTCCAGGGCTCGTCGTCGGCGAGGAGCCGCATCGGCGGGCCGCGCCGCCGCGGCGCGCCGGGCGGCGTGCGCACCAGCAGCCGCACCTCCATCAGCGAGCGGTCCTGGTCCGGCCAGGGGCGCCAGCGGTAGACGATGTTCGGCGCGAACCCGCCCCAGGGCGCGAAGTTGGGGAAAACGTTGTAGGTGAAGGCGTCGAGGATCTCGGCGTCGCTCGCGTGGCTGAGATCGCGCCCCGACATCGCGGCGAACCGCTGCCGGTTCGCCGCCGCCAGCACCGGTCGCGCCCGCTGGCCCTCGCCCAGCTTCACGCCCTCGGACCCGCCGCCCCGGCCGCTGAAGCGCGCGACCTCGTCGGCCACCCACTGCTCGGAGTGGGTCGACGGATCGAGGTGCGGCGAGAGCACGCCGAAGGGGGTCAGGGCCACGTTCACGTGGTCGCCGTAGACGTTGTAGCGGCTGTTGGCGTCGCCGGTGAAACCGAGGATCTGCGGGTGCGTGACCAGCGAATGCCATGCCTCCATGAAGGCCTCGGCGGTCGCCTTCCAGTTGGCATGGATCACCTTGCCCACCCAGACGGCGGTCACGCAGTCCTCGTGCCGCCATCGCTGGAAGTGCTCGGGCAGCGGCGCCAGGTAGTCCTCGAGGCTCGGCCCGCCCGGGTTCTCCTTCACGAACACGTAGCCGCCCCAGCGGCCTACGTCCGCCTGCGGCAGGCGCATCGCCTCGTCGGTGAGGTGCGGGAAGTCCCAGCGGCAGGGTATCTCCTTCAGCGACCCGTCGTTGCGCCAGGTGAAGCCGTGGAACGGACAGCGGAATTCGCTGGCCCGGCCGGACTCGGTCCGCAGCTTGCGGCCCCGGTGCAGGCACACGTTGTGGAAGGCGCGCACCTCTCCGTCCGGCTGGCGCGCCAGCAGGTAGGAGCGGCCGGCGTTCTCGTAGACGACCACGTCGCCAGGCTCCGGGAGGTCCTCCTCGCGCGCGGCGAACTGCCAGACGTTGGGCCACATGGCCTCAAGCTCGCGGCGGAAGAACCCGGCGTCGACATAGCGCGCGGCCGCCAGGGGCGCTGAACCCATGTACTCGTAGGCATCGGCCTTCAGGAACGCCGGCGGCGCGACGGTGTCGGCCGCCATGAGTTCGTCCCACCCCGGCCCGGGGCAGCGCGCGGCGCCTTTGCTCATGGCTCCATCGTCCATGCGCTTCTTGACCTCTCAACCGATCGGGCGCCGGCCGGCGCCGCCGTCATCGCCGTGCGAGCGTGGCGGAGCGGGCAGGGCAGCGCAAGGCGCCGTCAGGTTGATGCAGCGGGCCGACGCAAGCGACGCGGGTCCCTTGGCGACGCTAGACTCGCGGACCCGCGAAGCGTCTCAGCCGCTCGTCTTCGCCGTGTCGACGCGAACCTCGCCGACCTGGATCACGGGCGGGCTGTCGGTGAAGTTGGCCACGTCCGCCTGCAGCGCCCGGCCGTGCCCGCCCATCGCCCGCTCGTAGGCTTCCAGCGAGTCGCACAAGAAGTTCGCAACGACCAGGTAGGTCGGCGCCGGCCACGGCGGCCCGGGGTCGAGCCCGCGCTCGACAGTGACGGAACGGACGGCGTCGCGCAGCAGCCTCAGCGCCAGGGGGATGTGCTGGTGCTCGTAGTAGTCGTGATCGAACCGCGCGCCGGCGCGATAGGGGTACATGATCGAGATGCGGATCATCGCGTGGACGCCTACCCTTGCTCGACCAGTTCCAGCACGGTCCCGTCCGGATCCTTGAAGCAGACGAACTTCGGGCCCCGGCCGCCGCCCGTCTCGACGCGCGCCGGCGGGCCGACGAACTCGACGCCCAGCGCCGCCAGGGTCTCGATGTCGGCCACGAGGTTGCGCGTCGCCATCGCCAGGCGTGCGATGCCCCGGTGGAAGAGATGCGGGTACGGCGGCGCGTCGTCCCGCGGCGATCGCCACTCGAGCAGGTCGATCACCAGCGGCGGATCGGCGCCTTCGAGGCGCATCAGGCCGCCGCGAACCTCATAGGGTGGCATGCCGACGGCGGCGGCCACCTCGGCGGTGTTGGTCGGCGGGACCATCCAGAAGAGCCGGAAGCCCAGCGCTTCGTAGAAGCGCCGCGAGCGCTCGAAGTCCGACACGTTGATGTTGACGTGGACCAGCCCGGTGACATTGAGCGCCATGGTCAGCGAGCTCCCCCGGGCGGTGGCACGTATCCAACCGTCACCGACATGGCGTTGTCGACGACAAGGCGCTGGCCGTTGACGAACCGGGACTCGTCGCTGGCCAGGTAGAGCACGGCGTAGGCGATGTCGTTCGCCTCGCCCAAGGGGCTCGCGCCGTGCGGCGAGGGATTGGCCGGCGCCAGTCCGGCCTGGGCGACCTTGCGGCCGAAGGAACGGACCATGGGCGTGTCCATGCCCGAGGGATGGACGGAGTTGCATCGGATGTTCATCCCGCCCTGAGCGCAGTGCACAGCGACGGCGCGGGTCAGGGCCTCGACGGCGCCCTTGGCCGCGCAATAGGCCGCCACGAGGCTCTCGCCCTGGATCGACGCGATGGACGCCATGTTGATGATGGAGCCGCCGCCCGAGGCGCGCATCGCCGGGATGGCGTGCTTGCAGCCGAAGAACGTCCCGTCGACGCTGACCGCCATGACCAGGCGGTAGGTCTCTGCGGACGTGGTCTCGATCGTTCCCGGCTCTGCCACGCCGGCGTTGTTCACCAGCACGTCGAGGCGGCCGTGGTCTTGCATCACCCTGCCTATGAGTCTCTGCCAGCCCGCCTCGTCCCGCACGTCCTGGGGAAGGAAGGTCGCCGCGGGGCCGATATCGCTCGCCACGCGCCGACCGCCGACCTCGTCGATGTCGGTGAGGATCACCGTGGCGCCTTCGGAGGAGAACAGCCGCGCGTCAGCCTCTCCCAACCCCTTGGCCGCTCCTGTGATGATCGCGACCTTGCCCTGAAGCCTCTGCATCTCTCGCCTTTCCGCTCAGCGTTGGGGTCCCGCCCGACACCCCATGGTCGCCATCCACGCCGCGAAGCTGCGCTGCGGTCGCCTGTGCTCACCAGGCATAGGACTCGGGCGCCGGTCCGACGCGTGGGAAGATGTCGTCCAGCTCGGCGAGCGCGTCGGCGCCCAGCTCCAGATCCGGCGCGCGCAACACCGTGCGCAACTGGTCGACGCTGGCCGGCCCGATGATGGTCGAGGCGACCGCGGGCTGGTGGAGCAGCCACGCCAGCGCGAGTTCTGCCGGCGATGCGCCCCGGGCCGCGCAGGCGGCCTCGAACCGGCCGAGCTGCTCCGCCCGCGCAGCCGCGGCGGCGCGCGCGCCGTCCGAGCTTCGGCGGCCTTCTCCGGGGCCGCTCACACCCCCCAGCAATCCTCCCGCGAGCGGGCTCCAGGGGATCAACCCCAGCCCATAGGCGTGGCAGGCGGGGATGACCTCCATCTCGGCCCGGCGCTCGATCAGGTTGTAGAGGCTCTGCTCCGAGACCAGACCCAGCTTGCCCGCGGCGATCGCCTTCTCGTTGGCCTGGGCGATCTTCCAGCCCGGGAAGTTGCTCGAACCGGCGTAGATGATCTTGCCCTGCTGCGTCAGCCAGTCGATCGCCTGCCAGATCTCCTCGATCGGGGCGGCGCGGTCGATGTGATGCATCTGGTAGAGGTCGATGTGATCGACGTTGAGCCGTTTCAGGCTGGCCTCGCAGGCCATCCTGATATGGCGCGCCGAAAGACCCCGGTCGTTGATGTCGTCCGACATCGGTTCGTGCGCCTTGGTCGCGATGACCAGACGGTCGCGCCGGCTGGGGTCCTCCGCCAGCCATTTGCCTAGGATGGTCTCGGTGACGCCGACGCCGAGCCGCCCGCCGTACTGGTTTGCCGTGTCGATGAAGTTGATGCCCGCCTCCAGCGCGGCGTTGAGGATCGCGAAGCTCTCCGGCTCTGAGGTTCGCGGCCCGAAGTTCATCGTGCCCAGGCACAGGGCGCTCACCTGCAGGGCCGAGCGGCCCAGTCTGCGGTACTTCATCCGAGTGGTCTCCCGCTCACGGCGCCCGCAAGACCGCGCCCGTGCGCAGCGTCTCGCTGGAGTCGGCGACGCAGTGACGAACCAGCTGCTGCGCCCGTACGGAAAGTCCCTTCCAGGCCGCGTAGGTGATCCCGGGGACAATCGGTTCGCGGAACCAAGGCGCGTAGAACTCGAGGTTCGGGATCGAGCGCACGTGGTCGGAGAGGTTGGGCGTCCCGCCATGCCAGGCCCGCACGTCGCGCACCATGATCGCGCCGGCCGGCGCCGGGCATACGGTGCTGAGGCGCATCCACTCCGGCTCCTCGGCCAGCGTCGGGATCGGCGTGCGCGAGTGCTGGGTGCCCGGGATCTGGCGCGTGGGTCCGTTGAGGCGCGTCACGTCCTGGGGGAGGAAGTTCACGCACACATAGGGGCAGGGCAGGTCGCGGATGGTGAGCTGGCCGCGCGGATCGTGGAAGGCGCTGAAAGGCGTCTTGGCTCTGTCCCGCCAGTCGCGAACGTCCGAGTGGAGCGGCTGGTACTCGACCGCGCCCGGGAGGCAGAAGTCGCCGCTGGCGGCGCGCAACACGAAGTCGTCGGACTCGAAGATGGCGCCCACCACTTCCAGCATGACAGGAATGTCGAGCAGCATCTGCCAGGCAGGGCGGTGCAGCTGGCTGCGGGTTAGGCTGGAGCCGCCGAAGGAATAGCGGTGCGACCCGCGGTTCCCGCCCTTGGCCGGATCGAGCGCCAGGATCTCGGCGACGGCCTCGTCGCAGCCGTTGCGCAATCGCTCCGTCTGCTCGCCGGTCAGGGCGTCGGCGATGACGACGAAGCCGTCCCGCCGGAAGAGGTCGACCGCGTGACGGACGTCGCGCGGCGCCAGGATCTCGAGGCCGCGGATGCCATTGTGGGCCTCCAGAGACCGTCGCAGTGACTCGATCGCCGTTTCGTCGCCCGTGACAGGGGCTTGCAGGGACATCGTTGCTGGCCTTCAGGATCGTAGGGGCGGGGGCTTGCCCGTTCGTGTCTCGGCGCGTGCGAGGGCGCCGAGCGCGCCGGAGATCAGCGTCACGCAGGTGGCGGTGGCCTCGTCGACGGAAAGCTCGCCGCCGGCCACCGCCAGGCCGGCTTCCCCGGTCACCGCCATCAGCAATCGAACCGCCGTGATCGCCTTGGCGAGCGGCAGGCCGTAGCGCCGCCGCGTGGCGCGCACGAAGAAGCGGATGGTGGTTTCGCGTTCGACGCGGTTCTCGGCTTCCATCAGCCGCGCCACCGAGGGGTCGGCCAGCAACGCCCAGATCAGGGGGCCCCGGGTGAGCGCCTGCTCGAGATAGGCGCGGGTGGTCTGCCGCAGGAGGCTGGCGAAGGACCGCGCCCTGAGCGCGGCGACCATGCCGCCGTCGCGCAACGCCGCCTGCTCCCGCCGCAGGAGCGCCGCCAAGAGGGCGTCGCGGGTCCGAAAATAGCTGTAGGCGAGGGCCTTGCTGATGCCGAGGTCGCGCGCCAGCCGCTCCAGGCCGACCGCACGTATGCCGTCGCGCAAGACGACCCGCGCGGCCGCATCGAGGATCTGGTCCTGGCGCGCCGCCGGCTCGAGGCGCGTGCGCGGCCGACGCGACGCGCGCCTTGCGGCGTCCGGCGTTTCAGGCGCGCCGGCGGCCGAGGTTCGGCGTGACTCTAGTCCCAAAGCGGCGACGAGCCCTTGAGCAGGCGCGACAGCAGGATCATCCGCGCGACGGCCTGTCCGCCCTTCGCGTCCTTGAGCGTGCTCTCGTACCAGGTCATCTCGGTCTTCGGTGAATCCGAGAGTGCGAGAATCTTCCCGTCCGCGACGTAGTCGTGCTCGACGAAGATCGGACCGCCAAGGAACTGCAGCTCGATCGCGCCGAACATGCCGACATAGGGGCCGCGCGGCTTGAACATCGGCTGCTCGACCACGCGCAGGGCGTCGATCGCCACCGACGGCGCCGCCACGCGCTCGCCGAAGATAGACGCGTCCTGATACGCCGCAAGCGGTTCCGTTATCCCCTCCAGACGCGGATCGGTCTCGCTCCGGCGCAGCCGCGAGGGGATCGCGCTGACCGTGTCGCCGACGCGGCGATCGGCCAGCATTCGAAGGTCCGTAGCAGGTCGCACGCTCTTAAGCCGCGTCTTGAGCGCCGAGTCAGAATCGTCGCCGCCGACGTTCGCCGTTCCCTCGCAGATCCGGACGCCGCTCTCGCCCTCCATCCACACCTCGGCGCGCTGGAGCGTGGGCGTGGGGGAGGCGATGCGCCGGGCGAAGGCCTGCACCGGTTCGCCGTCAATGGTCGCGTGAAGGAAGTAGAGCGAGAGCCCGCCGGTGCGATGCCAGGCCTCGCCGAAGAGCGCTTCCATCAACGGCGGGAACTGCTCGAAGTGCACGTTGCCGGCCACCGTGCCGCCGCGGAAGCCGAGCTTGTTTGCGGTCGCGTCGTCGTGGATCGACCCCTTTGCCGACTGGAAGGCGTTGTGCGGGCGGCGCACGGGGCCGGCGAGCACTTCGCCGTGCATCTCGACGGCAAATGCCTGGGTTGCGGTCACGACGTCCTCCGAGCTGGTCGATGCCGAAAGCGCTTCAGCTCCTTATTGGACGAACCGTACAATAAATTCGAGGCATGTCGAAGCCTTTGTCATCCAGGGCGCGGCGCCCCGTTTCAGAGCCGGACCGTCGGGACCGTCTCCAGCTTCAGCAGCTTCGCCGCCTCGACGCGGCCATGTCCGGCGATGATCTCGCCGTCGTCGCTGATCAGCACCGGGTTCAGGAGCCCGAAGCGCTCGATGCTGCTGGCGATCTGCTGGATCTGGGACTTCGAGTGCCGTCGCGCGTTGCGCGCGTAAGGCCTCAAGGAGACGGGCGAACGGGGTTCGACCACCAGATTGCACTGGCTCAAGGCGATGTTTTTCCGAAATGAGCTGTGCGCGGCAAGGGTGGAAGCTCCTGCATGCCCACGCACGCGTAGCAGGAGATCGCGAGCATATATACCCTTGTGACAAGTAAGCCGAAATGCTATCCCTTAGCGGCAAGGAAGGGGATAGCCAGATGGCTCGCTACACGTTCAAGGAATTCCAAGCCGAGTACCCGGATGACGGCGCCTGCCTTGACCGGATCATGCTTGAGCAATTCGGCGGCTGCGAGTTCGTCTGCCCGGCCTGCGGCGTCGAAACGAAGTTCCATCGGATCACGAAGCGCCGCGCCTACGCGTGCCAGGACTGCGGCCATCATATCTATCCGTGCGTCGGAACCATCTTCGAGAAGTCGCGCACTCCGCTGACAAAGTGGTTCTTCGTCATGTACCTGATGACGAGCACGCGCCACGGCGTGGCCGCGAAAGAAGTCGAGCGCCAGCTAGGCGTTACCTACAAGTGCGCTTGGCGCATGTGCCACGAGCTGCGGAAGCTGATGGCGATGGCCGATGACTTCGACGGCCCATTGTCGGGTCACGTCGAGGTTGACGAGACTTGGGTCGGAGGCCGCCAGCCTCAGGCCGACCGTCGCGCGCGCGGAACGAACAAGACCGTTGTGATGGGCATGGTCGAGCGGGGCGGCAAAATACTTGCCGGACCGATCCCCGATGTTACCCGTCAGACACTCGAACCCATCGTGGTCGCCAATGTGTCGGCCGATGCGACTATCAGCACGGACGAAGCCTTCGCCTACAACGACCTTCACAGGCTCTTTGCCGAGCATGGCGTCGTCAAGCACGTCTCGAAAGAATACGTGCGCGGCATTCACCACACGAACACCCTGGAAGGACACTGGGCGCACCTGAAGCGCTCAATCGCCGGCACGCATATCCATGTCTCGGGGAAGCACCTGTGGAAGTACGTGAGCGAGTTCAGCTACCGCCGCAACTGGCGGGCCTCGCACTTCCTTATGTTCGATCACCTTTTGGTTTCGGTTTCGAGGCAGCGCCTACAAGACGCGTGAAGTCCTCTCGGTGATTGGGATTGTCCGCTCCGGATTCGGGCTCGACGGCGGCCTCTTCGGTAAGAGACCACGACCGTGAGTCCGCTTCATCCTTGGCTTTCTGCCAGCGCTTCTCTCGTTGTTCAATCAAGCGCGGCTCCTCACGAATGAGCGCTAAAATCTGCCAAGCTGGTACAACGATAGTCATGCTTCCTGGAAAGGCAACCACATCACCGACATTAACCGGGTCTCCGGCTTCGGAGTCCTTGTTTCGCTTGCGCTTTCGTATTTCGATCTGGTCATTGAATTGACTGACGTGGATACCCAGGAGACGCAGAAACCGTTGCCCGCGATCATTCGGATTCACAATCTCAATATCTGGCGGCAGCGTGTCTTCAGATGTTTTTCCGGGCAGCCCTCGATGTATGGCACGCCATCCGACGGTTGATCCTTCAATGTCCCGCAAATCCATCTCCGGAGTGCGATACACGAAAACGGGCGAACCAGAGAAGCCGGGCCTGGAGTGAATATCAAAGACAAAGCACGGCGTGTTATAAACCTCACCGGTTGCTTCGATTCCGTGTTTAATCGGCGAAGTTTTGTCTGCCATCATGCTTATGTTACCAAATCTTGCGGCGATGGCGTTTCTTTCCTTTCCAGGATTAGGGACAAATAGCCCGAGCATAAACCCATCATCTCCAATATTGAGGCCAACTTCATCGCGAATATATGGGCCGCACATCATTGTCTTTGGCACATATGATACTTGATCCCGGGTGTCGATGTGGTCGGTGATATCCACCACCGCAACATCCTCCCAGCCTGTGCGCCAAGTCCATTCGGACGCATCGAGGTCAATTAACCGCGTGGCGCCGTTGCGCGTGTTTACGCGGATATTGGCCGCTGTGCTCAGCACATGCTTGGCCGTCACTGCGTAGTAGCTGTGAACGACTGGAGTCCGATCATCGTAATAACCGACGATGACGCCCGTTCCCCGAGGTCCGTCAAGCGCTCCCGCCTCTGCGCCCGGTCGCATGTCATGACCGAACAGAAAGAACGCGGTGCGTGCCAAGTACGGGCTTAGTCGAGGCATGCCGTAGGGAACCCATCGGAGATGACGACCGCCCAGCGTTGACCAACAGACCGCCGTGCGGTGAGGGAAGTCGGCATCCTGAAACGAGATCGGATAGGGGAGCAACTATGCCTCCCTGCCGTACTTGTCACAAGGGTATATATGCGAGATCGCGCCATAAGCACATATCGTGAACGTTGGGTTATTAACCATGCCGCGCCAGCGCTTTTTCAACGATCGCCGCTGGACTTAAGTTCGCAGGCAAGCGTTGGTCCGCGCCGTCAGCCCGGCC
>JAKAZA010000088.1 GCA_021816155.1 Pseudomonadota bacterium | reverse complement strand
GGGATTCGAACCCTCGATACGGCTTTAGACCGTATAACGGTTTAGCAAACCGCCGCCTTCAGCCACTCGGCCACGTCACCCCCCAAGGGACAACCCGCGGGAGCCCGCGCAGATAGCCGGTCCCACCGCCGGGCGCAATCGCGCCGCCGCAGCCTCGCTCGCGTTAACCGGATAGAGGCCTGATGTTTGCTACGGCGAGCCCGCCATGCCAGTCGCCGTCCGCCGCGTAACCGAACCGTCCCAGGCCGACACGTCCGGCCGCGCCGCAACGGACGTCGCGGCCCAGATCGGGCCAGAGCCGCCCGAATCGCTGCCGCCGCCTGAGTCGTCGCGCACCGACCGGCGCGGGCCAATGCGGCCGCCGGTGCTGACCCCCACCCGCTCGCGTCTCACCGGCTGGACGCTCGGCGTGATCTTCCGGGTGTTCGATGCGCTCGCGCTCGTGCTGATCGGCCTCGCCGCCGCGGCGATGGCGGCCGGCGACATCACGCCAGCGTCGGTGGCTCCGTTCGCCGTCGGCGCCATCGTGCTCGTCTGGAGCCTCGCGACCGCGCGCGCCTATGGCTTCCGCCAACGCGAAGGCCTGGGTCGGCACCTTGTGAAGGTGGCCGCCGGATTCGGCATCGCCGCGCTTGGCCTCGAGCTGCTGCTGCTCGGCTTCCGTCCCGCGGTGATCGCGCCGAGACCCTTCGCAATCTGGCTGGCCGGAAGCCTGGCCGCATTTTACGCCTTGCACACGGTGTGGTGGCTGATGGTGCGCCGCTGGCGCGGAAAGGGCCGGCTCACGCCGAACATCGTCGTGGTCGGGGCCACGGCCAACGCCGAACGTCTCATCCAAGCCGCCCTGCGGAGCCGCGAAGCGGCCGTGCTCGGCGTCTTCGACGATCGCGTGGGCCGCATACCGCCCAACATCTCCGGCGTGCCCGTGCTCGGCGACACCTCCGCGATGCTCGATCACCGCATCATGCCCTATGTCGACAAGATCGTGATCACGGTGCCGCAGAACGCGCAGGCGCGTGTCCGCCAGCTGATCGAGCGGCTCGGCGTGCTGCCCAACCAGGTGATGCTTTTCATCGATCAGGGCGCAGCCAGCCGTGACGCGACGCTGTCGCGGATCACCGAGGCGCCGCTGGCCCCGGTGTCCGGCGAGCCGAGCGACGAACGCCGCGCCCTCGTCAAGCGGATCGAGGACATCGTCATCGGCAGCCTCGCCCTGCTGATCGCGGCGCCGGTGATGCTGCTCATCGCGCTCGCCATCAAGCTCGACAGCCCCGGCCCAATCTTCTTCCGCCAGCGCCGGCACGGGTTCAACAGCGAGGTGATCCTGGTCTGGAAGTTCCGCTCGATGCGGCATGGCGCCGACACCTCGGGCGGCACACGTCAGATCCGCTTCGACGACGACCGCGTCACGCGCGTCGGCCGGATCATCCGCCGCACCAGCCTCGACGAGCTTCCACAGATATTCAACGTGCTGAAGGGTGAGATGTCGCTGGTGGGGCCGCGGCCGCACGCCGTGGGCATGAGGACCGGCTCGACGGAAAGCGCAAAACTGGTGGCCGAATACGCCCACCGGAACCGCATGAAGCCCGGCATGACCGGGTGGGCCGCGATCCACGGCTCGCGCGGCCCGGTCGACACCCCCGAGCTGGTGCGCCGCCGCGTCGCGCTCGACATCGAGTACATCGAGCGGCAGTCGCTGCTGCTCGACCTCTACATCATGGCCATGACCATCCCCTGTTTGATCGGGGATGAGAAGACGGTGCGCTGATGTTCTGGCGCGGCGTCGTCGGCTACCTGCCGATGAACATCGTGCAGGCGGTGGTCGGCCTTCTGTCGATCGCCGTCTTCACCCGCGCGCTTTCGCCCGCCGAATACGGCGTCTACGCGCTCGCCTTCGCCGGCATGAACCTGGCGCATACGCTGGTGTTCACCTGGATGGAGGCGGCTATGGCGCGGTTCTATGCGCCGGAGGCGCAGGCCGGCCTGCTGCCCTCGCACTTCGCCACGCTCCATCGCGCCTGGGCGATCGCCGCCGCAGGCTTCACCGCGATCGCGGCGATGGCGCTGATAGTCTGGCCGGGCGCCCTCCCGGTGAAGATCGCGATCGCCTCCGGCCTCGGGGCGATCCTCGCGCGCAGCCTCGCCAAGCTCAGCCAGGAACGGCGGCGCGCCGCCGGCGACGTCAAGGGCGCGGCGCTCATCAACATCGCCCAGACCGCGGGCGGCTTCGTGGCCGGCGTAGGGCTGATTGCGCTGGGGCTCGGCGGCGCGGCGCCGATCGCGGGTCTGGGCGTGGGCGCGGCGGTGGTGCTGGCCTTCATCCTGCCGGTCGAGCTGCGCCAGGGCGCCGGCGGCGCCTTCGAGCGCGACAAGGCCCTCTCCTATATCGGGTTCGGCGTGCCGGTCTCGCTGTCGCTGATCCTTGCGCTGGCGCTGGCCACGACAGACCGCTTCATCCTGGCCGGATCGCTCGGCGAGGCGTCCGTCGGCGCCTACCAGGCCGGCTACACCCTGTCGAACCGAACACTCGACGTGCTCTTCATCTGGCTGGGCGCGGCCGGGGGCCCGGCGTTGATCATGGCGCTGGAGCGCGGCGGAGCCGAGGGGCTCGCCAGATCGGCGCGCGAGCAGGCCGGCTTCATGCTGGCGCTCGCCATGCCGGCCGCGCTGGGCGTAGCGCTCGTGGCCAAGCCGCTGGCCGACGTGATGGTCGGCCCGGCGCTAAGGGTCGGCGCGGCGCAGGTGACGCCGTGGATCGCCGCGAGCGCTCTGTGCCTGGGCCTCACGAACGGCTACACGCACCAGGCCTTCACGCTCGGCCGCCGCACCGGCCTGCTGCTTGTGGCGATGAGCGTGCCGGCCGTCGCGAACCTGGGCCTTTGCCTGTGGCTCATTCCCCGCTTCGGTCTCCTGGGCGCCGTCTGGGCGACGACCGCCAGCTACGCCATCGGCCTCGTCGCCTCGGCGGTCATCGGGCGTCGGGCCCAACCGATGCCGATCCCCCTCGGCGCGATCGCCCGCACGCTGGTCGCAACGGCGGTGATGGGCGCCTCGGTCGCCGCGCTTCCGGCGCTCGGCGGCCTTGCCGAACTTGTGCTCAAGGCCGGCGTCGGCGCGGCGATCTACGCCGCCGCGGCCTGGATCCTCGACCTCGCCGAATTGCGCTCGCGCGGGCGGCGCGCGCTCTCGGCGCTTCGAGCAAGGACTGCGACATGACCTTCGACGCCGACATCACCGACAACGCAGCCTGGGCCGGCGCGGCGCCGCGCCTGTCGGTGCTGATCCCGTTCTTCCGTGACGACCCGTGCGCGCTGCTCGCCGCGCTCGACGGCGCCGGCGCGTCGGTCGAATTCGTGGTGCTCGATGACGGCTCCGGCGACGACGCGCTCGCCGAGCGCGTCGCCACGGTGGTCCGCAAGCTGGACGTCGCAACCCGCTTCGTCCGCCTCTGCAGCAATGTCGGCCGGGCGGTCGGCCGCAACAGGCTCGCCGGCGAGGCGCGCGCCCGGAGCTTGCTGTTCCTCGACTCGGACATGTCGCCCGACGCGCCCGACTTTCTCGCCCGCTGGCTGGCGCTGGCGGAAACGAGCGACCCCGCGGTGGCGTTCGGCGGCTTCTCGCTCGACCAGGCCCCGCGCACCGCGGCGAACGCAGTGCACCGCGCCCTCGCCCTGCGCAGCGACTGCGCGCCCGCCTCCGAGCGCCGCAAGGCTCCGGAAAAATACGTCTTCACCTCGAACCTGCTGGTCCGCCGCGACGTATTCGAGACCGAGCCGTTCGACCCCGCCTTCGTCGGATGGGGCTGGGAGGACGTGGAATGGGGCATGCGCGTTTCGCGCCGGTACGAGATCGTGCACATCGACAACCCCGCCACCCACCTCGGCCTCGCGCCAGCCTCGGCGATGGCCGCGAAGTTCGAACAGTCCGCGGCCAACTTCGCCCGCGTGGTCGCGGCCCACGCCGACATCGTACGCGAGTACCCGAGCTACCGCGTGGCGAAAGCGCTGAGGCGCGTCCCGTTGCGGCAGGTCTGGCGACCGTGGCTGAAGGCTGCGGCCCTGGGAGGCGCGGGGCCGGCCGAGGCACGCGCCTTCGCGCTGCGCCTCTATCGTGCGGCGCTCTACGCCGAGGCCGTCTGATGGCGGCCGCCTACCACGCCGACCGATCGTGGCGCGCCAAGCTGCGCCGACGCACCGTACGCCTCGCCGCGCGCCGACCGGCCGCGGCGCCGGAGCGTCCGATGGTCTCGTTCGCATTCGACGACGCGCCCGCCTCGGCGGCGCTGGCCGGCGCCGAGATCCTGGAAGCGCGGGGGCTGCGTGGCGTCTACTACATCGCGGCGGCGCTGGCCGACACTGACGCGGCGACCGGCCACTTGGCCTCGCCCTCGGCGGTGAAGCGACTGGCGGACGCCGGCCATGAGATCGGGTGCCACACCTACACGCACCTCGACTGCGGCCAGGCGCGCGCCGACGACGCGGTCGAGGACGTGGTCCGAAACGCAGCGGCGCTCGAAAGCTGGGGCGTGCCGCGTCCAACCACTTTCGCCTATCCGTTCGGCGACGTCGCACCGGCGACGAAGCGCGCGCTGGCGGGACGGTTCGCGCTGCTGCGCGCGCTACATCCAGGCGTCGTCACCCGGGGGGCGGATCTCAACCAGGCGCCGTCGGTGCCGGTCGAGGGGCCTGACGGCGAGGCGCTGGGGCTGAGCTGGCTGACGCGGGCGGCCATGCGACGGGGCTGGCTGATCCTGACCACTCACGACGTGGCGGCGACGCCGACCGAATGGGGCTGCACGCCCGCAACGCTGGCACGGCTTGCCGACGCGGCGCTGGCCGCCGGCTTCGACGTCGTCACCGTGGCCGAGGGCGCGCGCCGCCTCGGCGGGAGCAACACGCAATGAGACCGACGCTCGGAAAGGACCGCGACGTCCTGCTGTTCTTCAAGGCCTACGAGGTCGACCGCTTCCTGCCGGGCGACCGGTACCTCAAGCGTCTCGTGCGCCCGCTCTACAACCGCCTCCACCACCGCCAGAAGGTGACCGGCTTCGGGGTCTCGTTCGAGCTGATGTGCAAGAGCCTTGCGGCCGCCGGCTACCGCGTCCACCGCAACGACCACGCCCTCGCGCGGGCCAATCCCGACCACCCGGTCGGGCTCATCGGCGGCCCGGCGCTGCTCGAGACGTGGTCACTGCCGAATCCGGCGTTGCTCGGCCCTTCGATCTACGACCAACCCGGCAATGCCCCGCGGCTCTTCGACGATCCGCGCTTCCGGCGCTACGTGTGCCTCTCGGACTGGATGTACGACCTGTTCGAGACCGGATATCCGGGTCGCTGCATGACCTGGTTCGCCGGGATCGACACCGACGCCTGGCCCGATCTCTCGGGCGCGCCGAAGGACCTCGACTTCATAGTCTACGACAAGGTGCTGTGGGAGCATGACCGCTATCAGGCCGAGTTGATCGACCCGCTGCTGCGTGAGCTCTCCGCCCGCGGCCTCACGCACGAGACCATCCGCTACCGCTTCTACGACCACGAGACGTACCGATCGCTGCTGGCGCGCGCCAAGGGCCTTCTCTTCCTGTGCGAGACCGAGACGCAGGGCATCGCGTACCAGGAAGCCATGGCCTCGAACGTGCCCGTGCTGGCCTGGGACCGCGGCTACTGGGCCGATCCGCAATGGAAGGACCACTTCGCAACCGCGCCGTGGGCCTCGTCCGTTCCATTCTTCTCCAAGGCCTGCGGCGAGCGCTTCACCGGCCTCGACGACTTCGGCGACCGGCTCGACACCTTCCTCGCCGCCCGCGACACCTACCGGCCGCGCGACTACGTGACAGAGAACCTGAGCCTTGTGCGGTCCGGCGAGATCTACGCCCGCGCGTACTTCGGTCTCGCGGGAGAGGCCGCTGGACGCGCCGGCGCGTCGGGCAACGCGAGCTTGACCGCCAACGTGACGAAGATCACCCAGCGCATGTCGTTGTAGATAACGGCGATGCTCTCGGTGAGGGTCATCAGCGCGTAGATGACGAAGAACGGCAGCGCCAGATAGGCGCCCGGCGAACGGTAGAGCGCCACGACGTTGGCGACGAGCGTCTGACAGAAGAACGCCGTCCAGGCGCCCAGTCCGACAAGGCCGAGCGACAACCACTGCTCCAGCCACGAATTGTGGGCGTGATCCGGTCGAAAGCCGGCGTCATGCACGATCCACGCAAGCGGGCCCCAGCGACCGGTCTCGTCCCAGATCGCGGCGTAGCCGAACCCCACCCAGGGACGCTGGTGAATCTGGTGCATCACCGCGGCCCAGATCTCGGTGCGGCCGGTCAGCGTCGCATCCTTGCCGAGCAGGCCGAAGACGTAGTCAGAGGCGAAGAGCGCGACGCACGCGACCAGTCCCAACACCACCACTGCGCACCATGTGGCCACGACGCTAAACACGGGACCGCGACGGACGGACCAGACGAGCGCCAGCGCGGCGGCGCCGAGCAGCAGCGAAACGAGCGCGGTCTTCGACGTGCTCATCAGGAGGAGCAGGAACGACAGCAGCGCCATCGCCCACCAGATGCCGGCGCGCCTCGGGTTGAGGAACGCCGCCGCCGCGCAGATCGCGGCCCCGAACGCCATGTTGCCGCCGAACGCGTTCTTCTCGGGCCAGAGGCCGCGCCACGCGCCGGGGAAGATTTCCGTCATGCGCCCGATGGACGGGACGAAGAGTCCGGCCAGGAGCGAAAACACCGCGAGGATCGCAAACGACGCCGCCAGAACCTCGGCCAGGCGCGGCCACGAATAGCGCGCGGCCAGCACGACCCCGCCCAGCGTTGTGAATACGAGCGCGAAGATCCGGCGCTCGGTCTGATCCGGCGCCACCGACCAGAAGATCGAGACGGTCGCGATCAGCACCAGCAGCACGAGGAACGGCTGGCGCACGAGGCCAAGCACGGTCCGCCAGGGTGTCAGCGCCAGCAGGCCGATTCCCGCTGCGTAGGCCGGCAAAAAGAGGGAGCGGATGAGGTCGGAGTCGGCCGTTTCGTCGCCGCCGCCAGTCAGCGGCGTCTCCCAGCCCTGGCTGTAGACGAGCAGAAGGAACACCGCTGCGGCGAAGGCGCCGATCTCGACCAGGGACCGCCGAGTCGGCCGTGCCTGCGCGAACGGCGCGGCGACAACGGTCACGGGATCGCGCCTCGAAGGAATTGGGGCGCCTGGACCTGCACGCGGTTGACGAAGAGCCCCGCCAGATGTGCGCCGGCGTCGAGCAGAACGTCGCGCAGTTGCGCGGGCGCGCCAGGATCGCCTTCGTCGGCCGCAACGACCATCACCACCTGGTCCACACCAGGGGCGACAGTCAGTCCCGCCTGCGAGCGCGACGCCGAAGGAGCATCGATGACGACGAGGTCGGCGTGCCGCTTCAGCGCCCGCCAGTACTCGCCGCCCTGCGTCACGTGCACGGCCTGTCGTCCACGGACCGCCTCGCTGCGGAACCGGGTCACCCAGAGCTGCGCGCCGCCGACGGAGTGAGCGCTGATGTAGCGCGCATCGGGCCACGGCCGGCCGTCCGGCCGCCGCAGCGGCGGACGCACGGTGAAGAACATCGACCCGTCAGGCGTCGCCGACGCGGGCTGACCAAGCTCGCCGTACCGCGCCGCCTCGGCCCCGATGAGCGCGGCCTGAGACTGCCCCATCAGGTCGAGGTCGATGAGCCAGACGCGTCGGCCATGGCGCGTGGCGGCCGCGAAAGCGAACTCGCGGGCGACGGTCGAAGTCCCCTCGCCATCCCTGGCCGCGATGAACTCGATCGCCCGCGCCCGACCTCGCGGGGCGGCGCCGAGAGAGTCCCAGAGTTCCGCCATCTCGGCGCTCAAATCCACCATGGACCCGAATCGTCACTCGTCTGCTGATGGCCGATGCTAGTCCAATCAGGGTTAACGCGAAGGACGCACGGCGCAGCAAGCGCGCCCGATCACGCCGGCTGCTTCAATGCCGCCGCGCCGAGCACCGGCAGATCGAGCGTACGCCCCGCCGACGCCGGCGTGGGCATGCCGGGCCTCAGGAACATGCGCAGCAGCCCCGCACAGAGCGCCGAGAAAAGCGCGAATGCGAGGGCCACCGCCATCACCGGCTTGCGCAGGCTCTTGCCCTCGGTCGGCGCCACCGCGCGCTCGACGATGCGGATATCGTCGTCGGTCGCTGCGGCGATCTGCTGCGAAGCTTCGCTCTGGGCCGCCTTGGTGGTCAGATCCTTGACGCTGTCCTGGAGCACGCTGCGGTCAAGGTCCAGCGACCGGTACTGAGGCTCCAGCTGCGCGAATCGCAGGCGCCGCTCGGTCACCTTGTTCATCTCGTCGTCGAGCGCATCCGCAGTCTGGCGCAGGCCCGCAATCTCGGCGGTCAGTTCGAGCTTCTCGGTCTGGAAGGCCTGGTAGACCGGATTGACGCCCGTGCGCTGGGCGCCGGCTTGCTGGGTCCGCCCGGCGGCGATCACCGACTCGAGGCGTGCGATCTGCGCGTCGATGTCCTGCACCGGCTGCGCATCGGGCCGGTAGCGCGACAGCAGGGCCGCGCGCTGGACCTTCAGCGTCGCGAGGGCGGTCGTCGCCGTCGGGTCGCTGTCGCGATAGAGGCTGGTCTCAGCGGGAAGCGCCGCCAGCTCCGAGTTGATGGCGTCGAGGCGTCCCTGCTTCTCGCGGAGCGCCGCGTCGTTGGCGTATTGCTGCTGCTCGATCTGGGCCGACAGCTGCGAAAGCGCCGTCTTGTCCGCCTCGAAGTCGCCGATCTTATTGGTGGCCAGGAAGGTCTGATAGGCGGCGTCCTCCTGCGCCAGCTGCCGCTCGAACGCCCGACGCTGATCATCCAGGGCCCCGACTCTCGGAGCCAGAAGCACCGTGCGCCGATAGATCAGGTACTGTTCCAAGAGGGTGTTGAGCACCTTGGCGGCCAGCTGCGGGCTGCTGCTCTGATAGGTCAGGCGAATCACCGGGGTCGCCGGAGCGGTCTCGATCTTCAGGTTGCGGCTGATTCGCTCGGCGAGTTTGGCCACGATCATCTCGCGCTCGGCGGGCGTGCCGCGGGCGTAGGCCCGGGCCTCGGCAGGCGCCAGTCGCGCAACGCCCAGGCGCTCGACGACCAGCCTGCGCAGCGCGTCGCTCTGCATGATCTCGGTTTCCGATTCGAGGATCTGGTCGTTGTTCGGCACCGCGCCCCGGCCCGCGTCGCCCGCACGGGGCTCGTAGACGTATTCCTGCCCCAGCCGCACCAGGACGCTCGAATGGGCGGGATAGATGGTCTTCAGCGTGAGCGCGAAACCGAGGCCCATCACCGCGATGACGAGGAAGGTGGCGAGCATGAGCCAGCGCTCGCGCCAGAGCAGCGCCGGGATGTCGGTGAGCGCGAGGCGCGCTCGCGGCGCCCACTCGACCGCCTCATGCGGCTCGGGCTGCGGCGGCGCAGGTCTAGCCTGGAAGAAGCCTTGCGATGTCATGCCTGCGCGGAGGGAAAACGGAGGAAAACGTGGCTAACGACCCGAGGCTCGCCGGGCGCGCTTAAGGTTTCCTTACCCATTCCCTTTAACTTTCGCCGCATGCCTGCTTCGCACGCTGCCGCCATCGCATTGGTCGCCGCCCTCGCCGCCACCGCCGCGGCCAGCGCCCATCCGACCGGGCCGTTCGTCAACGTCCCCTACGCGACGTGGAGCGACGACGAGCCCCAGTACCGGCTCTATCCCGGCGACGAGGTCGACGTCACCGTGCCGTCCGCGCCCGAGCTCAACAAGACGGTCACCGTGCAGCCGGACGGGCGAATCACTCTGCCGCTCATCCCGCCGCAGATGGCGGCCGGCCGCACCGCCGAGGAACTCGATGGCGAGCTGTCGGCCGCCTACGCCAGTCAGCTGCTGCGGCCGGAGGTCACGGTCACGGTGAAGGCGCAGCCGTTGAAGGTGTTCGTCGGAGGCGAGGTCAACAAGCCCGGCGTCTACGACATGGCCGGAGACGAGGATGCTCTGCGCGCGATCATCGACGCCGGCGGCTTCACCGATTCGGGCAAGCGCACGGAGGTGATCATCATCCGCCGGCGCCCCGACGGTCAGCCGATGATGCGCACCGTGGACCTGGAGCGGGCTTTCCACCACGGCGACGCGCCGCCCGACCTCGTGCCGCTGCGCCGGTTCGACGTCGTCTGGGTGCCCAAGTCGCGCCTCGGCAACGCGGCCAGCTTCATGACGCTGCTGCGCAACGCGCTTCCGCTGCAGTTCAGCTACGCCTGGGGCACGTACCAGACACTGCCCTGACATGCGGCGACGGCGCAGCGTCCGCGGCGATCAGACCTGTCGGTTCAGCCTTGCGCCAGCCAGCGGCGAGCAGCGCGCTGGGCTTCGGCCACGTCGGCCGGGTCCATCTCCTGACTCAGCTCGCGGCGGTAGGCCTTCGCCTCCTCTGAGCCGCGCATGGCCGCCAGGTTGAACAGCATGTGCGCCGAGACGTAGTCGCGCGGCGCGCCGCCCTGGCCGGTCGAATAGAGCAATCCCATGCGAAACAGCTCGTCCCCGGTCGAGTCCGGCTCCGGTAGCGGCAAGGCGCATTCAGGCGCCGAATCCCCAACCCCGAACATCTCTCAAGTTCCTTCCCAGTCGCGAACTCCGCATCCTTTCTGGAAAACGAAGTTCCGATCCCTGGACGGAAATGAAAAACGAGGTTCATTGAACATATGGTTAAGCCTCACTTCCGCGCGATCCTTCCGTCGTCGGCGAGACCCTGCGCCCCGTTCAGGATCGGTTCACGCGAGAGATCGCACACTTAGCGCGGTGAACGCGCGCCCAACTCTGCTGGCTCGGCTGGTCGCCGCCGCGGGGGCTTGTGCGCTCGTGGTCGGCGCCGCGACCGCCGTTGGTCAGGACTATCGTCACCACGGCGCCCCTCCGTCGCCGCACGCGCCGCCGTGGAACGGCCGCGACATCGCCGGCGGCGCGCCGCCGGCCATCCGCGTCTCGCCTGCGGCCGCGCACCAGGGAGGCGAAGCCGAACCGGGCGCCTGGAACGAACGCCGGTACAACGGCTACTGGTTCGACGGGCGCTGGTACTACGGCCCTCCACCGGCCACCGACGCTGCGCGGGCCGGCATCCGCCCCGGGTTCGTGCCGTTTCGCCGCGGCGCCTATCTCCCGTCGCCGTATCAATCCTACGTCGTCGAGGACTATGCCCGTTTCCGTCTGCGCCGCCCGCCTTATGGCTACGAATGGGTCCAGGTCGGCCGCCAGTTCCTGCTGATCTCAGCGAGGACCGGTCTGATCTTCGATGTGATGGACGCCTACTGAACCGAGGCGCCGCCGGATCGCGGGCTCGTGATCGAGGCCGATCGTTCCCTCCGGCGCAGGCCGTTCAGACGCCCAGCTTGCACCTCAGGATCTCGTTCACGGCGCCGGGGTTGGCCTTGCCGCCGGTCTGGCGCATGACCTGGCCCACGAACCACCCCACGGCCTGCGGCTTAGCCTTAACCGCCTCGGCCTGGCCGGGATTGGCCGCAATCAGCTGGTCGATCATCGCCTCCAGCGCGCCGGTGTCCGAGACCTGCCTCAGACCGCGCGCCTCGACGATCGCCGCCGGCGCGCCCTCGCCCGCCCACATGTGCTCGAAGACCTCACGGGCGATCTTCGAGGAGATCACCCCCTCTTCGACGAGGTCGACCAGCCCGGCGATGTCGGCCGGGGGTATCGGGCTGTCGGTGATCTCCAGCCCGTCCTTCGCCAGGTGCCCGAGCAGCTCGTTGGCCACGAGGTTGGCGACGGCCTTGGCGTTGCGTCCCCGGGCCGCGGTCTCGAAATAGTCGGCCCGCGCGCCTTCGGCGATCAGCACGCCGGCGTCATAAGCCGAAAGCCCGTACTCCTTCATCAGACGGCGCTTCTTGTCGTCGGGAAGCTCGGGCAGGCTCGCCTCGATCTGCTTCACCCACGCGGGGTCAAGCTGCAGCGGCAGGAGGTCGGGATCGGGGAAGTAGCGGTAATCCTGCGCTTCCTCCTTCGAGCGCATCGACCGCGTTTCGCCCCTTCCCGGATCGAACAGGCGCGTCTCCTGGTCGATCCGGCCGCCGTCTTCCAGGATCGCGATCTGGCGCCTCGACTCGTACTCGATCGCCTGCTGGATGAAGCGGTACGAATTGACGTTCTTGATCTCGCAGCGGGTGCCGAGCGAGCCGCCCGGCCGCCGGACCGACACGTTCACGTCGGCGCGCAGGTTGCCCTTCTCCATGTCGCCGTCGCAGGTGCCTAGATAGCGCAGGATGGTGCGCAGCTTCTTGACATAGGCCGCAGCCTCGTCGGCCGACCGCATGTCCGGGTAGGAGACGATCTCCATCAACGCGGTGCCGGCGCGGTTGAGGTCCACGTAGGTGGCGTTTGGATCGATGTCGTGGATCGACTTGCCCGCGTCCTGCTCCAGGTGCAGCCGCTCGACCCGCACCCTGAAGCTGGATCCGTCGTCGCGCTCGACCTCGACTTCGCCCTCGCCGACGATCGGGTCCTTGTACTGGCTGATCTGATAGCCCTGCGGCAGGTCGGGGTAGAAGTAGTTCTTCCGGTCGAAGCGCGACCAGTGATTGATTTTCGCCTTCAAGCCCAGGCCCGAGCGCACCGCCTGCTCGACACAATGCCGGTTGATGACGGGCAGCATGCCCGGCATCGCCGCATCGACCAGGCTGACCTGCTCGTTGGGTCCCGCGCCGAAGCCCACCGCGGCGCCGGAGAACAGCTTCGATTTCGAAGCCACCTGCGCATGCACCTCAAGCCCCAGCACCACTTCCCACGGGCCGGTGCGGCCCTCGATCAGCTTCGATTGCGCCTCGCTCATGGCGACGGCTCATAGACCATCCGCGAGGCGCGCGCACGCTTCGACCGGCGTCCGAAGCGTCTGCGACCGATCCGCGCACACGCGGAATGATCGCCCCGCGGTGGCGAGCCGTTAAGCACCACCTCGCCATACAGTTGCGCACCGCTCAACCACCCGTTCGCCCTTGCCGCTTCCTCTTCCCATAGGCCTCCTGCTCGCCGCGACCGCGGCGTCCTTCGCGCTGAGCTTCACCGCAGCCCTGCGCGGCGCTGACGCCTTGGCGGGCCGCGTGGCCTTCCTGGCCCGGGCGCGCACGGTCGCGCCCGGGGCGCTGGTTGGCGTCGCGGCCTGGGCGCAGGACGTGGACGGCGCCGGCTTCTCCGCCGCTCTGCGGCTCGACCCCGCCGCCGTGCTGGCGTCGCTGGCGATCGCGGTCGGCGGCTCCACCCTCTCATTCGCCGTGTTCCGACGCGCCAAGGGCGCGCTGCGGATCATCGCCGCCGGCGCGATCGTGGGCGCCGCTATCGCATGCGCGGAGGCGGCGTTGCTGGCCGGATCAGGCGCCGACGTCGACCTGGGCGACGCGCCATTCGCCTCCGGCGTCGCTGTCGCCAGCGCGCTCGCCGTCGCCGCGTTCGCGGTCTTCTCTCGCCGGCGCGGGCTGCGCGGGCGCATCGGCGCGGCCCTCTTCCTGGCGATGGCGGTCGGCGTCTGCCCTCTGCTCGCGATCGCCGGGCCCGACGTCGCGCCCGCGGCTGCCGGACTGGCGGCGACCCAGCTCGCCCCGGTCGCGACACAGGCGATGGCGGTGCTGGTGGTCGCCGCCTACGCCCTGGAGCGGCGGCCGCAGGTCAGGCCCTCCACCACCGCTCAGGCCGGGCGCGGAAGTCAGCCGCTTTCTCAAGCGCGCCGCCAAGCTGGAACAGCGTTCCCTCGTCCTCGGCCCGCCCGATCAGTTGCAGCCCCAGCGGGAGCCCCTGGGCGTCGAGACCGCAAGGCACGCTGAGGCCAGGAAGCCCCGCGAGGTTCACCGTCACGGTGAAGATGTCGTTCAGGTACATCGCCACCGGATCGGCGGTGTTCTCGCCGAGACCGAAGGCGGCGGACGGCGCCGTCGGCGTCAGGAGCGCGTCGACCCGCTCGAAGGCGGCGGAGAAGTCGTCGGCGATGCGCCGGCGCACCTTCTGCGCCTTCAGGTAGTAGGCGTCGTAGTAACCGGCAGAGAGCACGTAGGCGCCGATCAGCACGCGCCGACGGACCTCCTCGCCAAAGCCCGCCGCCCGCGTCGCCTCATAGGTTTCGGTCAGGGTCGGCGCTTCGGCGCGCAGGCCGTAGCGCATGCCGTCGTAGCGCGCGAGGTTCGACGAGGCCTCGGCCGGAGCGATGATGTAGTAGGCCGGCAGCGCGTATCGCGTGTGCGGCAGCGAGACGTCGACCACCTCGCAGCCTGCGTCCTTCAGCCACGCGACGCCCGCCTCCCACAGCTTCTCTATCTCGGCCGGCATGCCGTCGGCGCGGTACTCCTTGGGCACGCCGATCCTGAGGCCCTTGACCGGACGGCCGACGAAGCTCGGGAAATCGGGAACGGCCAGGGGCAGGCTCGTCGAGTCCTTCGGATCGTGTCCGCTCATCGAGCGCAGCAGAATGGCCGCGTCCTCCACGGTCTTGGCGATCGGCCCGGCCTGATCGAGCGACGAGGCGAAGGCCACGATGCCCCAGCGCGAGCAGCGCCCGTATGTCGGCTTGATCCCGACCGTCCCGGTCAGCGAGGCAGGCTGGCGGATCGAGCCGCCGGTGTCGGTCGCCGTCGCCGCCAGGGCCAGATCGGCGGCCACCGCCGCGGCCGAACCGCCGGACGAGCCGCCCGGAGTGAGCGGCCGGTTGGAGCCGCGAGAGCGCCACGGGCTGACCACGGGCCCGAAGGCGCTGGTCTCGTTGGACGAGCCCATGGCGAACTCGTCCATGTTGAGCTTGCCCAGCATGACAGCGCCGTCGCGCCACAGGTTCGCCGTGACCGTCGATTCGTACGTCGGCTTGAAGTCGCCGAGGATGCGCGAGGCGGCGGTGGAGCGCACGCCCTCGGTGCAGAAGAGATCCTTGATCCCCAGCGAGGCGCCTTCCAGGGGCCCTCCGTCGCCGGCCTTGAGCCGCGCATCCGACGCCTCGGCCATGGCGAGCGCCTTGTCCGGCGTCTCCAGCACGTAGGCGTTGAGCGCCCTGGCGGCGGCGATCGCGTCCAGGTGCGCCCGGGCCAGCTCGACGGCCGAGAACCTGCGCGCCTTGAGCCCGGCGAGCGCGTCCTTCAGCGTAAGCTGCGTCAGCTCGCTCATTCCACCACCTTCGGCACGACGAAGAAACCGCGATCCGACTTCGGCGCGTTGGCGAGGACCTTGGCCGCGTCGCCGCCGTCGGTGACCACGTCCTCGCGCATCGGCAACGGCACGGCCTCGGTGGAGGCCATGGGCGCCACGCCCTCGGTATCGACCTCGCTCAGCTGCTCGATCCAGGTAAGAATGCCGGAAAGCTCGGTCGCGAGCCGGTCCAGCTGGTCGTCACCCACCCTGATCCTGGCGAGGTGGGCGACTTTGCGCACGGTCGCCGCGTCGATGGCCATGGGGGCTCCCCAGAAAGCGCCTGGGCGCGATGAGGGGCGCGGGTTAGCCGGCGCTTGGCGGACTTGGCAAGCTTTCTTAAACCGGCGCCGTCATGGCCGTCGTCGAGCTGACCGAACTTCCCGCCGCCCTGCCGCAGGGCGCACCCGTCGCCGGGCTGGATCTCGGCGAGAAAACCATCGGCGTCGCGGTCTCCGACGGCGGCCTGATGATCGCCAGTCCGCTGGCGCTGATCCGGCGGACCAAGTTCACCGCCGACGCCACGCGCCTGTTCGAGCTGATGGCCGGCCGCGGCGCAGCAGGGCTCGTGATCGGCCTGCCGGTCAACATGGACGGCAGCGAGGGCCCGAGATGCCAGTCGGTCCGCGCCTTCGCCCGCAACCTGCTGCGCATCC
>JAKAZA010000003.1:55323-60745 GCA_021816155.1 Pseudomonadota bacterium | reverse complement strand
TGTAAAGCCGTATCGAGGGTTCGAATCCCTCCGTCACCGCCATCCCAACTCTCCGTGGCGTTGGAGCCGGGGCGAGCCGGCGACGGCGGTCCCGGCCCCCAACCGGGCGCGCCAGGGGGCGCCTCAGGCATGACCGACGATGGCGACCATCGGGTCGCAGCCGCGTCCGTCGGCGAGCACGTGCGTCTCGACGCCGCTGAATCCGGCCGCCTCCAGGTAAAGGCCCACAAGCGCGGCCTGGCCCTGTGTGTCGAGGCGAAGCCAGACCGCGATGGCCTTGGTCGGAAAACAACGGTTCGAGAAGCTGACGATCAGCGGCGCGCCCGGCTTCAGCGCGCGGCGCAGCTCGGTCATGACCTCGACCGGCCGCTGCAGGTACTGCGCGCCGACGCAGATCATCGCCGCGTCGAGCGCGCCGTCTGCAAGCGGTAGCGTTGGGTCCGCGTTGAGGTCCTGTACGAACGCGCGGGTGAGGCGGGGATTGGCCGCCAGTTCCTCGGCGTTCATGCCGTGCCCGATCACTTCACCGAAGGCCACGTCGTCCGGCAGGTGGCTGACCCAGCTGCTCATCAGGTCGAGGACCGCGCCGCCGGGCGGCAGCCTGCGCCGATAGAACGCGGTCAGCGAGGCGATGGCGCCGTCGTCGATATGGGTGACGAGGCGCGGCTCCGAGTAGAAATCGGCGTCGGCCGCGGGGTCTTGCTTCTCGAAGGCCCAGGGAGGCAGGTCGGACAGGGTGAAGGGCGCGGTCATCCGGTGACGAAAGGCCTTGCTGCCGCGCGCGTCAACGCGCGCTAGAATCGCCGGCCAAGCGCCCCTGCGCGGCGCGTGGGAGGAACCGGGATGTTCAGAAAGCCGATCTCCGCCGACTCGCACATCACCGAGCCGCCGAACTGCTACGCCGACTACATCGACCCGAAATTCCGCGAGCGCGCGCCCCGCATCCGCCAGTTGGAGGGTGTCGGAGACGCATTCGTCATCGAGGGCATGCCGACGCCGGTGCCGCTCGGGCTGCTGGCGGCCGCCGGCAAGGACCCGAAGGACATCACGACCGACGGGGTGGCCTTCCAGGACCTGTGGCGGAGCGGCTGGGACCCCAGGTACCGCGTCGCGGATCAGGATCTCGACGGGGTCGCCGCCGAGCTGATCTATCCGACGGTCGGGATGCTGATCTGCAACCACCCCGACTTCGATTTCAAGAAGGCCTGCTTCGAGGCTTACAACCGCTGGCTGGCTGAGTATTGCGCCGAGGCGCCCCATCGTCTGCACGGTCTGGCGCAGATTTCGATGCGTTCGCCGCAGGACGGAGTCGCCGAGCTGAAGGCGGTCAAGGCGATGGGCTTCAAGGGCGTGATGATGCCGGGCGACCCAGCGGTCGAAGACTACGACAGCCCAATCTACGACCCGGTCTGGGCGACCGCCGTGGAGCTCGGCCTGCCGCTGTCGTTCCACATCCTGACCACCAAGTCGGGATCGCTGGCGCAGAATCCGCGCGGACCGCGGATCAACGGCTTCCTCTCCATCATCCGCGGCAACCAGGACATCATCGGCACGCTGATCTTCGGCGGCGTCTTCGACCGCCATCCGGGCCTGAGGATCGTCTGCGTGGAGGCCGACGCCGGCTGGGCGCCGCACTACATGTACCGCATGGACCACGCCTACAAGCGGCACCGTTACTGGATGAAGGCGCCGCCGCTCGAGCGCATGCCGAGCGAGTACTTCCGCGAGCACATCTACATGACGTTCCAGGACGACTGGGTGGCGTTCAAGACCGCCGACCTCGTCAACCCGCGTCGGCTGATGTGGGCCAGCGACTTTCCGCACTCGGATTCCACCTGGCCGAACTCACAGGCGGTGATCGAGGAGCAGACCGCCGACCTGACGCCTGAGCAGCGCAACTGGATCTGCCACGACAACGTGGCCGAACTCTACGGCCTCGCACTAAACTGACCGCGCGGGCGCGACGAGCGCCCGCTCACCACGCGTCGATCCAGCGCAGCTTCTTCTCCGAGCGCGGGACAGGGGGCGGCAGGCTCCTCAGCGCGCCGAGGATCCAGCGCCGCGTGTCGGCCGGGTCGATCACGTCGTCGATGAAGAAGGTGGTGGCGCGGTTGATCGCCTTGCCGTTCTCGTACGCTCTGGCGACCATCTCGTCGAAGCGGGCGCGGCGGGCGGCCGGGTCGGCGATGGCGGCCAGCTCGTTGCGGTAGCCGAGCTTGACCGAGCCCTCCAGGCCCATGCCGCCGAACTCGCCCGTCGGCCAGGCCACCGCGAACGCCGAGGCCTGGTAGCTGCCGCCGGTCATGGCGAGCGCGCCGAGCCCGTAGCTCTTGCGCAGGAAGACGCTGAGGATCGGGACGGTGAGGTTTGCGCCGATGATGAACAGCCGAGAGCAATGGCGGACCAGCGCCGTCTTCTCGATTTCCGGCCCGACCATCATCCCGGGCGTGTCCGAGAGTGACAGGATCGGCAGGTCGAACGCCTCGCAGATCTGCATGAAGCGGGCGGCCTTGTCGGATCCGTCGGAATCGATGGCCCCGCCCAACACCTTCGGGTTGTTGGCGATCAGACCCATCGGCCGGCCCTCGATACGTACGAGGCCGGTCACCATCGTGGTCCCGAACTTCGGGCGGATTTCGAGGAACGAGCCTTCGTCGGCGAGAGTGCGGATCAGCTCGCGGATGTCGTAGACCCTGAGCCGGTTCTCGGGGATCACGCGGCGCAGCAGCCGCTGGTCGGGGCAGCTCCACTCCGCGACGGGACCCTGGAAGTAGGACAGGTACTGCCTGGCGACGCGCGTGGCCTCGGCCTCGTCCTCGACCAGGATGTCGATTACGCCGCTCGGCTCCTGGACTTCGACCGGTCCGATGTCCTCGGGCCGGAAGACGCCGAGCCCGCCGCCCTCGATCATCGCCGGACCGCCCATGCCGATGTTGGAGCCCTTGGTGGCGATGATCACGTCGCAGCAGCCGAGGATCGACGCGTTGCCGGCGAAGCAGCGGCCGGACGTGACGCCGATCATCGGCGCGACGCCCGACATCTTGCCCCAGAGCTCGAACCCGCGCGTGCCCACGCCGCCGCCGCCATCGGTGTCGCCGGGCCGCCCGCCGCCGCCTTCGCAGAAGAACACCGTCGGGAGGCGCCAGCGCGTGGCCAGCTCTATGCCGCGGTCCATCTTGTCGTGGTTATAGGCGCCCTGCGTGCCCGCGAGCACGGTGTAGTCGTAGGCCATCACCATCGCGCGCGAAGCCTCGGGTCCGAAGAGCCGCCCGTTCACCTGGCCAAGGCCCACCAGAAGCCCATCGGCCGGGGTCTGGTCGATCAGCTCCTCGATGGTGTTGCGCCGGCGGCGTGCGGCGACGGTGAGCGCGCCATACTCGACGAAGGTGCCAGGGTCGACGAGATCGTCCAAGTTTTCTCGCGCCGTGCGCTGGCCCGTCCGGCGACGCCGGGCGACGGCGTCCGGCCGCGCCGCGTCGAGGGTCTTGGCGTGGCGGGCGACGATCAGCGCGAGATCGGGCCGCAGCGCGTCGAGGTCGACCGCCTCGGTCTCCTCGGCGCTGGCGCCGCCGATGTCGGCCTCTTCGATGAACGCGAGCGGGTAGTCCTCGAACACGGTGTCGCCCGGCGCGACCGTGAACTCGCGCACGTATCCGGCTGCGTGGGCCCCGATCACGTGCTCCATCTTCATGGACTCCATGATCGCCACGGTCTGGCCGGCTCGCACGACTGCGCCGGCTGCGACCGCCAAGCTTACGATGGTGCCCTGCAGCGGCGCACGCAGGGGTGTCGTTCCCTCGGGCCCGACGACCTCGTCGACAGGCCCCGCCTGCGGCGGCGCGAGGCTCTGGACCGGCGGTGGCGCGCCGCTCCTGCCGTGCTCGAGCACCGCCAGCGGATCGACGGCGTCGACCTTAGCGCCCGCGCGCCGCTGCGTCTCGGGCGGCGCGAAATGGACACCCGGCGCGCTGCTGGCCGCCGCCTCGGCGAGCGCGGTGATGTTCTCTTCGACGTAGCGTGTGTGGAGGTCGGTCTCGCCGTGCGCGAGACGCTGGGTCAGGGCGCGCAGGAACGGGATGTTGCTCGCGACGCCCGTCAGGCGGAACTCGCCAAGCGCGCGGTGCGCCTTGGCGGCCGCCGAAGCGAGATCGGGCGCGTGGACGATCAGCTTGGCGAGCAGGGAATCGTAGCGTGCGCTGGTGCGGTAGCCGCCGTAACCGAAGCCGTCGACGCGTACGCCGGGGCCCGAGGGAGGCTCGTAAGCGCCGATCACGCCGCCCGCCGGCCGCGTCTGGCCGTCGGCGGCCATCGTCTCGAGGTTCACCCGCGTCTGGATCGCGACCCCGCGCGGCGGCGTGACGGCGGCCTGTCCGCCGAGGCCGGCGCCCGCCAGCGCCGCGCCGGCGGCGATCTCCAGCTGGATTCTCACCAGGTCGAGACCGGTCACCTCCTCGGTCACCGTGTGCTCGACCTGCAGGCGCGGATTGGCCTCGATGAACGCGAAGGCGGGGTCGCCGCCCGTGCCGACCAGGAACTCGATCGTCCCGAGGCCCTTGTATTTCGCCGCCTCGCCCATGCGAACGGCGGCGCCTTGCAGCGCGGCCCGGATCCAGTTCTCGACGCCGACCGCGGGCGCGATCTCGACCAGCTTCTGCCGCTGGCGCTGGAGGCTGCACTCCCGGTCCCAGACGTGAACGACGTCGGCGCTGTCGCCGACGATCTGCACCTCGACGTGCCGCGCCTTCGGGAAGAATCGCTCGACATAGACCGAGCCGTCTCCGAACGCCGCCTTGGCCTCCGACTGGCAGCGCTCGTAGGCGCCGGCGAGGTCCTCCGGACGCGTCACCGGCCGCATGCCGCGCCCGCCGCCGCCGGCCAGGGCCTTCAGCATCACCGCGCCGCCGGGCCCGAGCGACTCAAGGAAGGCGGTCGCGTCTTCCAGGCTAGTGGCTCCGCGCGTGCCGGGCAGGGTGGGGACGTCGAGCCGGCGCGCGAGTTCCAGCGCCGCGGTCTTGTCGCCGAAGAGAGCCAGCGTCTCGGGCGTCGGCCCGACGAAGATCAGGCGCGCGGCCTCGCAGGCTCTGGCGAACGCCGCGTTCTCGCTGAGGAAGCCGTAGCCTGGGTGGATCGCATCGCAGCCGGCGCCCTCGGCGGCCGCCACGACCTGCGCGATGTCCAGGTACGCCGCCGCGCCGGCGCCCTTCAGCGCGACGGCCTCGTCGGCGTGCCGCACGTGCAGTGAAAGCGCGTCATCCTCGGCGTAGAGGGCCACGGTGGCGATCCCCATTTCCGCGGCGGTGCGCGCGATGCGGATGGCGATCTCGCCTCGATTGGCGATGAGCAGTTTTTTCAACGCAGAGGTTCCTCCCGAGCGCCTTCCAGCACGCGTTTGATTCGCCGGCTAGGCCGGCTGCCGCACGAT
>JAKAZA010000003.1:0-55313 GCA_021816155.1 Pseudomonadota bacterium | reverse complement strand
GTTCGGCCAGCACCTCGGCCGTATGCTCGCCCAGCGTCGGCGCGGGGCGCACTACCGCCAGCCGCTCGCCGTCGTAGCGGAACGGCGAGTTGGGCGTGAAGTGGACGCCGACGTAACGCCGCTCCTGCACCGCCCAGTAGCCGCTGTCCTGCAGGTGTGGATCGGGGAAGAGCTCGTGCGTTGGCAGCACTGGGGCGGCGGCGGCGCCCGCCGCCTGCAAGGCCTCGGCGGCGGCGCGGGCGTCCTTATCGGCGGCCCAGGCCGCGATTGCGGCCTCGATCTCGTCTTCCCGAGCCTTGCGGCCGGCGAGACTGCCGAGGCGGGCGTCCGCTCCCAGCTCGGGGCGTCCGATGACCGCTGTCAGCGAGCGCCAGGCCGCGTCGCTGTCGCAGGCGACGGCAAGCCAAGTGTCCTCCCCGAGGCAGGAAACCACGCAGCACGGCGCAATGTCGGCGCGGCGCGAGCCGGTCCGGGCGTACGGCCCGCCTGTCGCGGTCTCGGCGATGATCCCCGCCGAACCCAGCTGGAAGAGGCATTCGACCTGGCAGACCTCGACGCCGGCTCCGCCGAGCCGACTTCTGCCGTAAAGCGCGATTAGCGCGCCGGCCGCCGCGTAAAGGCCGGCCACCGGGTCGCCATAGGCGACGTGTTGCTGCGAGGGCGGCCAGGCGTCGCGACCGTTGAGAAACGGCAGGCCGCTGGCCTGCTCCACGGTCGACCCGTAAGCCCTGAGACCGGAGAGCGGCCCGTCCCGGCCGAACGGCGGCATCGTCACCGAGATCACGCCCGGGTTCAGGCGGCGCTGACCCGCGGGACCGAGGCCAAGCTTGTCCATCACGCCGGGTCCCTGGTTGTCGAGCACCACGTCGGCCTGCCGTATGATCGCCTCCGCGGCCGCCTTTTCGCCCGGCCGGGTGAGGTCGAGGTCGAGGCCGCGCTTGTTGCGGTTCACGGCCATGAAGTTGCGCGGCAACTCGTGCGCCGGCGGGTCGGCGTCCGGAACCGGATCCCAGCCGCGCCACCAGTCGGGGTGGGCGCGTGACTCGATCTTCAACACGTCAGCGCCGAGGTCGGCGAGGTGGCGCGCGCCGAGCGGTCCGGCCCAGCCCATGCTGAAGTCGGCGACGCGCACGCCGTCCAGTGGTCCGGCGCGACCGCCGGCCGGCCGCGGCTTGCGCTCGCCCTCGAAGCCGAAACGGAATGGCGTCGCCGGTCCCATCGCACCGCGGGGCAGCGGCTCGAACGCGCCGCGCGGTCCCCAATGCGGCGAGGCCGGCAGCTCGCGCGGCGGCAGGGCCGGCGTCAGCGGAATCCGCAGCCGCTGGCCCTCGTTCACCCAGTAGTCCGTTGGCCGGGTCAGCAGCGCCGGCGCGATCACGGCGTCCATCAGGTCTGAGGCGGCCAGCCGCTGCAGACTCGTGCGCAGGTCGGGATGGTCGGCCAGGTCCGGCCGGCCGATCAGCCGGGCGAAGCCCGCCCACTGCGCGTAGGTCAGGGCGGTCACGCCCAGCCAGCCGTCTGCGGTGCGATGGATGTTGCACGGGCTGGTGGGCGAGAAGCGGTTGACGCCCAGCCGCTTGGCTTCCCAGCCGAGCACCGCCGCTCCTACCGCGCCGGTCTCCGCGAAGCAGAGCGACGCCTCGTGGATGCTGGTCTCGATGCGCCGCACCGGCGCTGAGCCGTCGAACAGGGCGGCGAGCCCGGCGATGAAGGCGGTGAGGCCGCCGATGATCTGCGGCGCATGGCCTTGCGGAATGGTCGGCGGCCCTCGGACCTCGCCGAAGTTGTACGCGACGCCGCTCAGAGACTGGATGATGGCGTCGTTCGCCCGCCAGCCGCCATAGGGCCCGCGCGGATCGAACCAGCCGATCGCGAGCAGCGGCGCGTCGCCGGTCGCCGTCTCCGCCGCCGCGATCTCCTCCCTGGTCTGGCCGGCGACGACCAGCCGGCGCTCGGCGCCCGCCAGCGAGGCGACCGCGTCCGCCACGCTTGCGGCGGCCGTCTTGCCCTGGTCGAGCCAAGCGTCGAATGGCGCGTCGCGACTTTCGTCCAGCCCGCCTGCGCGGACCACCTTCGCGCCATGCCTGGCGAAAAGACGGCCGCAATAGCGCACCGCCACGTCGCCCCCGATCTCGGCGACGGCGATCCCGCTCAGGGGACCCGGCTCGCCCGGCCGCGTCATCTCGCAACCCCGCTGCTCAGGCGCCTCGAGCTCCCGCAATCCGCCGCCGGGGATGCGGCATCAGGCATTTCCCCGCACCTGGCGGAACGGCACGTCCCGGTCGACTTCCGGCTCCTTGGGCAGGCCCAGGACCCGCTCGCCGATGATGTTGCGCTGGATCTGGTCGGTGCCGCCGCCGATGGAGGTGAAGTAGGCGTTGAGCGTGAGGAAATTGGCGTCTTCGGCTCGCGGGTGGTCGGGGCCTTCCAGAAGGCTGCCCGCGCCCAGGATCAGCGTCCGCACCCGTGCCTCCTCGTGCAGGATCCGGCTCATGGCGAGTTTGCCAAGGCTCATGATCGACGAGGAGGTTCCCTGGGCGAGGTCCGACTTGGCCCGGGCCGTATTCATCGCGTTGAGGCGGCGGTAGCCGATGACCTTGGCGATCTCCTGGCGGATCAGCGGGTCGCCCAGCACCCCCGCCTCACGGGCCAGCGCGATCAGCGGCTCCTCGCCGTTCGACTCCGCCACACCGCTCCTCGGGCCGCGCGCCCCTTCGCCCATGACCGAGCGCTCGTAGGCCAGCGCTGTCTGCAGGACGCCCCAGCCGGCGCCCGGCGCGCCCAGCAGGTTCTCCGCAGGGCAGATGGCGTCGGTGAAGAAGACCTCATTGAAGTGGCTTTCGCCCGTGATCTGATGCAGCGGACGCACCTCGACCCCCTCTTGCTTCATCGGCAGGAAGAAGAAGCTGATGCCCTTGTGCTTGGGAACGTCCCAGTCGGTGCGTGCGATCAGCATGCCGTAGTCGGCGGTGGCTGCGCCGGATGTCCAGACCTTCTGGCCGTTCACCACGAAATGGTCGCCGTTGCGGTCGGCGCGGGTGCGGATGCCGGCGAGGTCGGAGCCTGCGCCGGGCTCGGAATAGAGCAGGCACATGCCGACTTCCTGCTTGAGCAGTTGCGGCACGATCTTGGGCTTGAACGTCGGGCTGGCGTAGGCGAGCGCCGTGTTCGCCCAAAGGTTCGTGCGATCCTGCCCGGAGCCCGGCGCGCCGACCGCGGCGAACTCGCGCTCGATGATCCGGGCCTGATGGTCGGCGAGGCCGCGGCCGTACCATTCGGTCGGCCAGCGCGGCGCCGCCCAGCCCGACTCGACCACCTTGGCGAGCCAGGCGCGATGCTCGGGCGTCGTCGTCCAGCCCGCGCCGCCGGGCCCGGGCCGCGGCTGAGGCAGGCCTTTCCAGTGCTCGGCCAGCCAGGCGCGCACCTCGGCGCGAAGGGCATCGTCGGTGAGAGCGGGGGCGCCGTCGGCCATCTCGTCAGGCTCCGAGCCGTTGCAGGAACCGCTCGCGGTGAAAGGCCGAGGCGCCGAAGAGCTGGGCGTCGGCGCGGGCGCGGCGCAGGTAGAGGTGGGCCGGATGGGCCCAGGTGAACGCGATGCCGCCATGCATCTGTATTGCGTCGGCGGCGATCTGGTTGAACGCGTCGGCGCAAGCGAAGCTGGCGAGGCTGATGGCGGCGGCCGCCTGGGGCGATCCGTCGGCCAGCGCCTGGGCGGCGTGGCGGGCGGCGGAGATCGCGCTCTCGCTTTCGAGGACCAGGTTCGCGGCCATGTGCTTGATCGCCTGGAAGCTGCCGATCAGCCGGCCGAACTGGGCCCGGGTCTTGGCGTAGTCGACGGTGAACTCGAGCGTGCGCTTGCCGGCGCCGGCCTGTTCGCCGGCGAGGGCGACGCGGGCGAGGTCGAGCGCCTGCTCGACGGCGTCCCAAGCCGGCTTCGAGCCGGCCAGGCGCCTGGCCGGCGTCGCGTCGAACACGATCTCGGCGAGGCGAAGCGTGTGATCGAACGCGGGCAGCGCCTTGATGGCGGTTCTGGAGGGCTCGACCTCGAAGACGGCGATCCCGTCCGGCGTCTTAGCGGCCACCAGCAGCACGTCGGCGATCTGGCCATGGGTGACGTAGGAAGCGACCCCGCTCAGCGACCAGCCGCCGCCGGCGCCCGGCTTCGCGTCCACCTCGATCGTCTCGGGCGTCCAGCCGCCGGCGCGGCCGGTGAGCGCCGCCGTGGCGAGGCGCGCGCCATCGGCGACGCCCGGCAGGAGGCGGCTCTTGGCGTCCGCGTCGCCGAGCGCCCGGAGGAGCTCGGCCGCCAGCACGCCGGAGGAGATGAGCGGGCCGCAGAGCAGGGCCGAGCCGGTCTCCTCGGTGACCCGCTCGAGCTCGACCGGGCCGGCCCCGACGCCGCCGTACTCTTCCTCGATGACGAGTCCGACGACCCCCATCTCGGCGAGCTCGCGCCACAGTCCCGGGTCGTAGCCGCTCTGGGTTTCCATCGTGCGCCGCACGTCGGCTTCCGTGCAACGGTCGGCAAGCAACCGCCGAAGCGAGTCCGTGAGCGCCGTGCGATCCTCGGCGGTGATGACGGGCAAGCGCGAATCCTCTCCTTGCGTCACCATCGACACGGGCGACGCCTTTGAAGGAAATAGAGCGCGCAGGGCGGGGCGGGCGCAAGGCTGACCCCGCGAAAAGAGGCGAGGAGGAATGATGAGCGTCGCTGACAACACCCCGGTGCTGATCGGCGTGGGCGAAGCGTCGGAGCGCATCGACGCGCCCGGGTACGCCGCGCTCTCGCCGGCCGACCTGGCGGGCAGGGCGGCCGCCGTGGCGTTGGCCGACGCCGGAGCCGCTGGTCTTGCGCCGCAGATCGACGTGATCGCGTCGATCCGCCAGTTCGAGGTGAGCGGACCGGGCGCGCGCCCGCCCTTCGGCGCCTCGGACAATTTCGGCCGTTCCGTCGGTCGCCGGATCGGCGCCGATCCGGCGCGCGCAGTGCTCGAAGTGGTGGGCGGGCAAGGGCCCCAGCATCTGGTGAACGAGTTCGCCCACGCCATCGCAGCGGGCGAGGCGGGCATGGTCCTGCTGGTCGGCTCGGAGGCGATCTCCACGGTGCGCCACCTGATCAGCCGCGGCGAGACGCGCGACTGGGCCGAGCATGTCGGCGGGCAGATCGAGGATCGCGGGTTCGGCGATCCGATGATGACGCGCGATCTTGCCACCCATGGTGCGCGCACCCCCATCCAGGTCTATGCGATGTTCGAGAACGCCCGCCGGGCCCGGCTCGGCATGAGCCGGGCCGACTACGCGCTCGAAATGGGCCGGCTCTTCGCCCCTTTCACCAAGGTCGCGGCGAGGAACCCGCATGCCATGTCGCCGGAGGTTCGCAGCGCCGAGGATCTCGCGACCGTCACGAAGGAGAACCGGCTCACCGCCGATCCATTCCCCCGCCGCATGGTCGCTCGCGACCAGGCCAACCAGGGCGCGGCGGTGCTGATGACCTCGGTCGGCAAGGCGCGCTCGCTGGGGGTTCCGGAGGATCGCTTCGTCTTCCTCCAAGGCGGCGCCGACGTGAAGGAGCGCACACCGATGGAGCGGCAGGACTGGTCGCGCAGCCCGGCCTCGGCGCTTGCCTGCCGGCGCGCGCTCGAGGCGGCCGGGGCGAGCTTGGCCGACATGAGCTGCTTCGACCTCTACAGCTGCTTTCCGATCGCGGTTTTCAACATCTGCGACGCCCTGGGGCTCGCACCGGACGATCCGCGCGGCCTTACGCTGACCGGCGGCCTGCCGTTCTTCGGCGGCGCGGGGAACAACTACTCGATGCACGCGATCGCCAGCATGGCGCAGGCGCTGCGTCGCCGTCCCGGTTCGTCCGGGCTGGTCGGCGCCAACGGCGGGTTCCTCTCCAAGTATTCGGTGGGCGTCTATTCGACGCGACCCGCCGAATGGCGCGGTTGGGACTCGAAGCCGCTGCAGGCGGAGGTGGATGGCTGGGCCGCGCCGCCGCTCGCCCAGGGCTACGCGGGGCAGGCCCGGATCGAGACGTACACGATCGACTATTCCGGTCCCGGGCCGCGCGCCGTCGTGCTCGCCCGCACCCCCGCGGGCGAGCGGCTGCCGGCCGCGGCCGACGATCCCGCGATGGTTGCACGCCTGATCGCCGAAGAGCCGCTCGGCGCTGCGATCACGGTCGCCGCGCCGGTCGAGGGGCGGTCGATCGTCACCACCTTCGCTCCGGCGGCGTGAGCCCGCCTAGAGTCCGCGAGCCGTCTCGACCACATATTTGGCCAGCGCGGCGGGCGTGTGATGCGCCATCACGTGGGCCTGGCCAACCCTGGCGATCCGGCCCAGCGTCGCCCGGTCGGTGAGCGCCGCCTCCACGGCGCGCGCCAGTCCGCCGGGCTCGACGTCGTGGTAGAGCGCATGCTCTCCGCCGATCAGCGGCGCATGGCGCTCGATCGGCGGGTGGCCGATCAGCGGAACGGAGCCGCACGCGGCGGCCTCGTAATGGCGGAAGCAGTCCCAGCCGAGGCCCTCGGGCGACCACACGAGCCACGCGCCGGCGCAGCGGCGGTAGAATTCCTCGCGTGGCAGCGGCGCGTCGGGGATGTCGAGCGAAAGGCCCTGCGCCTCCAGCGCCCTGAGCTCGGCCAGGCCCCGTTCGCGCAAGGTGGAGGAACCGGTCACGCGGCCGGCGAAAAAGACGTCGGCCTGCTTCTCGCTCCGCGCGACCGGAAGCAGCGCCGCCCCTTCGCTCGGCAGGCCGATCGAAATCGGTCTCAGCTTCTCCACCCAGGCGCGTCGGCGTTCCTCCAGTCGGAACCGGGGCGTCGGGAGATTGGCGTGGGCGGTCTTCAGGAACACGCGCCAACGATCGGCTGGGAGCTCGCGCTTGAACCAGAGCGCGCAGCGATCCAGCAGGAACAGGTTGCTCCGGTTGATGACCGGCAGGTCCTCGTGGTCGAGCACGACCAGCGGCGCGGCCAGGGGCCGGCGCAGCAGTTCCGGCGCAAGCGCCGAGAGCAGCGACGCCCGGCCCTCGAGAAGACGCCGCGAGAACAGCTGACGTCCCAGGTGCCGCGGTCCCCACGGGCTCGAGAAATTCGGGCGCACGACCACGAGCGCGAGGTCGGCGCTGCGCAAGGCGCCCTTGAGCGCAGCGAGCGAGCCGAGCGCACGCACGGCCTGCGGTGTCGCAGCGCTGGGATCGGTCGGGTAGAACAGGGTCTCGTCCGGAAAGGCGAGAGCGATGTAGGGCGCCGGCCCGATCTCGACGATCACGGGCGAACGGGCTCGCAAGCCAGGCTTCGGCCGGTGAGCCTGCAATGGGCGATCGGCTCGTCATGCACGTCGTAGAAGTCGCCCGCCCAGTTGTCGCCGCGCCGCTCGAGGAGAAGGAAGCCGTAACGGTCGAAGCCGAAGCGGCGGGCGCTCATGCCGTCGAGCCTCACGGTGTCGCTGATCATGCGCGGCGTGTCGCCAGGCTCGCCGATGTCTCCGCCGGTGCCGGCGATCAGTTGGGGCGGGCGGTCGCCGCCGAACGAGAAGCTGGCGAAATGATGGATATGGCCGCTGAGGATCAGCTGGACCGCCGACAGATCGCGCCCGCGCACCGCCGCCTGCTCGGTGGCGTTGATCGGAATCTCCAGGGGCCCGATAGGCCCGATGCGGAACACGGGCACGAGCCCCCAGATCGGGCGATGGGTGACGATCCAGGCTGACCCGGACGGTGGGTGAGCCTTCAACGCGTCGAGCTGGCGGCTGAATTCGGCGACCAGGTCGGCGGGCGCGTGGCGGTCGCTCGTGAACGACGAGTCGAGCACGTAGAGCGTCAGGCCGCCGACATCGAGCGCCATGGGCGCGCTGGTCGCCGGGCAGGCGAGGGGCGTGGCCGCGCTGTCGAGCAGCGCGAACCAGCCCGCGCCGCCGCGCCCGCAGCCTTCGTGATTGCCGCGGACGATCACCCACGGCGCCGCCGCCAGCAAGGGCTCGGCGGGCTGGAAGAAATCGGCCGCCCAAGTCGTCCAGTTGTCGCCCCAAGGGCTGTCCGCGCAGCCGGCGCGCGGCGGACACCGGCTTTCGCGGTAGTAATAATCGCCGACGTGGATCACGAGGTCCGGATGGTGCGCCGCGGCGAGCCTGGCGACCGTCCCGAACGGCCACAGGGCGGGCTCGTCGCAGTTCTGCACGTTGCCGCCCTGTAGCCGGCAGCCAGTGTCGCCGAAGATCGCGATGCGCTCGGGCCGGGCGGTCGGCAGCGGCAGCGCGCGCCCGGCCACTTCGGCGCGCTCCGCGCCTTTGGGAAGCACCAACGCGCATTCCCTTACCGGAAAATCACGGGACGGAGCGGTGCGCAGCCGCATCGGGACCGGCTTGCCGTCGACATCGACCAAGGGACAGGCCCCGGCCGACGTCACGTACCGCGCTTCCGCGCCGCGGTCGGTCAGCTGGACCCAGGCGACGTCCGCGGCGGCTGGCGCAGGAACACGAGCGGCGATCGTCCCGGTCTCGGGACCGCGCTCGCAGGCGCCCAGCAACAGCAGGGCTGCGGCGAGCGCAAGCGCGAGCCTCCGGTGCGGTCCTCCAGCACTCAAACGCGCGTTCCCCATCGCCTTGCGCCAGCTCCTCCTTGAGCCGTTCCGGGAAGGTCGGCAAGCTTGGCGGCGAACCTTCGACCAGGCGCCAGGGCAATGACCAGCCGAGAGCCGATCCTCAACCCCTTTGCGATCGCGGAGCTGCGTCCAACCCAGATCACGGTCGGCTTCCGCGAGGTTGCGGAGAAGCGGCGGCAATGGCGCGAGCGGTCGGCCGGCGCGGCTGGCAAGTTCCTCGGCAGGCACATGGTCCCCGCGGTGGTCGGGCCGAAGGGCGTGCCGTACCTTGTGGATCATCACCACCTGGCCCTGGCCTTGTTCGAAGAAAGGCAGCGCGAGGTGCTGGTTTCGGTGGTCGCAGATCTCAGTGCGTTGTCGAAGACCTCGTTCTGGACCTACCTGGACAACCGCGCCTGGTGCCATCCCTACGACCAGGACGGACGACGCCGCGACTTCGACGCCATACCGAAGCATGTCGCCGATCTCGTCGACGACCCCTATCGGAGCCTAGCAGGGGAGTTGCGCCGCGCCGGCGGCTTCGCGAAAGACACGACGCCGTTCAGCGAGTTCCTGTGGGCGGACTTCCTGCGCGGCCGGATCAAGGCGCGTCAGATAGAAGGCCGGTTTTCGGCGGCCCTCGAGAAGGCGCTGGCGCTCGCCCGGTCGGAAGCCGCCAGCTACTTGCCCGGCTGGTGCGGTCCCCACGCCGACTGAGGCGCGCCCGGCCTCGGACGGGGATCGGCCCGTTGCGGGTGACAACCGCCTGGCGCAGGAGGACTATCGCGCTGACGCGAGCGTGGGAGGAAGCGGCATGTCGGTGACGGAACAGGCCTTCGGCCAGCTCATGCGGGTCTATGGACGCGAGCGGCCCGATTTCGTTCGCTTCGACGAAGGGCCACACGCGCTGGCGACCCGCTTCGCAGCGGACGAGGCCGTGAGCGCGGCGCTGGCGGCGGGCGGGACGGTGGCTGCGGACCTCTGGAAGCTGCGCACTGGCCAGGCGCAGCAGGTGGAGGTCTCCACCCGCGAGGCCGCTGCGTCGTTGAACAGCTATAGCTTTGTCCGCATTGAGGATCCCGCCCATCAGGTCCCGGCGCGCGACCCCGCGATTCTGCGCAGCGGCGTGCTCGGCTTCCATCCGACCAGGGACGGGCGCCATGTCCTGCTGCACCCGAGCTTCCCGCCCGGCACGGAGCGGATCCTTCGGGCGCTTGGCTGTGAGGCGACGCCTGAGTCGGTGGGCGCCGCGTGCCTCGCCCGCACGGCGATGGAGATCGAGGACGCAGTCGCCGCCGAGCGCGGCTGCGCCGCCATGGTGCGAACACCCGAGGAATGGGACGCCTCCGAGCAGGGTCGGGTCCTGGCTTCGCGACCGCCGGTCGAGGTGGTGAAGATCGCCGACAGTCCGCCCGAGCCGATGCCCGATGTGGGCGACATGCCCCTCTCGGGCGTTCGTGTGCTCGACATGACGCGCGTCCTTGCGGGCCCGACCTGCGCTCGAACGCTCGCCCAGTATGGCGCCGACGTGCTCTATCTCGCCTCGCCGAAGCTGCCGGCCTCGCTCGGCTTCCTGCCTGACACCAACCACGGCAAGTTGTCGGCCTGGCTCGACCTCGACGAGCCGGCCGCCCGCGACAGGCTGGCCGAGCTGCTGCGCACGGCCGACGTCTTCTCGCAGGGCTATCGCACCGGGGCGATGGAGCGGATGGGCTTCGGCCCGGCCCAGCTGGCGCAGCTGCGCCCGGGCATCGTCTACACGTCGATCAACTGCTACGGCCACGAGGGTCCCTGGCGCGGCCGGGCGGGCTGGGAGCAGCTCGCGCAGACTGTCACCGGACTGGCGCACGTCCACGGCGGCGTCGAGGGACCGAAGCTGCAGCCGGGCGCCGTCACCGACTATACGACAGGCTTCCTCGCCGCCTTCGGCAGCCTGATCGCCCTGCAGCGGCGGGCGCTCTACGGCGGCAGCTACCTGGTGCGCGTCTCGCTCTGCCAGACCGGCATGTGGGTCAGGAGCCTCGGGATCGGCGACGACAGCCGCGTTGCGGCGGCCACGCCGCTCGAAAGCGACGAAGTCCGCGGCTTCGTCGTGGCGAGCGACGGCGGCTACGGTCCGATGAGCCATCTGCGGCCCGCTGTCCGGATGAGCGCAACCCCGCCGCGCTGGAAGCGCCCGGTCGTCAAGCTCGGAACCCATCCGGCCGAATGGCCTGCGCGCGATGTCGCGCAGGTCGCCGCAGAGTGAGCGCCGGCGGGGAGCCCAGCCTGGAACCGGTCGTCTGCGTCATCCGGGGGGATCGACCTCGGCGCCGCGCGGCGCCAACAATCAATCCCGCGGGTCGGGCGGCCGAATGGGGCTGAGCCGCAGCGCTTCCGATCGATCATTTCAGGAGGACTTCTTTCGATGAAATACCGCCGGTTGGGCGCCAGCGACCTCATGGTCTCCGAGATTTCCCTCGGCTCATGGCTGACTTACGGGGTCGGCGTCGAACGAGAACGGGCGAAGGCCTGCGTCGACCGAGCCTTCGACCTCGGGATCAACTTCATCGACACGGCTAATGTCTACGGCCGCGGCGCGGCCGAAGCGGTGCTGGGCGAGGTGCTGGCCGGCCGGCCGCGCGACTCCTACGTGCTGGCGACAAAGGTGTTCGGCCAGATGAGCGACGTCGACCAGGGACTGTCCGCCGCCCAGATCGCCAAACAGATCGATGCTTCGCTGCAGAGGCTGCGCGTCGACTATGTCGATCTCTACCAATGCCACCGTTACGACCCGAACACCCAGCTGGAAGAGACGATGGAGGCGCTGAGCAAGGTGGTGCGGGAAGGGAAGGCGCGCTGGCTCGGGTTTTCCGAATGGTCGCCGCAGCAGATCGAGGCGGCGTTTGCGCTTCAGGGCGTCGAGCGCTTCGTCTCCAGCCAACCCCAGTATTCGCTGCTTTGGCGCCGACCCGAGGCCAAGGTTATTCCGCTCTCGGCCAGGAACGGCATCTCCCAGATCGTCTGGTCGCCGCTGGCGCAGGGCGTGCTCACCGGCAAGTATCCGCCAGGGCGGCCGGCCGGGCCCGAGACCCGGGCGATGAGCGACTCGATGGGCAATGCCATGCGCAACTGGCTGCGCCCGGAGATTCTCGAAGCCGTGCAGCGCCTGAAGCCGATCGCCGCCGCCGCCGGTTGCACGCTCACCCAGTTCTCCCTCGCCTGGGTGCTGCGCGAGCCGAACGTCGCCTCGGCGATCGTCGGCGCCAGCCGCCCCGAGCAACTCGACGAGAACGCAGGCGCCTCGGGCTTCGCCATCGATCCGGCCCTCTTCGCGCAGGCCGAAGCGATCGTGGCTGAGGTCTCGCGACAGCCCGCGTAGCTAACCGGCCGTCGCGTGGCGCCTGCGTCGCAGGGCCGCGCCTGGCGGCGATGAGTGCGCTTCATTTGACCAGATGTGGCCGTGTCCGCCATCATCGTCTCGCTCAAGGGAGGTTCGACGATGCGTGCGCTGGTTGGGGTCTCGGCATTGGTGTCCTTCGCACTCGCATTCGGCGTTGCAGGGGGCGTGCTGGCCAAGGATGTGCGTTCGTCGGTCAGTCCTCCGGCGTTGGTGGTGCAGGTTCCCGAGAGCGCCGTCATTCAAGCCAACAGCGATGGCGGAGACACCGTGTTCCTCCAGCAGGGGAAACTTCCCATGCTGACGGTTGGGAACGAAAGCGGCGACGCGACGGCACTGATGGCGGGCACGTCGGCGGCCCTCGATCAGGTGGCGGGCAACTTCCGCGATGGCGTAGCTCGCTCCGGACTGACCGTGGGCGCGCCTGCCGCTACAGGGAAAACAACCGTCGCCGGCCTGACTGCTTACGGTTACACGGCCGGCGTTCAGAGCGCGAAGGGCTGGACCGCTGATATTCAATTCTGGATCATTCCGATCGACGCCGGCCATGTCGCGTTCGTCAGTGTCCTGGGCAAAGCGGACGATCCCGGCGTGGCGCTCCTCGAGCGGGACATACGCGCCGCCACCCTGTCGGACCGCTGAGGTCGCCTCATGGCTCGGCCGCGCGACTCGCGGTTCGGCGTGGCGACCGCATTGCGGCCCTGACCTAAGGCTGAAACAGGTCCGCGGCAGGTTGGGTGGTCCGGTTTGGGGGGTGCTGCGGATGCGCAGCGGGCGCTGAATGCCAAATTCCGAACGGCCAAATCGCGGCGCTGGCGCGCTGGGGCGCGCAGGGGCCGTGCTCCTCGGGCGTCAAGACCGATACCAATCGACCGGCAGGCCGCGATCCCGGACAGGGGGGGCGGATGCCGCCATGAACGTTGCGGTCCGCGTAGTCGTCGCAGGCGCCCTGCTGGCGCTCGCCTACCTCTATTGGCTCTGGCCGGGCGACTTGATCCCGGACGGGCGGCCGTTCGGACGCGCCGATGATCTCGTGGTCGCGCTCGTCAACATGTTCGCGGCGGCGCGGATCTTCTCACCGCGCCAGCACCCCAGCGAGATTGGCCGGCTGGCGGCTTGGCCGCCGGGCGAGGTGACGAGCGCCGGGCCCGCGCCAATCTCGGCCAGGATGCCTGACACTGGCAGGCGCGCTCGTCCGCCGGGTAGCCACGAGCAAGCACGCCTTGGTGCGGGTGGGCCGCGCGGTTTGCGTGAACTGGACGCGGTCGCCGAAGCGCTCGCGGTGCATGGGCCGCCGGTCGTCGTCTACAACGCGTCGCACTCCGGAAGCCGGCTGCTCACCCGGATCCTCTCCGGAATGGGCGTCTTCATGGGCGGGCGCCTCAATGCGAGCGAGGACAGCATCGAGATCGCCGAGTTGGTCGAGCATGTCATCCTTGAGCATGCGCCGGATTTCTCGACGCTGTTCGCCGAGGGTGACCCGGCGCTCGCCGAACTGGCGATCTCCCGTGTCCGCGCGCATATGGCCGGCCGTCCCGAGGGCGCACGGTGGGGCTGGAAGCTGTGCGAGACCGGCCACGCCATGCCGGTGATCTCGCGGCTCTTTCCGGGCGCGACCTTCATTCATCTGATCCGCGACGGACGAGACGTGGCGTTCTCGCCATTCGTGGCGCCCAAGCACCCGTACTGGCGCAAGATCCATTTCAACACCGCCGAGATCACCACGTGGCGTGGTCTGGGCTTGTCGCAGCGTGCGTACCGGGAGCACGGGCCGCTCTTCAACGCGATCCGATGGGCCAACAGCGTCACGCTGGGGCGCGCCCACGGCGCCATGCTGGGCGAGCGCTACCACGAGGTCAGATACGAGCGACTGGTCACCGAGCCCGCGCAAGTTGCGCGCGAACTGGCGGCGGCGCTCGATCTTCCGCTTCCGGATACGCTCATCGAGGCGCTGGATGTCGATGTGAGCCGGGTCGGCAAGTGGCGGTCCCTGCCGCGGGGCGAGCTTTCCGAGGTGTGCGACCTGATCGGGCCGACCCTCTGGGCGTTCGGCTATCCGCCGGAGATGTGACGCCAGCCGCGCCGATGCGCCCGGCCAGGTCAGGCCGGCTCGAGGCTGCCGACGATCGAGGCGCGCTGCGAAAGCTCGATGCGGTTCCCGTCAGGGTCGGTGATCATGGATATCCGGGCCGTGGTTCCGAGAGTCACGGGCGCAACCGCTTGGCCTGCGCCATGGGCGAGGGCGAACGCGTGCTCGGTGTCGACCTTGAATATCTGGAACGTGATGTAACCCCAGCCGCGGCCGCCCGGCCTGACCCCCGGCAGCGGCGCGTCCGCAGCCTCTTCGACGATGATGAGGCTCTCACCCGCGCGGAACGCCGCGCCACCCTGCCAGGGTTCTTCGAGCAACCCGAGCGCCTCGGCGTAGAAACGCCGGTGTGCGGCGAGGCTGCGCACGGCCAGGCGCACGCCGATCTGACCTATGCCGCGCCAGCCCTTCGGGACCAGCGTCACCTTGTTGCCGTCCGGGTCGGCCATCGGCTTCGGCTCGGCGAGGTATTCACGGGCGATGTACAATTCGCGGTAGCCGGTGGGCGGCCCCTCAGGAAGCGGCTCAACGCTATGGTTGATCTTGATGACCGAGCCCAGCGCATCGTGCCTGTGCTGGTCGTGGCCCCGGCGTATTGGCAGCAGGTGGTCGAAGGGCAGGCCCACGTCCTTCTGCCAGAAATCCAGCATGGGCCGGATGTCGCCGCTGGTCGTGAGACCGAAGTCGATGCGCGGTTTGGCGAGATCCATTCGGGGCGACCCTCAGCTTTCCGCGGCTTGCGCGGCGGGCGCCTGCATGACACTCGAAAGACTGGATGAAAAGGGCCGCACGGTTCGCGGTCTCGGAGGAGAGCTCGAATGAAGGCGGCGGTCTATTACGAGAACGGCGATCCCAGCGTGCTGCGCTACGAGGACGTCCCCGATCCGGTCTGCCATCCCAAGGGGATCGTGATCCGCGTGGAAGCTGTCAGCATCGAAGGCGGCGATACGCTCAACCGGTCGCGCGGCGCGCTCGTCACGCGTCCTCACGTCGTGGGCTATCAGGCGGCCGGCGAAATCATCGAGGTCGGCTCGGAGGTGCGTGACCTGAGGGTCGGCCAGAAGGTCGCGACCAGCAACGCGTATGGCTCGCACGCCGAGCTTCGCGCCGTGCCGGCCCGTAGCGCCTGGGTGATCCCGGACGGCTTCTCGGTGAAGCTCGCTTCGGTCATCCCGGTGGCGTTCGGCACGGCCGACGACTGCCTGTTCGAGTTCGGTCGCCTGAAGGCCGGCGAGACCGTGCTGGTGCAGGCCGGCGCCAGCGGCGTCGGCACGGCGGCGATCCAGCTGGCCAAGCGGGCGGGCGCGAAAGTGATCGCAACCGCCTCGTCCGACGAACGGCTCGAGAAGCTGAAGCCGCTCGGAATGGACGTGGGCGTCAACTACCGCACCCACGATGTCGTGAGCGAGGTGATGCGGATCACGGACAAGAAGGGTGTCGATCTCGTCGTCGATCCCGTCGGCGGCTCGACGCTGCAGGGCTCGATCCTGTCACTTGGCTATCGCGGCCGGGTTTCGATGGTCGGCGCGGCTGGCCGCGAACCGATGACCGTGGACGTTTCCAGCCTGATGGGCGGCAACCGGACGCTGCAGGGCGTATTCCTCGGCGCCGAGATCGGTGGCGACCGCGCTCACGACAATATCCAGCGCCTGATCAACGAGGCGGCGCGCGGCGAGCTGAAGGTGGTCATCGATCGCGAGTTCCGCCTGTCAGAGGCCGCGGCGGCGCACGCCTATATCGAGAGCCGCCAGGCTGTCGGAAGAGTGCTGCTGATCCCTTAGGCTGCGACGTGGCTCAGTGCCCGCCGCCGGGCGGCCCGGCGAATAGCGTCGGCTTGGGCGCGAGCCAGACGACGGTCGCGGCGATGAAATAGACGACCGTCAGACCGAACAGCACCTGGTCGGTGGCGAGCATCACCGACTGGCCCTGGGCGATGTTGTCGATCTGGGTCAGGGCCTGCTGCGCGGTCATGCCGGCATGGGTCAGCTGGGCCTGCGTGGCGGCGACGTTGTGCAACGCGCCGGCGATGTCGGCGTGATTGCGGGTCGCGGCGTTGTCCCATGCCGTGGTCACGATCGCGGCGGAGAAGGCGGCGGAGGTCGTGCGCAGGAAGTTCGAAAGCCCGGCGGCCGACGCAGTCTCCTGGGGCAGCACCGACGAAAGTGCGATCTGGGTGGTCGGCACGAAGAAGAACGGCATCGCGATCCCCTGGGCGAGGAACGTCAGCGAGATCGTCCAGTAGTCGGCGTTGCTGGCGAAGTTGGAACGCAGGAACGTGACCAGGCCAAGGCCAGCCACGCCGAAGCTGACCAGGGCGCGTGCGTCGAAGCGGTCCATCAGCCGCGGCACGATAGGCGAGAGCACGACCGCCAGCACGCCGCTGTAGGCCGTGGTGAACCCAGCCCAGCTTGCGGTGTAGCCCATGTTGGTCTGCAGCCAGAGCGGTAGCAGCACGATCGACGAGAAGAACGCCCCGAAGCTGATCGCGAGCGTTCCCACGGCGCCGGCGAAGCCTCGATGGCGGAAGACACGCAAGTCGACGATCGGCTGCGCGTCGGTGAGCTCCCAGATCAGGAACGCGACGAAACCGATGCCTGCGACGAGGGCGAGCGCGATGATCACCGGAGAGCCGAACCAGTCGAGCTCGCGCCCCTTGTCGAGCATGATCTGCATCGCGCCAACGAACACCACCAGCAATGCAAGACCCGGCACGTCCACGCGCCGCTGCGACGTGGGCGTTTCCTGGGAGGCCAGCATGCGCCAGGCGAAGAAGCTGCACGCGGCGGCCACTGGCACGTTGATGTAGAACACCCACGGCCATCCCGCCTGGTCGCTCAGCACCCCGCCGAGGATCGGGCCGATGATCGGCGCCACGACGGTTGTCATCGACCACAGGCCCATGGCCTGCGATCGCTGGTGCGGGGGAAAGACCCGCATCATCAGGGTCTGAGACATCGGCATGATCGGGCCGCCGCAGACGCCCTGCATGATGCGGAAGGCGATCAGCATGCTCAGCGACTGGGCCAGCCCGCAAAGCGCCGAGCAGATCCCGAAGCCGGCGATCCCGAGCACGAACACGCGCACCGCGCCGAAACGCTGAGCGAGCCAGCCGGTCAGCGGCACCATGATCGCTTCCGCCACCGAGTACGAGGTGATCACCCAGGTGCCTTCGCTGGGCGCGACGGCAAGGCCCCCGGCGATGTTGGGGACGGAAACGTTGGCGATGGTCATGTCGAGCACGACCATGAAGTTCCCGACCGCCAGCAGGAACCCTGCGAGCGCCAGTGAGGCGCCTGTGAGCGGGACCGGCTCGACCGGGGCGGTGGCGTAGGCTGTGGCGGCCATCGACGGCGTCCTAGCGCGAGATGTCGACGTCGACGTTCATCGACAGGCCGACGCGCAGGGGGTGGCGCTTCAGCTCGGCCGGATCGAGGGCGATCCTCACGGGCAGGCGCTGCACGATCTTGATCCAGTTTCCGGTGGCGTTCTGCGCCGGGATCATGGCGAAGGCCGAGCCTGTGCCCCCGGCCAGGCCTATCACGCGGCCGTGGAATCTGACGCCACCGCCGTAGATGTCGCTGGTGAGGACCGCCGGTTGGCCGATGCGCACGTGGCGCAGCTGCTCTTCCTTGAAGTTGGCGTCGACGTAGGCGGCCTGGATCGGCACCACTGTCATCAACTGCGCGCCGCTCTCGACGCGTTGGCCGATCTCGACATCGTTCTTGGCGATCACACCGTCGATCGGGGCGCGGATCACTGTGCGCTCGAGGTCGATGCGCGCCTGGTCGACCTTGGCCTGAGCAGCGGCGACCTCCGGGTTGCTGGCGACGTCGGTTCCGGCGACGAGCGCCTCGGCTTCCCTCGCGTCGCTTGCTTGCGAGACCTGCGCCGCACGGGCTTCCGCGAGCGCCGCCTGGGCCCCAGCGACCGCGGCCTCGGTCTCGCGCACACGGTTCTCGGCGACGGTCAGCTCGTCGCCGGAAACGGCGCCGTCGTGCGCCAGCGCCTGCCGGCGGGCGAGATCGGTCTGGGCCTTCGCGAGGTCGGCCTGCGCGCTGGCCAACTGGGCGCGGGCGCGCTCGACGTCGGCCGCCTTGGCGGTGATCATCGTGGCCTGCGCGTCGCGGTTGGCGAAATAGCCCTCGACACGCCGCTCCGCCTGACCGAGCGCCGCCTCGTCCGCCGCCAGCGCGAGCTTGAAGTCGGTGGGATCGATGACCACCAGCACTTGGCCTTTCCTGACGGGGTCGGTGTCCGTGACCGGCGCGGCGATCACTTGGCCGCTGACCAGCGGCGTCACCTCGGCCACGTCGGCGTCGACGTAGGCGTCATCCGTCGTCACGTGATGGGAGCCGACGAGCAGCCAGTCGAGCCCAAAGGCCGCGGCGCCGAGAAACACCACGCCGCCGAGGAGCATGAACAGGCGACGCCGGCTGCTGCTGCGGCGCGCGGACTGCGGCGGCGCGGCTTTGTCAGCCGCCTCAGGCGGCGTCTGCGAGCCCGGGTCGGCCGGCGTGGATGTGCGGGTGCGAGCGTCCATGGAAAAGGGTCCGGAAAGGCGCCGTCAGGCCCTGTAGCCGCCGCCCAGGGCGCGGGCGAGGGCGACATCGAGGCTGAAGATGCGGGTTCGAGCATCGGCATACGCCCGCCGCTCGTCGATCACTGCGTTCTCGGCGGCGAGCACGGCCACGTAGGACGAAAGACCGCCGCGGTAGCGCTCCTCGGCGAGCTCGTATCCCTGCTCGCCGGTGTCGAGCGCGGCTTTGCGCTGCTGGAGCTGGCGCTCGGCCGACTGCATGCTGGCGCCGGTGTCGGCCACATCCTGGAGAGCCTGGGTGAGCGTCGCGTCGTAGGCGTCGACAGCCGCCGCATAGTCGGCGCGCGCGCCTCGATACTGGCCGCGCAGCTGTCCGCCCTCAAAGATCGGCAGCGTGAGCGTCGGCCCGATCGATCCGATCGCGGCGGCGGGATCGAACAGCTGCGAGAGACCCAGAGACTGCTGGCCGATGTAGCCGGTCAAGCTCACGTCCGGGAAGAACTCGGCGCGAGCCACGTCTATCCGCTTGGCGGCTGCTTCGGCGCGGAGCCTGGCGGCCACGATGTCGGGGCGGCGCGCGATGAGGTGAAGCCGCAGGTCGGTCGGCAGACCGTAGGCTTTGACAGCTTCCGTGGCCGGGATGGTGATCGAGAGGCCGCGGTCGGGTCCCTCGCCGAGCAGCGCGGCGATGCGGTGGCGGGTGAGCAGGATCTGCTCGTCGAGCGCCTCGACGTCGGCCTCGGAGGCGGGGGTCTCCGCCTCCGCCTGCTTGAGCTCGGCGCGCGTGTCGAGGCCGTTGGCCACGCGTTCGGCGGTGAGCTGGCTCGTCTCCTGCCGGTTGCGCAGCGCCTCGACCGCGGAGGCGCGCTCGGCGCCCAGCCGGATGAGGTCGGCATAAGCTTCGGCGACGGCGGTCGACAGCGTCAGCCGCGCCTCCGCGTAGTCCGCGCGCATCGCCGCTTCGTCGGACACGGCCGCCGCCAGCGCCGCGCGGTTCTTGCCGAACAGGTCGAGGTCGTACGAGGCGTCCAGCGCCAAGCGTCCATTGTCGAAATAGCCCTTGGGCAACAACGCCTGGATGAACGGTGGGTAGCCGATGACCCGGCTCTGCTCGGTCTCGGCGATCTGGCCTTGCGCGCCGACGAAGGGGAGGGTGGCCGCGCGCGAAATCTGGGTCGCGGCGCTGGCCGACGTCATGCGCGCCTCGGCTTCCGCCAGCGTCGGCGAATTCCTCAGCGCCTCGTCGATCAGGGCGCTGAGCTGGACGTCGCCGTAGGCCGTCCACCATCGGTCGCTGGGCCAATCGGCGGAAGGAGCGGTGAAGCTGGCGGCGTCCTGATAGCCAGCCTGATCAGACAGGGCCGCACGGTGCTCGCCCCCCGGTGGGGTCGCGCAGGAGGAGACGGTGAGCGCAGCCGCTGCCGCGCCCACTGCGAGCATCAAGCGGAATCGGTGATGACTCTGCATCGGACCCGGCATCGTACGTCCCTCCTGGCGCGCGGCTGAGCGCAGACCTGACCGTACAGTACGGTCAATAGGCGCTGGACTTTTTCGCACGTCAAGGTAGAAACCGTACGGTACGGTCAGAGAAAAACTGTTGCCCTTGGACGCTCCCCCTTCCGAATTGACACGCGGCGACGCTCGGCGTCGCGGCATTCTGGATGTCGCCCGCGAGACGTTCCTGGCCCGCGGCTACGCCGCCACGTCGATGTCGGAGATCGCCGCCAGGGTGGGCGGTTCGAAGGGCACGCTCTACAACTACTTCCGGTCCAAGGAAGAGCTGTTCAGCGCCGTCATCGCGGAAACCTGTCATGGCCTCGCGTCCACCTATTTCGATCCGTTGCCGCCGATCGGCAAAGGCAGGCCGGTCCGCGACAGCCTGATCGACCTGGGCGTGTCGTTGATGGAGTTTCTCCAGGTCCCGGAGATCTTGGCGATGCACCGGCTGGTCACGGGCGAGGTCGGTCGGTTCCCGGAGATCGGGCCGATCTTCTATGAGGCCGGTCCCAGGGTCGGCGTGCTCAGGTTCACCCAGTATTTCGAGCTGGCGATCGCGGAAGGCCGGTTCCCGGCGGGCGACGCCCAGATGCTCGGTCAGCGGCTGAAGGACCTCGTGATGTCGGACCTCTACCTTCGGCTGCAATGGGGGGTGCTGGACACGATCGGGCCCGCCGCACTGCGCGAGCACGTCGCGCAGTCGGTGCAGATCTTTCTGGCGGCATTCGCGCCCCGGCTCGCCTGACGGCGCAAGTTCCTGCCGCGATCCGTCACGGCGCTGTGGAACAGAGGACGCCGCGCGAGGGTTGGAGCCGCGCCGGCGTCCGCCGACTGGCGGCCGGCGGGATGCTTCCTACCTAAGGCAGAAGGAGCCGCGCCGATGCCATACACCGACGAGGCGCATGTGCGCGCCGAAGCCGCCGCTCCGGTCGCTCTGGTCGAACGATATCGACAGGTGCGCCAGGGTTCCCTGTCGCGCGTGGCGCCGCTTTCACCGGAGGACCAGCAGGTCCAGTCGATGCCGGACGCAAGCCCGGCGAAGTGGCATCTGGCCCACGTCACCTGGTTCTTCGAGACGTTTCTCCTGATCCCTCACCTAGCGGGTTACCGACCGTTCGACCCGACGTTCAGTTACCTGTTCAACTCCTACTACGAGGCGGTCGGTCCGCGTCACCCGAGGCCCGCCAGGGGCCTTGTCACACGGCCGGCGCTCGCTGAGGTCATGGCCTATCGCCGTCACGTGGACGCGGCGATGGAACGGTTGCTGGCGCGAGGCGTGCAGGGTGAGATCGCATTCCTGGTTGCTCTAGGACTGGCGCACGAGGAGCAGCATCAGGAGCTGATCCTGATGGATGTGCTGCATCTTTTGGCGCAGTCGCCGCTGAATCCCGCCTACGGTCCCGGACATCGGCCGTCGCGAGGCGGGCCGCTGGAATGGGTGCGCTTCGAGGGCGGATGCGTCGCCGTCGGCGCGGGCCCGGGCGTCGGCTTCACGTTCGACAATGAGGGGCCCAGGCACGACACGCTTCTGCGCCCCTATCGCATGGCGAATCGGCTCGTCACCAACCGCGAGTGGCTGAGCTTCGTCGAGGCCGGCGGCTATCAGACGCCGGAGTTCTGGCTTTCGGACGGGTGGGCGAGGGTGCGCGAGGAAGGGTGGACGGCGCCGCTCTACTGGCGCCGTGTCGACGGCGACTGGCGTGAGTTCACGCTGGCAGGGCTCGACGCCCTCGACCTCGACGCGCCGGTCTTGCACGTCAGCTATTACGAGGCGGACGCCTATGCGGCGTGGGCCGGCAAGCGACTGCCGACCGAAGCCGAATGGGAGCATGCCGCCTCCACGCTTCCCGGCGCGCTCTCGCAGCTCTACGACGCCGCTTGGCAGTGGACCGCCAGCGCGTACCTTCGCTATCCGGGGTTCTCGCCTGCGCGCGGCGCAGTCGGCGAATACAATGGCAAGTTCATGATGGGCCAGATGACGTTGCGCGGAGGGGCGTGCGTGACGCCGCCCGGGCATTCGCGCTCAAGTTACCGCAACTTCTTCTACCCGCACCAGCGGTGGATGTTCTCGGGCGTGCGACTGGCCGAGGACGCGCCGGAGGCGACCGGCGAAGAGGTGCTGACCGATCCGACCGCCGCGTTTCGCCATGACGTCGCCGAGGCGTTGTCCCGCTCGCCCAAGTCGATCGCGCCGAAATGGTTCTATGACGCGAGGGGCTCGCAGCTGTTCGAGGCGATCTGCGAGCTGCCCGAGTATTATCTGACACGCGTCGAAACGGCGCTTCTGAAGCGTATCGCGCCGCAACTCGCCGCCCATATCCCATCTGGCGCGGCGCTCGTCGAATATGGTAGCGGCGCCAGCGCCAAGACGCGCCTGATCCTCGACGCTGCGCCGCAGTTAACAGTCTATGCGCCGATCGACATCAGTGTCTCGGCGCTCGAAGCGGCCGCCGCAGCGATCCGCCGCGACTATCCGGCGCTCATCGTCGAGCCGCTGGCGCGCGACTTCACCTTGGCCGAGGCTGTGCCGAAGGCGCTCGCAGGGTGCCGCCGCATCGGCTTCTTCCCCGGCTCGACGATCGGGAACTTCGATCCGGTCGAGGCGGTGCGCCTACTCGCCGGGGCTCGCGCGCTGATGGGCGAAGGCGGGCTGTTGATCCTGGGGGCGGACTTGGTCAAGGAGCCGGCCGTTCTCACAGCCGCCTACGACGACGCCGCAGGCGTTACGGCGGCCTTCAACAAGAACCTGCTCGCTCGGATCAACCGCGAACTCGGGAGCGACTTCGTCCTCGATGCCTTCGAGCATCGCGCCATCTGGAACGCCGTCGAAAGCCGCATTGAGATGCACCTCGTCAGCAAGACGGCGCAGACCGTCCACGCTGCAGGTCGCGCGTTCCGCTTCGCCGCGCACGAGAGCTTGCACACCGAGAACTCCTACAAGTTCACGGTGGAGGATGTCACAGGCATGGCCCGCCGCGCCGGCTGGCGACTGATCGACAGGTGGATCAGCCCGCCGCCGGCGTTCGCCGTCTTCCTTTTCGGCTGAGGCTAGACGGAGTGGGAGGGGCGTCGTCCGCCGCCGCGCGACGCTGCGCCGCCCTTGCGGCCGGCGTTGGCCGCGAGATCGCGATCTTGCGCGAAACTGCGCTTCTCGCTTGGCACGCTCGCTCCGCCGCGCCGTGCGATCTCGCGCCGGCGCTCGGGGTCCATCGCGGCGAAGCCGCGCCGGCTGGGGGTGCGGGCGGCGTCGTCCTTGACCATATCCATGACTCTACTCGGCTCCTTCACTCGGACTTCAACGAACAGACACGCCTCACCCGTGGAATGACGGAGCAAGGCGAGGCCTGATCCCGGCGCTTTGCTGGTTCTCGAGGCTGCTAACGCAGCAACCGCGCCGGGGTTGCGTCATCGCCGCCACGAGATTCGACTCGCTACCGCGACGCGACTGTTGGTCACGGTAATAACGCCAACGTTGTGCTGCAAGGGCCCGGTTGTAGGCGTCTCTTGAGCTGCGCCGCGCTGACGGACGGCGGGTCCGACGGGCGGCGCGGGGCTATTCGGCGGCGATGCTCCGGCTCGCGGGAGCCGGCGCCAACGGCAGCGCGACGCGGGCCCTGAGGCCACCCTCGGCGCGGTTGTGCAACGTCACCTCTCCGCCATGGCCGCGGGCGATGGCGCGGACGACGGCCAGCCCGAGGCCGGCGCCGCCGGTCTCGCGGCTGCGCGAGCTCTCCAACCGCTGGAACGGCTCGAACGCCCGCTCGATCTCGCTCTCCGGCACGCCGGGTCCGTTGTCTTCCACTTCCACGATCGCCATGCCCGATTCGCGAAAGACGCGGCCGCGGGCGCGTGAGCCGAACTTCAGCGCGTTGTCCACGAGGTTGGTGACCAGCCGCTTCAGCGCGATCGGATCGCCGTCGATGACGGCGCGCTCGGCGCGCTCGACGGCGGCATCGGCGCCGGTCTCCGCAGCCTCGTCCATCACGGTTTCGACCAGCGAGGAGACTTCGAGTTTCGTCCGCTCAACCGGTCTCGTGGCGTCCTGCACGAAGGCGAGCGTGGAGGCGACCATCGCCTCCATCTCGTCGAGGTCGGAGGCGAGCTTCGACTTCAGCTCCTCCGGCGCGGCCTCAATGCGGAACCGCAGGCGCGTCAGCGGCGTGCGAAGGTCGTGCGCGATCGCTCCGATCATCGTGGTGCGGTAGCTGACGTACCGCTTGAGCCGTTCCTGCATGAGGTTGAAGGCCGAGGCTGCCGCCTTCACTTCGCTCGAGCCGCCGCGCACCTCCAGCGGCGGCGCGTCGGGATCACGGCCGAGCCGCTCGGCGGCTGTGGCGAAGGCCGAGATCGGTGCGGCGATGCGGCGGGCGAACCACCACGCCAGCGGCGCCACCGCCAGAGCGGAGGCGCCCAGGACCAGGAGGAACCGGAGCTGCCAAGGGTCTATCAGCTGCCGGCTGGGCTCGACGACGAGCCACTTGCCGCCAGGCTGCCGGACGGCGGCGGAGAAGCCGCCGACCACGGTCTGGTCACCCGCCAGGGGCGGCAAGGGGCGGTGCAGGAATCGTTGCGGCGCGGCGCCGAAGACCATCAGGTGGGGCGGACCCGGCGAAACGACCACGTCGTAAGGATCGGTCTTCAGCGCCTGGGCGAGCGCCAGCCGGAACGTCGCGTGCCGGCGGCCGATGTAGGCGCCGGACGGAGGCGGCGAATTAGCGAGGCGAACCTCCAGCGTGCGCCCCTCGGACGTCTCGGCGCTCTTGCCGTTATGCAGCGCCTGCAGCACCTCGGGTACGGTGTAGATCTCGGGCGCCGGCGGCGGGATGTTGATGATCAGCACCGCGGTGGCGATCAGAACAGCCACCAGCGTAGCGGCAACCAGCCCGAGCGCCTGCAGGAACAGCGGCGCGGCAGGCGCCCAGGGCAGCCTCATGGCGTGCGGGAAACCTTCGGCGTGAAGATGTAGCCCTCGTTGCGCACGGTGCGGATCAATTCCTGGCCCGAGGCGCTGTCGTCGAGCTTGCGGCGAAGGCGGCTGATCTGCACGTCGATCGCTCGGTCGAACGCGTCGGACTGAGGTCCGCGGGCGTACTCGAGCAACTGGTCCCGGGAAAGCACGCGCTGCGGCCGCTCGACAAAGGCGCGCAGCAACGAGAATTCGCCGCTCGAGAGGTTCACCACCGCGCCCTCAGGGGACCGCAACTCGTGGCGCACGAGGTCGAGGCGCCAGCCGGCGAACTCGCAGGCCGCGTCGAGGCTGTCGTCCGCACGTGGCTCCCGGCGCCGGCGCAGCACGGCCCGGACGCGCGCCAAGAGTTCGCGCGGATTGCAGGGTTTCGGCACGTAGTCGTCGGCCCCGAGTTCGAGCCCGACGATGCGGTCCGTCTCCTCGCCCATGGCGGAGAGCATTATGATCGAAGGCCCCTCGGGCCGCGCGAGCCTGCGACAGATGGCGAGGCCGTCCTCGCCCGGGAGCATCACGTCGAGCACCACGAGATCGACCGCTCCGCGCGCCAGAACGCGCTCCATTTCCTTGCCGTCGGCGGCGGTGTCGACTTGATAGCCGTGGCGCTGCAGGAATTCCGACACTACGTCGCGGATGCCCGGATCGTCGTCGACGACCAGAATTTTCTCAACGGTTTCGGCGCCTTGAACGGGCATCTCAGCTTGCGCTTGCATGCGATCGAAGCTCTGCCCCCGCTGTGACGCACGAATGTCGCGAATGCAACAGCGACGAAACGGTGGCGGGACTAAGGCCGCGCCTCGGCAAGCACGGAGTCGGCGACGAACGGGTTGGTGCGGCGCTCGCGGCCGAACGTGGAGATCTGCTCGTGGCCGGGGACGAAGGTCACGTCGTCGCCAAGCGGCCAGAGCTTGCCGGTGATCGATGCGATCAGGTCGGGGTAGCTGCCGCCAGGAAAGTCGGTGCGGCCGATGGAACCGGCGAAGAGCACGTCGCCTACCTGGGCGAAACGCGCGGCCTTGTTGAAGAAAACGACATGGCCGGGCGTATGGCCGGGGCAGTGGTGCACTTGCCAGACCGTCTCGCCGAGGGTCACCTCGTCTCCGTCTTCCAGCCAGCGGTCCGGCGCGAACGGTTGCGCATCCGGCATCCCGAACCGCTGGCCGCTCTCGGCGATGCGGTCGATCAACGCGGCGTCGCCCCGGTGCGGCCCCTCGATCGGGACTCCGGTGGCCGCCTTCAGCGCCGCCACGCCGCCGGCATGGTCCATGTGACCGTGCGTGACCCAGATCTTCTCGAGGCTCAGGCCTTGATCTTTCAGAATCTCAAGAAGGCGCGGCGTCTCGCCGCCTGGATCGATGATCGCGGCCCGCTTTGTCTTCACGCACCAGACGATCGTGCAATTCTGCTGCAGCGGCGTCACCGGGGCGACGACTGCGCGGATCGGGGGGCCTTCGGGCGCTTCGTTGGTCAAGGGCTCGGCTTTCGCGGGCGAGGCGCTAAGAATAGGGGCGGGGCGCGCGCTTCGCAAAGTCCGCGGGAGTTGAGATGCGACGAAGGACGCTGATCGTGGCTGCAGCCGCAGCGACGCTTCTGGCCGCCGCTGCGATCGCGCTCGCAGAGCCGATGCGGCGCAACGAGACCCTGCAGTTCATTTCGCCGGCCAGGTTCCGAGAGACCGCGTTCGAACGCTTCGTCGGCGCTATGGGCGAGGAAATCTACCTGCTGGGGACGGTCGCACCCCAGACGACCAAATCCGACCAGTCCCTTGGCCGCCTACGCGGGGTGATCACACGCCTCAGGCCAGACGTGGTGCTGGTCGAGATGCCTCCGGAGGAAATGGCTCGGGACAATCTGGCCGACGGACCGGTCGAGGCGCTCTACGCGACGCTCGTTTCGCGCGACGCCGGCATCCCGGCGCTCGGCTTCGACTGGCGGATGGCGGACGCAGAAGGAGGCGCCGAGGGCGAGGCGCGCGAGGATCGGATGTTCGGCAACGCCCATGCCGCGTTCGCCGGCCACCGCAAGGTGCTCATCCTCGTGAGCCTCGCGCACCGTCAGGCGTTTGCAGAGCGCCTGCGGACGCTTGGCTTCCGCCGCGCGCCGCTCGCCGGGGCGGACAAGGCTCGGCTTCTCGAGGCTGCTGGCGCGCCGGCCACGTATCCTATCGGCATGGCCGCCTACCTGCACCGCCGGATCGACGCCGACCGCGCCGCCCGGGAGGCCGCGGCCGATCCGACGCGTGCGGCCGCCCTCGACCATGCGATTTCGACCCGCGTCGCGCTCCTGAGGCGTATCTGGGCCGTCGGAGAGGCCTAGCGGCGGGCTGCATTGCCGAGACCGGGCGCCGCAGCTAGCGTGGTCTCCAGGAGTCGTGGGGAAGCGCAATGGCCAGCATCGGCGTCGTCGGACGCATGTTCCAGCGAAAGCCGGTGGAACTGATCCATGCTGAGACCGCGCATACCGAGCTGAAGCGGTCCTTGGGCGCCCTCAACCTCGTGCTGCTTGGTATCGGCTGCATCATCGGCACCGGCATCTTCGTGCTCACGGGCCACGCGGCGGCGGAGTGGGCGGGCCCGGGCATCATGATTTCGTTCGTGATCACAGGGGTGCTCTGCGGCCTCGTCGCGCTTTGCTACGCCGAGCTGGCGTCCGCCCTGCCGGTCTCCGGCTCGGCCTATTCGTACAGCTACGCCTCGACCGGAGAGGTCGTGGCCTGGATCATGGGGGTCCTGCTGCTGCTCGAGTACGGGCTCGCGGCCTCCACGGTCGCGGTGGGCTGGTCGGGCTATTTCGTAAGCCTGCTGCAGGATCTGCATATCAGCGTTATCCCGGAGCTGACGGCGGCGCCTGGCGTCGAAGTGAGGACGGCGGCCGGCGCCGTGAGTCACGGGGTGATGAACCTGCCCGCTATCCTCGCCATCGCGGCCGTCACCTCCCTGCTGATCGTCGGCATCTCGGAATCGGCGACCGCCAACAACATCATCGTGGCCATCAAGGTTTCGGTGGTGGTCGCCTTCATTGCGCTGGGCGCGTTCTACGTGAAGCCCGCGCTCTGGTCGCCGCTGATCCCGGCGCAGATCCCAGCGCCGCCGCCCGGGACGCCGATGGACATCTGGCATCAGATCGGGCGAGCGCTCTGGGACACGGTCACCGGCGCCAAGACCTCCCGCTACGGCCTGGGCGGCGTGATCCACGGCGCCGCGGTGATCTTCTTCGCCTACATCGGGTTCGAGGCTGTCTCCACGGCCGGAGCGGAGTCTAAGAACCCGGCGCGCGACATGCCGATCGGCATCATCGGGTCTCTGATCGTCTGCACCATCCTCTACATCGCAACCTGCGCCGTGCTGGTGGGGATCGTGCCCTACGCCCAGCTCGACGGGCCGGCGCCGATTGCGACCGCGGTCGACGCCATGGGCGTCACCTGGTTCGCGGAGCTGGTCAAACTGGGCGCTATCGCGGGTCTCTCCAGCGTCATGCTCGTATTGCTCTACGGCCAGACGCGCATCTTCTACACCATGAGCCACGACGGCTTGCTGCCGCCGCAGCTGGCGGCGGTGCACAAGCGGTTCAAGACGCCGTGGATCAACACCATCATCGTCGGGATCGTCGCGGCCGGCAGCGCCGGGTTCCTGTCGCTCGATACGCTGTCCGAGGTCACCAACGTGGGCACGCTGTCGGCGTTCACGATCGTCTGCGTCACGGTGATCTACCTGCGCGTCACGCACCCTGCGATGCCGCGCCCGTTCAAGGCGCCGCTCTATCCGATCGTGCCGGTCCTCGGGGCGATCATGTGCCTGACGCTGCTCATGAGCCTGATGGGCGTGGAGAAGACGCGGAACTTCTTCACCGTCTACATGCTGATCGGCTTCGCGATCTACTTCGTGTTCGGCCTCTGGAACTCCAAGCTCGGCAAAGGCGTGGCGACCGTGCCGGACGAACTCGCTCCGATGGCTGCGCCGCACCCTGAGCCCTGAGGCCACAAGCGGGGCGACCGGCCCGCCGGCGCGCGGTCGCCGTCACCGCCAGCCGTCGCTCGCGGTTGGCGAAGGCCGTGGTGGTGGGCACGTCGGCTAGCGTCAGGCGGCGAGCATCGACGCGGCCCTCGCCAGCGTGCTGTCAGCGGCGACACCGACTACATAGCGGGGCCATGCTGCCGATCCACGACGCCCTGCCGGCGCTGAAGGACGCGCTCGCGGCGCGCTCGTCCGCCGTGCTCGTCGCCCCGCCGGGCGCAGGCAAGACCACCGTGACGCCGCTCGCGCTGATCGACGAGCCGTGGGCGGCCAGGGGCAAGGTGATCGTGCTCGAGCCTCGCCGGATCGCCGCCCGCGCCGCGGCCGAGCGGATGGCCGCAACGCTGGGCGAGCGCGTGGGGGAGCGCGTCGGCTACCGCGTGCGCCTGGCGGCCCGGGTCTCGGCCGCCACCCGCGTCGAGGTGGTCACCGAGGGCGTATTCACCCGGATGATCGAGGCCGATCCGGGGCTGGACGGCGTTGCGGCCGTACTGTTCGACGAGTTCCACGAGCGCAGTCTTGACGCCGACCTCGGTCTCGCCTTCGCCCGGGACGCGCAGGCGCACCTGCGCCCGGATCTGCGCCTCGTCGTCATGTCCGCGACCCTCGATCCTGCGCCCGTCGCCGCGCTGCTCGACGACGCGCCGGTCATCGAGAGCCGTGGGCGCATGTTCCCTGTGGAGACGCGCTACCTGGGTCGGGACGCGCGTGAGCGGATCGAAGATCAGACCGTTCGGGCGATCCGACGGGCGCTTGCCGAGGAATCCGGCAGCCTGCTCGTCTTCCTTCCAGGGCAACGCGAGATCGAGCGCGTGGCCGAGCGCCTGCGCGACCAGCTGGCGGACTCGACGGTCGAGCTCGCCCCTCTCTACGGCGCGCTGGACCCCGTTGCTCAGGACCGCGCCATCGCAGCGGCGCCGCCAGGTCGTCGCAAGGTGGTGCTCGCCACCTCCATCGCTCAGACCAGCCTCACCATCGAGGGCGTCCGGGTGGTGATCGACGCCGGTCTCGCCCGCGTCCCGCGCTACGACCCTGGCGGCGGCCTCACCCGGCTCGACACCGTGCGCGTCTCCGCTGCCGCCGCCGAGCAGCGCCGGGGCCGAGCCGGGCGCACGGAGCCCGGCGTCTGCTACCGGTTGTGGGACGAGCCCGAGACACGCGGCCTCGTCCCGTTCGACCGACCGGAGATCCTGGAGGCCGACCTCGCCCGCGTGGCGCTGGATCTCGCGCTGTGGGGCGCCGGCGACGGGTCGGGCCTGGTTTTCCTCGATCATCCGCCCGCCGCCGCCATGGCCGAGGCCCGCACGCTGCTGCAGCGACTCGGCGCCCTCGACGCGGCCGGCGCGCTGACGTCGCACGGCCGCCGGATGGCTGGCGTCCCGCTGCCGCCACGCCTCGCCCACATGGTCTTGCGGGCGGCCGCCTCCGGGCAGGCGAGCCGCGCCGCCAGCATCGCGGCGCTGATCGTCGAACGCGGCCTCGGCGGCCGATCGATCGACCTCGAGACGCGGCTGGATGGGTTCGCTCGCGACCGCAGCCGCCGCGCCCGCGATGCCGCGGCGCTTGCCGGTCGTTGGGCGCGCGAGGCGGGCGAAGGGCAGGGCGCGGCAGCGCTGAGCGATGCGCTGCTGCTGGCCGAGGCCTGGCCCGAGCGCGTCGCCAAGGCTCGCGGCGGCGCAGGTCACTTCCAGCTGGCGACGGGCCGCGGCGCCCACGTCGATCCTGGCGAGACATTGGCCAAGGCTCGCTGGCTCGCCATCGCGGAACTGGGCGGCGGGGAGGCGCGCGATCGCGTGCTGCTCGCAGCGGAACTGGACGAGGCCGACCTCAGGGCGGCCTTCTCGGATCGGCTCATCCGTGAGACGCGGCTGGAGCCCGACAGTGGCGGACGCCTGCGCGCCAAGGAAGTCTCGGCGCTGGGCCGGCTCGTGCTCGACGAGCGGATCGTCGCCAGCCCCGACCCGGACATGATCCGCGAAGCCTTGCTCGTGGAGGTGCGGCGGCGCGGGCTTGCGGCGCTGCCATGGGGCGCGGGCTCAGCCGCCCTGCGCGCCCGCGCCGCTTTCCTGCACGCCCGCGACCCGTCTGCGCCGGACCTTTCCAATGCGGCCCTGCTCCGCGACCTTGACGCGTGGCTGGCGCCAGCGCTGGTTGGCAAGAGCGCCTTGGCGCAGTTGTCGGACGCCGATCTCGTGGCGGCCCTGCGGGCGTGGATGCCGTATGACGCGCTCCGCCGCCTCGAGCGGGAGGCGCCGGCCCGCTTCGAGGCGCCGACCGGCTCGCGGTTCGAAATCGATTACGCGGCGGAGGGCGGACCGCGCATCGATGTTCGTGTCCAGGAGCTTTACGGACTGACCACGCACCCGACGGTCGCCGGCGCGCCGCTGACGCTTGCGCTCTTGTCGCCCGCTCACCGTCCGATCCAGGTCACAAAGGACCTGCCCGGATTCTGGCGCGGCGCCTGGGCCGAGGTCCGCAAGGAGATGCGCGGCCGCTATCCCAGGCACGTCTGGCCCGAGGATCCCGCTGCGGCCCAGCCCACGACGCGCGCCAAGCCACGAGGGACGTGACAGTCCTCAGTCGGCTCCTGCGAGCGCAGCGGCGCGGGGCGTCGCTCTCTCGGTCGGCCAGGGGTCGACTGTGACGCGGCGCATGTGTCGGCGCTGGCCGGGGTAGTCGTTGAGCGCGTAGTGCCAGACCTGGCGGTTGTCCCAGAACGCCACCGAGCCGGCTTCCCAGCGGAAGCGGCAGGTGAAGGCCTCGCTTCGGCAATGCTGGAAGAGGAACTCGAGCAGCGGGCGAGACTCGCGCGCCGACCAGCCTTCGAACCGGACCGTGAAGGCGGGGTTCACGTAGAGCGCCTTCCGGCCGCTTTCCGGATGGACGAGCACGACCGGATGGACGTACTCGCCGACCGCGCCTTCGGCCTCGACGACGCTCATTGACTTGCGCCTCTGGGCCGAATGGCCTTGCGACGAATACTCGCGCGCCGCCGAGTGCACGGCGCGCAGCCCCTCGAGCGTCCGCCTGAGCGCCGGCGTCAGCGCCTCGAAAGCGGCGGCCTGGCTGGCGAACAGCGTGTCGCCGCCGAACTCGGGAACCTCGACCGCGTAGAGGATGGAACCGATCGCCGGCCGCTCTAGAAAACTCATGTCTGAGTGCCAGCCGCCTCCGAAGTTCACCCTGTCCTCGGGCTCCTTGACGATCTCCATCACCTCCGGATGCGCCGGCATGCCCGCGACATAGGGGTGAATGTTGAGCGGCCCGAACCGGGCCCCGAGCCGCACCTGCGCCTCGGGTGCGAGCCGTTGGCCGCGGAAGAAGATCACCTGATGCTCGACGAGCGCTGCGCGGATATCGGCGATGGTCGCGCCGGGCAGGTCCGCCGAAAGGTCCACGCCGCCGATCTCGGCCCCGAGCGCGCCGGCGACGCGGTGGATATGAAACTTCTCGGCGCGCATGACGGTCCCTTTCCTAGAGGGTCCAGCCTACGCCATTACGTCGTCGCCGCGTAGATCATGATCCCGGTCGCGACCGCCAGATTTAGGCTGTCGGCGCGCCCGCGCATCGGGATCTTGACCGCCACGTCGCAAGCGGCGGCGAGGGTAGGGGTGAGGCCTGCCTGCTCGTTGCCCATCAGGATCAGCGACGGGCGGGCGTAAGCGGCGGATCGGAAGTCGGTCGTGGCGGTGAGCAGCGTACCCACCACCGATCCAGGCCAGACCTCGCGCCAGGCAAGGAACTCGGCCGTCGTCGCCCTGGCGATTGGCGTGGCGAAGATCGAGCCCATGGTCGCGCGCACCGCCTCGACGGAGTGCGGGTCGCAGCAGTCGCCCACCAGGATCACGCCGCCGCAGCCGGCTGCGTCGGCCGTCCGCACGATCGTGCCGAGGTTGCCGGGGTCCCGGACCGCCTCCAGGGCCACCCAGCAGCTGGCTGCGGTTGGGACCAGCGACGTGAGCGGCGCGAACGCCTGGTCGAGGACGGCGACGACGGTCTGCGGATTTTCGCGCCTGGAGACCTTGCCGAGAATGTCGTGGCTGACCTCGATCGCCTCGCCGCCGGCGGCTTCGGTCTCAGCCACGGCGCGCCGCAGCAGCGGATGGGTGGCGGCCTCGGCGCTGTAGAGCAAAATGCGGGGTGCGCGGCCGAGTTCGACCGCCTCGGTCACGATCTTGAGTCCCTCGGCGAGGAACCGCCCGGTTTCTTCCCGCGCCTTGCGCATGTGCAGTGCCCGCGCGGCCTTCACGGTCGGGTTGGCGAGCGAAGTGACCTTCCGCGTCAAGGCTCTGCGCTCCAGCGTGCGAAGAAGGAGACGCCGACGCCGCGAGGACGGTTCTCTTCCATCAGGGCCAGTTCGCCCCAGTCGATCCGCCCGCCCCGGGCTGCCAGCGCCTCGGCCAGCAGCCCCGCGAGAGCAAGGCCCGAAATGCGCTCGGCGTAGGCGTTGAGAAGCAGGAACGAAGCGCCCGGCGCCAGCAGCGCGGCGCAGGCGGCGGTGAGCTCGGGCAGGTCGTCCAGCAGGCGCCATACCTCGCCGCCAGGACCACGGCCGAATTTCGGCGGATCCAGGATGATTCCGTCGTAGCGCGAGCCACGCCGCACCTCGCGCTGCACGTATTTGCGCGCATCTTCCGTCAGCCAGCGGATCGGCGCATCGCCGAGCCCCGACAAGTCGGCGTTCTCCCGCGCCCAGCCGACGGCGCGGCGCGACGCATCGAGATGTGTGACCTGCGCGCCCCCGGCCGCGCAGACCAGGGACGCGACCCCCGTATAGCCGAAAAGGTTCAGGATCCTGTGCTCTCTCGCCGACGCACACAGGCGGGTTTGTAGCCAATCCCAGTTTGCGGCCTGCTCGGGAAAGAACCCGAGGTGCCGGAACGCTGTGAAACGGCCATGGAACCGGACGCCTCGCCAGGCCAGCGGGAAGGGTTGGGGCGCGGGGCCCGCGAAACGCCAGCGGCCGGTGTCCTCATCGCCTTCGGGGTCGAACCTGGCGTCGACGCTCGCCCATTCCGCCGCCTGCGGCCGCCACAGGCACTGCGGCTCCGGACGCATGACACGGAAGGACCCGTAGCGCTCGAGCTTGCGGCCCGCGCCGGAGTCGAGAAGGGCGTAGTCGTCCCACGCGCCAGTGCGCATCACGGTCGGCGAGGGGGCGATGGTGGGCGCCATGGGCCCGCCTTAGGCGCTTCCGGCCACGGTCGTCCAGCCGCGCGGCCGACCGCCGGCAAGGCCGGTAGGCGCCCTTGCCCAGCGCGCGAGAAACGCCTTAACTCGCGCATTCGCAACGGTGTTCGGGCGGGCGTCTCGTGGATGGAGTTCTGACCAAGCCGGCGAAGTCGGCGCGCAAGGCGAAGGGCGACGGGCATCTGCGCCGCGCCGAAATCCTGGAAGCGGCCGAACGGATCTTCGTCGCCGAGGGCTACGAGGGCGCCACGATTCGCAAGATCGCCGATGAGGTCGGCGTGTCGTCGACAGCCCTCTACATGCATTTCCCGGACAAGGACGCGATCCTCCACGAGATCTGTCAGGGCGCGATGCAGACGCTGCTTGACCAGAACACCGAGATCGCCGGCCGGCCCGATGATTCGGTCACGCGAATTCGGCTGATTCTGGAGGCCTACGTGAGAATGGGCCTGGAGCACCCGAACGCCTATCGCCTGGTCTATTGTTCGCCGCCGCCGCGCAACGGCGCGCTTGGGCCTATCCAGGCGGCGACACGGGAGATCGGGGAGCAGTGCTACGCCCGCTACGCCGGGGTGGTGCGCGAGATCGAAGCGGAGGGCCGGCTGCGGGCGGGAGACGCCGAGAGCGCGGCGTTGGCGCTCTGGGCGGCATGCCACGGCCTCGTCGCGCTGATGATCACGCGGCCGGACATCAAGTGGACCCCGACCGATCAGCTGATCAGGCTGACCGTCGGAGGGCTGCTGCACGGCCACATCTCCCGCTAGAGCGACCTCGTTGCGCCTCGCGCTCCTCGTTGCGGCGTTCGTGGCCTTCGCGTCCGCGTTCGGCGCGGCCGCAGCTGCGCCGCGCATCGTGTCGCTCGACCAGTGCGGCGACCAATTCGTGCTGGCGCTGGCGCCGCGGGACGAGATCGTCGCGCTCTCCAAGCGGGCGCTGAACCCGGATTCCGCCGAGCGGGCGCGCGCGGTCGGACTACCGCAGGTACGGCCGACCCTCGAGGCGGTTCTCGGCGCGCGCGCCACGGTCGCCGTCTATGCGTGGACGCCAGACCCGCGGCTGCCCGTCGTGCTGAGGCGCTGGGGGGTGACGCCGGTGCAGATCGACGAGGCGCGCAGTTTCGCCGGAGTCCGCGCCAATATCCGCAAGGTGGCGGCGGCGCTCGGCCAGCCGGCGGCGGGAGAGGCGCTCATCGCCCGCATGGACCGCGAGTTGGCGCAAGCCCGCGGCGCATGGGGTGGCGCGCGGGCGCTCTACCTGACGCCGGGCGGGTTCACCGCCGGCTCGGACACCCTGGTCGGCGCGATGCTGGCGGGCGCGGGCCTCGCCCCTTCTTCGGACGCGCCCGGCTACGCGCCGGTGTCGTTGGAAGCTCTCGTGGTCGATCCCCCGCAGGCGCTGGTGCTCGGGTTCTTCCGCGACCTCGGGGGCGGGCGGCAGCACTGGACCATCGCCGGCAACGGCTATCTGCGCGCGCTGGCCGCGCGGCGGACGATCGCGTCGTTGCCAGGCCTGGATCTGGCCTGCGCCGACTGGAGCGCGGCTGACGGCGCGCTCGCGTTGGCGGAAGCGCGCCGCTCGCCATCGCGCTAGAAGGGGCGGATGCGCCTCGCCGCCTTGCTGGTCCTCGCTCTCGCCGCGGCGTTCGCGCTCTCGATCGCCTTTGGCGAGACGATGCTCAGCCTCGGCCAGTACGCGCAGGCGCTGTCAGACCCGGGCTCGCCGCCGGGAGAGATACTGTTCGCCATCCGAGCGCCGCGAGGCGCCTGCGCGGCGCTGGTCGGAGCGGCGCTGGGGCTCGCGGGCGCTGTGATGCAGGGTCTGCTGCGCAATCCCTTGGCCGAGCCGGGCGTGCTGGGGGTTTCGGCCTGGGCCGGCTGCGCTGCGGCTCTGGCGATCACGCTTGGGCTGGGCGCCATGGCCGGCGCGCTGGAGACCGCCGCCCTTCTGGGCGCGCTCGGGGCGGGTGGGGTGGTGGCTGTGATCGCCGCGCGCTTTCGCGAGCCCGAGACCCTGATTCTGTTCGGCATCGCGCTGGCCGCGCTCGGCGGCGCGCTCACGGCGCTCGTGTTCAACCTGTCACCGTCACCGGTGACGACAGCGGAAATCCTGAGCTGGCTGCAGGGCTCGGTCGCCAACCGCGACTGGAGCGACCTTCCACCCGCGCTCGCACCGATGGGTCTTGGCGCGGCGCTCTGCCTCTACGCCGCCGAAGGTTTGCGCATGCTGACCCTGGGCGATGAAAGCGCGGCGATGTCCGGCCTTCCGATGGCGCGGCTGCGCGTGGCCGCTCTCGTCGGCGCGGCGCTGCTTACTGGCGCTTCGGTGTCGCTGGCCGGCGTGATCGGGTTCGTCGGCCTCGCGGCGCCGCACCTCGTGCGTGGCGCGGTGTCGGATGATCCCGCGCGGACGCTCGCCCCCTCGGCGCTCGCCGGCGCCATCCTGCTCACCCTCGCGGACCTTCTCGCCCGCGTGATCCCCACGGAGGAGGAGTTGCGCCTCGGGGTTGTCACGGCGCTCTTCGGCGCGCCGCTCTTCGCGCTCGTCGCCTGGCGCGCCTCGCGGAGCTGGCGCGCATGAGCGCAGCGCTGGAGTTGCGCGGCCTGACCGTCACGCGCCGCGACCGCCGCGTGCTCGAGGGCGTGTCGTTTGGCGCGGAACGCGGCGAGATGCTGGGCCTCGTCGGACCGAACGGCGCGGGTAAGACGACGCTGCTGCGCGCCGCGCTCGGTCTGCAGCGTCGCGAAGGCGGCGAGGTTTGGCTGGGTGGCGCGCCGCTGGAGCGCCTGAGCGACGCCCGCCGCGCCTTCCTCGCCGCGTATCTTCCGCAGGAAAGGCGCGTGGCGTGGAACATGCCGGCCGAGGATGTTGTCGCGCTGGGCGCCGTAGGGCTGCCAGCGCACCAGGCCCTGGCGGTGGCGCGTGAGTGTCTGGAGCAACTGGAGGTCGGCGCACTCGCTCGCCGAGGCGTGCTCGACATGTCGGGCGGCGAGCGGGCCAGGGTGCTGCTCGCGCGCTTGCTCGCGACTGGAGCGCCTCTGCTGGTGGCCGACGAGCCCGCAGCCGGCCTGGACCCCGAGGCTCAGATGCTGATCCTGGAACGTCTGCGGGCCCGCGCGCGCGCCGGCGCCGCTGTCGTGGTGACCAGCCACGACCTCGCCCTCGCGGCCCGGGCCTGCGACCGGATTGCGGTGCTCCATTCAGGCGCGCTGGCGGCGCTCGGCGCGCCGCGCGACGCGCTTTCGCCGAAGGTCCTGGCTACGGTGTTCGGCCTCGAAGGCGCCCTCGTCGATGCGCCCGGCGGCCTTGTGCTCAGCGCCCGACGGCTGACCGCTCAGCGGACTCCGGCGAGCGTGGATGGCATGGCTGAGGCCTCGGTCGCGCCCCGCGCCGGTGAGCCGTACGCGTAGTCTCCGCCGCGCCGCAGGTCCGCAGCAAGCGTGAGGCGGGCGGTGCCGCCCGCGAGGCGCGCGCGATAGACCTGCGTCGCCTCGAGGACGCGCATGACGTAGTCGTGGGTCTCGCTGAAGGGAATGCATTCGATGAAGTCGACCGGGTCGACGCTGGGCGAGCGAGGATCGCCGCACTCCGCGGCCCAAGCGCTCGGGCGGCCAGGGCCTGCGTTGTAAGCGGCCGCGGCCATCACGTAGGAGCCGTCGAAGCGGTCCACGAGCTGGCCGAGGTACGACGACCCAAGCGTCATGTTGTAGTCGGCGTCGTCAAGGCGCGCGGCGCCATAGGAATAGCCCAGCTTGCGGGCGAGGATCGCCGCGGTGCTCGGCATCAGTTGCATCATCCCCTCGGCGCCGGCGCCGGAGCGCACGTCCGGGTCGAAACCGCTCTCCTGACGCGTGATGCCGAGCACGAACGCCGCCTCGGGAGCGCCGGGAACCGTCGGCGGCGTGCGCAAGGGGTAGCCGCGGATCGGCAGGATGTAGCCGCGCTGCGCCGCGACCCGCACCACCTTCATCGAGAGGAATTGCTGGCCATAACCGCGGGTCAGATCGACGAGTTCGGCGGCTTCGGCGGCGTTGGGCAATGTTCTTGCCAGCGCCAGCACGAACCTTGCGAACGTCTCCTTCGCGCCGGTCTCTTCAATCATGCGGGCGGCCCTGATCGGCTCGCGATCCTCGAAGCGGGCGTGATCGGCGGCGGTGATGACAGGGTCGGAGCCGAGACTGATGGTGGTGATGCCGGCCTTGGCCGCGGCGAGCTGGCCGTAGAACGCGGTCTGGTACTGGGCGCCCTCGCCGTAGAACAGTTGCGCGTTCAACATGTCGCCCCCGGCCTCGGCCGCGCGTCCCCTCCAGTAGTACGCGCGGCTCAGCGTGATCGGCGACGTGCCCACCGCCAGAAGTCTGGCGAAGTGCTCGTCCGCGAGCTTCGGGTCGTGCATGCGCGTCAACGCCAGCCAGCCGGCGTAGAACTCCGCGTCAGCGGCGTCGGCCCCTTGGTCGATGCCGGTATCGGCTGCGGCGCGATAGGCGCCCTGGATGTCGCCGGCCTGCAGCGCCGAGATCATCAGCGGCTTGCGCAGTTTCCACATCCGCCGCTGCGCTTCTTCGTCAGGCAGGGCGGTCGTCAGGCGCGGCATGTATTCCAGCGCGCCTTGTGTGTCGCCACGGCGGGAGGCCGCCAGCATGAGCTCGTAGTAGAGCCCTGGCGCGTTGCGCACGCTGGTCGGGAGCGTGTCGACCGCATCCCCGCCGTCGCCGTCGCGGATCGCCATGCGCGCCTCGGCGAGCGCCCGCTGGTCGGGCGTCAGCAAGGGCAGCAGGTCGCGCGCCGCCTGGCCTTGCGCGCCGTAGAGCAGCATGTCCTCGCGCGCCGCGTCATCGTCGGCGCTCAGCAGGGCCGAGAAGCGGGTGAGCATCTGAGCCTGCACAGACGCGTCGAACGGCTTCGTGCGCCAGATATGGCGGATCACCTCCGCCGCGCGGGGGGTCTGGCCGACCGACTCGTAGGCCGACGCCAGGGCCATCGCGCCTTCGGGCGTGGTCGGGTCGGCGCCGGCGAACCAGGCGATAACGTCGCGCGGCGACAGCCCGCTGCCGTCGAGCATCTTCTCGGTCGCCGATTCGCGTTTGGCCGCGTCGGGCCAGCCAGCTAGGTCGCGGCGGGCGCCTTCGAGTTCGGCGTAGCTCATGCCGTCCGGGTCGGCCTCGATCAGCGCCCAAAGGGCGATCTTGCGCGCGAGAGGATCATCGATCTCGCTCATCAGGCTGCGGATGCGCTGAGCATCACCCTGCCTGGCGGCGTCGAGCACACGGCGAAGGTTGTCCTGATCGCTCTGACCCAGCGGCTGGCGGATCGTGTAGGTCAGCGTCTCCACGCCGGGCGTGTCGGAAGCGAGTGCGCTCCCGGCCACCGCCAGCCCGGCCAATGCGAGCGCCGAAGCGCAGGCCGTGAGCGCACGTCGCGCGTCTAGCTTCGTGGGCAAGCGGCCCTCCGGATGCGCCGTCATCACCAAGACAGCAGGGCGCGGGTTGCGGCCCGCGTCTGCGACTCATATTGTCCAGAGCCTCCCATACAGCCGGGTTAATACCCGGTGAATTCACGGCTTCTTGCACTCGATGGCCCGACCTTCCTTCCGCGGCGTGTTCACCGCGCTCGTGACACCCTTTCGCGACGGCGCGCTCGACGAAGCCGCGTTCGTCGCGCTGGTCGAGCGACAGATTGAAGCAGGGGTGCATGGCCTGGTGCCGGTCGGCACGACGGGCGAGACCTCGACGCTGAGCCACGACGAGCACCGCCGGGTCGTGCAACTGTGCATCGAGACGGCGAGGGGGCGTGTGCCGGTGATCGCGGGCGCAGGCTCCAACTCGACGACCGAGGCCATCGAGCTCGTCCGGCACGCCAAGTCGGTCGGTGCGGATGCGGCGCTGGTGGTCACGCCGTACTACAACCGTCCCGGCCAGGAAGGTCTCTATCGACATTACGCGGCGATCAGCGACGCCGTCGATCTGCCGGTGCTGGTCTACAATGTGCCGTCGCGCACCAGCGTTGACATTTCCAACGAGACGCTCGAACGCCTCTCGAAGCTTCCGAACATCGTGGGCGTCAAGGACGCCACCGGCGATCTGGCTCGCGCCAGCCTGCAGCGGCTGATGTGCGGGGACGGCTGGGTGATGCTGTCGGGCGACGATCCGACCGCCCTCGGCTACGTGGGGCACGGCGGCCACGGGTGCATCTCGGTGACTGCGAACGTGGTCCCCAAGGCGTGCGCTGAGTTCTATGACGCTCTGATGCGCGGCGACTGGGCCGGCGCCTTGGCGCGCCAAGACAAACTGGTGCGGTTGCACAAGGCGCTTTTCCTCGACGCTTCTCCGGCGCCGACCAAGTTCGCCATGGCTCGGCTGGGCTTGTGCGCTGAAGAGGCGCGCCTGCCAATCGCGCCTTGCGCCGACGCCGTGAAGCCCCAGATCCTGGAGGCCATGCGCGAGGCCGGCGCATGTCCAAACTGATCGCCGAGAACCGGCGGGCGAGGTTCGACTACTTTCTCGACGAGACTTTCGAAGCAGGCCTGGCTCTGACCGGCACCGAAGTGAAGGCCCTGCGTGAGGGGCGCGCCAATATCGCCGAATCCTATGTCGGGGTCGAGGGGCGCGAGCTCGCGCTGATCAACGCCCACATCCCGGAATACGGACCGGCCAACCGCTTCAACCATGAGCCCCGCCGCGTGCGCAGGCTCCTGATGCGCCGACGCGAGATCGACAAGCTGATCGGGGCTGCGCAGAGGGAAGGGCGTACGCTGGTGCCGACCCGGCTCTATTTCAACGACCGGGGTCTCGTGAAGCTGCAGGTGGCGCTGGCCCGTGGCAAGAAAGCGCACGACAAGCGGGCGACCGAGGCCGAGCGTGACTGGAAGCGCGAGCAAGGCCGGCTGATGCGAGAGCGAGGGTAGGGGCGGGCGCGCGCGCCGCTCAGAGCCGCGCCACCTGGCCCACGTCCTGCTCGATGGCCGCCTGCAGCACGAAGTGGGCGGCCGCCAGGTCTTCAGCGGCGATGCCCAGCGACTTGAAGATGGTGATGTCGGCCGGGGAGACGCGGCCCGCAACGTGGCCGCTCGCCACAGCGCCGATCTCGCCCAGGATATGGTTGGCGGTGATTGCGCCCGCTTCCAGCGCGCGCAGGTATTCGCCGGCTTCGTTGGTCGCAGATTCACGGAAATCCACGAAGAACCGCGCCTTGGCCACCAGCGGCGTGTCGATCTCGACGGCGGTCGCGCGGCTCGAGCCGACGATATTCAGATGAGCGCCCGGCCCGATCCAGTCGCCGTGCAGGATGGGCTGGGAGGAGGCGGTGACGGTGCAGACGATGTCGGCCCCGGCCACGGCCGTCCGCACGTCGCGGGCGACCTCGATCGCCATGCCGACGTGGGCGCTCATCTCGTCGGCGAAAGCCACCGCGTGATCGGTCGAACGCGACCAGACACGCACCCGCCGGACGTTCCGGACCGCCACCATTGCGGCAAGGTGGCTGCGCGCCTGTTCGCCCGCCCCCAGGATGGCGAGGTCGGCTGCGTCAGGACGGGCGAGCAGGCGGGTCGCCAGGCCGCTGACGGCGGCCGTCCGGATCGCGGTCAGTTCGGCCGCATCCAGGATCGCGACCGGTTGGCCATGCTCAGGCTCGAACAGCACGACAAGCCCGAGGTGTGATGAAAGCCCAGCTGCGGGATTGCGTGGAAAAAGGCTCAGGGCCTTTACGCCGAAGCACTCGGGATCCGCCAGGTATCCGGGCATCAAGCCCATCAGGTTGCCGGCGGAGACCGGTAGCGTCGAGCGGAGCGGGATGCGGGCGCGGCCTGCGGAGACGGCGATCATCGCGCGCTCCATCAAATCTACGCCCGCTGGCATCGGGAGGAGCCGGCGGATGTCGCCGCTGCTCAGTATGCGGAGGTCCACGCGGAGGTTCTCCCCCAATTCGGTCAAGCCGCAGAGACATAGCCGATGCGCACGCGGGCCGGCCACCCGCCGGCAAGGGGCTAGCCTTCATCCAGCGCGGTGCGGGCGGCCTCGAACACCTGCCGGAACATGGCGGGCGTGAGCCGACCTGTGTTCGTGTTGAGCCGCGAGCAATGGTAGCTGTTGATCAGCAAGTATCCCGCCGCAGCCTGTCGCGTCCCGTGGCCGGGGGCGGCGGACGTGGGCCTCAGCCCGAGCGCGCGCAGGACGTTGCGACGGGCCACATCACCCAAGGTCACGATCACTTTCAGCCGCGGCAGGGAGGCGATGCGGGCGGCCAGGAACGGGCGGCAGGCGGCCTCTTCGGCGGTCTCCGGCTTGTTGCCGGGCGGGGCGCAGCGCACAGCGTTAGTGATCATGCAGCCGACGAGCTTCAGCCCGTCGTCAGGCCGCGCCTCGTAGCGCCCCGTCGCGAAGCCCGTGGCGCCGAGGGTCTCGTAGAGAAGCACGCCGGCGAAATCGCCCGTGAACGGTCGCCCCGTGCGGTTGGCGCCTGCGCGGCCCGGAGCCAGGCCCACGACCAGAAGGCGTGCGTCCGGATCGCCGAACGAAGGCGCCGGGCCATTCCACCAGTCAGGGTGCGCGGCCTGGTTCTCCTTCCGATAGGCGACGAGCCTGGGGCAAAGCTGACAGTCACGCGCGGGTTCAGGCGCGACCGGCGCACGCTCGCGCCCGAACTCAGGTCTCGACATCCGCCTCCTGCTGCTCGCCTCGGGCGGCTCTGGCGTTGGCTTTCGCTTCCTGGATGACGCGCGGCAGCCGGGCGGGGCGGCCGATGATGTCGGCGAGGTCGGCGAGGTCGACGAAGACGTCGGCCTGGCGGCGAAGGTCGTCGGAGGCCATCGGCGGCTGCGACTTCACCGTCGAGACCACGGTCACGCGCACGCCCTTGCGCTGGACCGCCTCGACGAGCCGACGGAAGTCACCGTCGCCGGAGAACAGCACGACGTGGTCGACGCGTTCGGCGATCTCCATCATGTCGACCGCCAGATCCACGTCCATGTCGCCGCGCCACCGCTTCCGCCCGGTCGCGTCGACGTACTCGCGCGCGCTCTTGGTCACGAGCATGAAGCCGTTGTAGTCGAGCCAGTCGACCAAGGGCCGGATCGGGGAGTAGTCCTGCTCCTCGACCAGCGCCGTGTAATAATATGCGCGCACGAGCACGCCGCGCTGCCGGAACTCCTCGAGCAGGCGCTTGTAATCGATGTCGAACCCGAGCCCCTTCGCCGACGAGTAGAGATTGGCGCCGTCGATGAAGAGGGCCAGACGCTCCGTGGGATAGAAGGTCATTTGACGTGCCAGTCCTTCCGGAATCTCGATCCGCAGCCCATGACGAGGCGATCTTCCTCGCGCTTGGCGGAAACCTGACTGGGGACTATCCCAGCCTCGAAGCGCTTTTGGAAGCGGCGGTTTCAGCCCTGCCGCGCGTCGGATTGCGCGTTGTCCGGCGATCTGGCTGGTGGCGCTCGTCCGCCTGGCCCGATCCAACCGCGCCTCCCTATCTCAACGGGGTCGTGCTTGTCGAGACGGCCCTTTCGCCACGCGCGACGTTGACGCAAATCCTTGCCCTAGAGGCAACGTTCGGCCGCACCAGGCGCGCGCCGAATGACCCGCGCACGCTCGATATCGACCTCGTCGCCTACCGACGGTCGATAATCGACGAGCCGGGCCTCATCGTGCCCCACCCGCGGGCGGCCGAGCGCCGGTTCGTCATGGGCCCGCTGGCCGAAATCGCGCCAGGATGGACGCATCCAGTCCTGGGGCGGTCGGCTGAGGCGCTGGCCGGTTCGGCCACAGTCGGCGCCGACGCGGCGCCCCTGGGCGACCTGCGCTGACGCGGGAGCGGAAGGCGTCCGCCGCGGGCGAGCCAAGTCGCGAGCGCAATGCGATGGGCCGCAGCGTTGCACAAAGCTCTCCGCGCCTCTATCTTGCAGGTTTCCGCGATTTTCCGAGATCTTACATGGCGCGCGTCACCGTCGAAGACTGTATCGACAAGGTTCCCAACCGTTTCGGCCTCGTGCTGCTCGCGGCGCATAGGGCCCGCGCCATCTCGGCGGGCGGTCAGATCCTGGTCGATCGCGACAACGACAAGAATCCGGTGGTCGCCCTGCGCGAGGTCGCCGATGACGTCGTTGATCCCGAGGATTTGAGGGAGACGCTCATCGGCACTCTGCAGCGGGTCGACGAGCATTCGGAGGCCGAAGAAGAGGCCGAGACCCTGGCGCTGCTCGCGGATCCGTCGCACATGCAGATGAGCGAGCAGGAGCTGGTGCGGGCCCTGCAGAGCGACCGCGATGGCGGCCAGGAGGAGCGCTACTGAGTCCGGAAGGCGAAGCCCCGCTCTCCCTTCAGGCGACCCTGACGGCCGTCCCGGTCTCGGCCGGCCGAAGACCCAAGACCGACGCAAGGATCACGCCGCCGCCGGAGGCGGGGGCGCGCAAATTCCTGCGCCAGTACGAACTGATCGAGCGGGTCACCGCCTACGATCCCACGGCTGACGAGGCCCTGCTCAACCGCGCCTACGTCTACGCGATGAAGGCGCACGGCTCGCAGCTGCGCGCGTCCGGGGATCCCTACTTCGCCCATCCCATCGAAGTCGCGGGCATCCTCACCGACTACAGGATGGACACGGCGACGATCGTCACGGCCCTGCTCCACGATGTGATCGAGGACACCGAGGTCACGCGCGCCGAAATTGCGCGGGTCTTCGGCGAGGAGATCGCCGGGTTGGTCGAGGGCGTGACCAAGCTCTCGCGTCTGGAGCTGGCCGCAGAGCACAAGCGTCAGGCCGAGAACCTCAGGAAGTTCATTCTCGCCATCTCGCGCGACGTCCGCGTGCTGCTGGTCAAGCTGGCCGACCGGCTGCACAACATGCGCACGCTGCATTTCATCAAGAGCGCGGCCAAGCGCGAGCGCATCGCGCGTGAGACGCTGGAGATCTACGCCCCGCTCGCCCGCTCGATCGGCTGCCACCGGATCTGCATCGAGCTCGAGGAGCTGGCCTTCTCGCAGCTCAACCCGGTCGCCCGCGACGCCATCGTGCGCCGGCTCGACACCCTGCGCGCCGGCCAGGGCGAGGCGGTGGCCCAGGTCAGCGAGGAGATCTCGGCCAAGCTCGAGGCGGCCGGCGTTCCGGCCCGCGTCTTCGGCCGCCAGAAGCACCCCTACTCGATCTGGCGCAAGCTGCAGCGCAAGTCGATCGGCTTCTCGCAGCTGTCCGACATCTTCGCCTTCCGGGTGATCGTCTCGGCCGAGGCCGACTGCTACCGCGCGCTCGGCGTCATCCACCGCACCTGGCCGTGCGTGCCCGAGCGGTTCAAGGACTTCATCTCCACGCCCAAGCGCAACAACTACCGCTCGATCCACACCACCGTGGTCGGGCCCAAGGGCCTGCGGATCGAGATGCAGATCCGCACAGAGGCGATGGACCTGGTGGCCGAGGAGGGCGTCGCCGCGCACTGGCGCTACAAGGACCAGTCCTACGGCTTCGATCCCGAGGCGGCTGAGGCCGCTGGCGGGCGCGATCCGCTGGTGAACCTCAGGCAGCTCGTCCAGGTGCTCGAGCACGGCGGCGATTCCGACGAACTGGTCGAGCACGCCAAGATGGAAATGTTCCTCGACCAGGTGTTCGTGTTCACGCCGAAAGGGCGGCTGGTCAGCCTGCCGAAAGGCGCACTGCCGCTCGACTTTGCCTACGCATTGCACACCGACATCGGCGACTCCTGCGTCGGCGTGAAGATCAACGGCGAGCTTCGCCCGCTGCGCACCGTGCTGGCCAACGGCGACGTGGTGGAGGTCGTGCGCGGGCCCAAGGCCAAGACCCCCGAGGACTGGAACTCCCTCGCCATCACCGGCCGCGCCCGCTCCGCTATCCGCCGCCATATTCGCTTGGCGGAAAAGGAGGAGTTCACGCGCCTCGGGCGCGCCTCGCTCGAGCGCACCTTCGAGGCGGCGGGCAAGGGCAAGGGCGACGTTTCGCTGCGCCCGGCGCTGGAGCGCTTCGCGCTCGCCAGCGACGCGGAGCTGTATGACGCAATCGGCCGGGGTCGCGTCACGCCCGGCCAGGTGCTCGAGGCGGTCTTCCCGGGCCTGAAGGAGTCCGAACGCGCCGCCGCGACGGCCCGGCGAAAGATCGAGGACGGCCCGGCCGCCCATTTCTACGTGCGCGGCGGCGGCGTCACGCCAGGTGTCGAGTTGACCTTCGGCAAGTGCTGCAAGCCGGTGCCAGGCGATCGAATCGTGGGCATCGCGCGGGGTCGCAAAGGCCTTGTCGTGCACGCGATCGACTGCCCAGAGCTCGCCAAGTACGAGGATCGCGAAGAGCTTTGGCGCGACCTGCAGTGGACGAGCGAGGCGAACGGGAACACCTTCTCGCGGGCCGCCCTGCGCGCCACTATCCTCGATGCGCCGGGCGTGCTCGGTCAGGCATGCGCCATCATCGGCGAGGCCGGGGGCAACATCGTCGGGCTCTCCATGCACCACCGCCACTCGTCATTCTTCGACGCCGATATCGAGATCGAGGTGAAGGACGCGCGCCACCTGACGCACATCGCGGCCGCGCTCCGAGCCTGTCCCTCCGTTGAGACGGTGGAGCGCGCCTGGGGCTGATCGACGCGCCCGCCTCTCGGGCCCGCTTGCGCTCGCCGGGGGGCGCGGATATATCCGCCGCTCCTCCCGCGGGCCCTTCGTCTATCGGTTAGGACATCAGATTTTCAATCTGGGAAGAGGGGTTCGACTCCCCTAGGGCCTACCACCGCCGAGCCTCGACTGGCCGAGCCTCGCGAGCATCATGCGAGACGCACCGGGTCTAGGGGCGAGACAGCGCGAACGCAGTCGACGTCAGACGACGCCCAACGCCCTCACCAGCGCCAGGGCGAGAAGTCCCAGCACGATCAGCGATAGAGTGACCGCCGCGCTTACGCGCGGTCCGGCGCGGACGAGGGCCCGGAAGTCGACGCCTAGTCCCAGCGCCGCCATCGAGATGATGGTGAGGGCGGTGGCGAGGTTGCCCGCTGGGGCGCCGAGCGCCAGGGGCGTGAGCCCGAGAGATCGCGCGCCGGCGAGGAGCAGGAACCCGACGATGAACCAGGGCGCTAGCCGGTGCAGTGGCGGCCGCTGCGGCGTCCTGCGCGCCGCCGCCGGCTCGCCCTCCGTCGTGACGGGCCGCCGCTCGGCGAAATTCAGCATCGACAGGACGGTCACGACAGGTCCCAGCATCAGCACCCGCACCAGCTTCACCAGCGTGCCGATCTGGGCCGAGAGCGGACTGACAGGCGCGGTGGCCGCGATCACTTGCGGCACTGCGTAGACCGTCAGTCCCGCGTAGACGCCGAAGGTGCGGTTGCTAAAGTGGAGCAGGTTCGCCAGCACCGGCAGCGTGAGCACGACGACGACGCCCAGCACGGCGGTGAAGGCGATCGAGGCGCTGACATCCTCACTCTCCGCGCCAATCACTGGCGCGACCGCGGCGATGGCCGAATTACCGCAGATGGCGTTGCCGCAGGCGATCAGCACCGACATCCGCGGCGGCAGCCGCAGCAGCCGGGCCAGGCCGTAGCCAGCGGTCACGGCCAGCATGACGAGCCCGGCGACGCCGACGACGAGCGCCAAGCCTTCGCGCGCGATCGATCGCGCGTCCAGCGTCGCGCCCAGGAGCACGACGGCGATCTCGAGCACTGTCTTGGCGCTGAAATCGATGCCGGCTTTCCAGAGGCCGCTCGGGGTCCAGGCGGTGCGAACCGCGGCCCCGATCAGGATGGCGAGCACCAGCGTCTCAAGCCACGCCCGTCCGAGCAGGTGGGCCTCCACGCCCTGGAGGGCCCACGCCGCCGCCGTCACCGCGAGGCACAGCGCCACGCCCGGCGCGAGCGCCAGCGCGCGTCGACCGAGGGGTGTCGGAGTCGCCAAGAGCGTTGCCATGCCAGATGAACTAGGTGGCCACATTCAAGCAGTCCAATGGATTATAATTGTCTATTCAATCGGAATTGATAATGAGTTGGCTGTGACGCTCGAGCAGCTCCGCATATTCGTCTACGTCGCCGAGCGGCTGCACATGACGCGCGCCGCCGATGCGCTCGGGCTTACGCAGTCGGCGGTGAGCGCTGCGGTCAAGGCGCTGGAAGCCGAGTTCGGAGTGCTGCTGTTCGATCGCGTCGGGCGTGGCCTGGCCCTCAGCGAGGCCGGCCGGGTGTTCCTGCCGGAAGCAACGGCCGTCCTGCTTCGCGCGCGGGCCGCGGAGCAGTCGTTGGACGACCTCGCGGGGCTGCGGCGAGGCGTCCTCAGTCTGGCCGCAAGTCAGACGATCACCAGCTACTGGGCGCCTGGCGCCATCGCGCGCTTCGCCGACGCGCACCCGGGCGTGGCGGTGCGGCTGAAGGCGGGGAACTCGGCCGAGGTGGCGCGCGCCGTGCTCGACGGCGACGCGGAGCTTGGACTGGTCGAAGGCCTGGTCGACGACTGGGCCCTGTTGCGCCGACCGGTGGGCGGTGACCGGGTCGCGCTCTACGCCGCCCCATCCCACCCTTTGGCCGGCGCCGTCCCGGACGCCGACGCTCTGAGGAGCGTGCACTGGGTGCTGAGGGAGCCTGGTTCGGGCACGCGCTCGCATTTCGAGCGCATGATGGTCGCGCGGGGCGTCGCGCCTTCCGAGCTGCGGATCTCGCTGGAACTGCCGTCGAACGAGGCGGTGCTGAGCGCCGCGGGAGACAGCCGTCTCGTCGCGGCTGTCTCCGAGCTGGCGGCCGAACCGTTCGTGGCGACGGGCCGGGTCGTACGCCTCGACGTGATCTTCGATCCGCGGCGTTTTGAGCTGCTGACGCACAAGGAACGGCGGCTCAGCGCGGCCGGCCGGACGTTCATCGGCATGCTGCCGACGCTCCCGTTACCGCCTCCGCAGCCATGAAACACACCCAGTTGCCGGCCTCTCCCAATACGAAAGCAGGGCTTTGCGGATAGCGCGAGCAAGACATGGCGCGCGAATCCATTGCGGCAGAATATTGACGGCTCTCTTCTGCCGAGATCAATGTTATGATTATCGTCTGGTCCGGATCGAATGTCGGGGCCGGGCCATTCGAGGGGCGGATGTCGGAAGCGAGTTACGGTGAGGCGCAGCCTTACGACGATCCGGTAAGGATAACCGGACGCGTCAAGTGGTTTGACGCCGGCAAAGGTTACGGATTTGTCGTCCCTGACGATCCGGGCCAGACGGGATCGAGGGATGTGCTGCTGCATGTCACCTCGTTGCGCAACATGGGCCGAGAGAACGCGCTCGAGGGCTCGACGATCACGTGTGACGTCGTGAAACGGGCGAAAGGTTGGCAGGTCTCCGACATCGTTGATCTGGACGAGACGTCGGCGGCGCCGGCGGCCGAGCGGCCTCGTCGCCATTTCGATGATGGCCACGCAGGGGCCGGACACGGCGGGCACGTAGGCGGTGGATTCCGCCGCGACCGTGACGACGGGCATCGCCGCGTAGGCGCCAGCCGCTTCGAGACGGTGCGCGCCGCGAGACGTCCGCCGGCGCCGCGCGGCCCACTGGAGCGGGCGAAAGTGAAGTGGTTCAACCGCACCAAGGGCTACGGCTTCGTCGTGCGCGAGGGCGAGCCCGGCGACATCTTCGTCCACATCGAAACGCTTCGCCGTAGCGGTCTGGAGGACCTTCAGCCAGGCGCCGATGTGATGGTGCGCTTCGCCGAAGGTCCGAAGGGCCTCGTGGTGGCGGAGATCGAGGTCGATCGGGTATAGCCCGCCCGAGTCTTGAGGCCGCGCGAGGTCAACGTTTCGATGTTGCAGCGACTTTCGCGCCTCACGGTGCTGATCGCAGCTCTGTGCTTCGCCGCGGCCGCGAGCGCCGCCATTCCCACCTACCGGGTGGAGGTGGTCCGCGTCTATCCGCACGACCCGCACGCCTTCACTGAAGGGCTGTTCTATCTGAATGGCTACCTCTACGAGAGCACCGGTCTCACGGGTCACTCCCAGATACGCAAGGTCGACCTGACCACTGGGCGCGTGCTGATGAGCCGCGACCTCGCGCCCGCCTATTTCGGCGAGGGCATTGTCAATTGGCGCGGACGGCTGATTCAGCTGACCTGGCAAAGCCAGGTGGGCTTCATCTACGACCTCGCCAGCTTCCGTCAGATTGGTGAGTTCCATTATCCGGGCGAGGGCTGGGCGCTGACGCGGGACGCGCACGAAATCATCATGAGCGATGGCACGCCCGAGCTGCGATTCCTCGAGCCGGCGACGCTTCGCGAGACCCACCGCGTCACCGTCACAGCCGATGGTGCGCCAGTGAAGAATGTAAACGAGCTGGAGTGGGTGAAAGGCGCCTTGCTGGCCAACATCTGGCTCACCTCGAAGATCGCGCGCATCGACCCCGCGAGCGGGCGCGTGGTGGCCTGGATTGATCTGTCCAATCTCGTCGCGCAATCGGGCGCGGGCGATGATGAGGACGCCGTGGCCAACGGCATCGCCTACGACGCGGCGCACGACCGCTTGTTCGTGACCGGCAAGCTGTGGCCGAAACTGTTCGAGGTGCGCGTGGTGAAGAGGCCCTGATGGCGAACGACGCTTTCGTCCCACAAGCAGAGGAGGAGATTCCCGATCCGCCGGCCGGTTTTGTGCGCTCGTCGGGGCGCGGCTCGTTCAGCACCCACAATGGGCCATACTTCCACCGCCAGGACGGCGCCCAGGCCTTCTTCGCGCTGAAGCGCCACTGCAACTCGATAGGCTTGATCCACGGCGGAATGCTGTCGGCGTTTCTCGACGGCGCGCTGGCCGGCGCAGCGGCCAGGGGGGGCGGTGGGCAACCCGTGACGATCCACCTGTCGGTCGACTTCGTGGACATGGGCCGCGCGGGAGAATGGGTGGTGGGGGAGGCCGCGCTCACCCGCGCAGCTTCCGACCTCGCCTTCGTCGAGGGCCGCGCGCACGTGGCGGGCCGGACGCTCGCCAGGGCCACCGGCGTCTTCAAGCTGATGCGCCGCCGGCAAGGCTGAGGCGCCCGCTCGTTGCGGGGCGCGGCGACGCATGGCAAAGGGAGCCTCTTCGCCGACGGTCTCGGGGCGTAGCGCAGTCTGGTAGCGCATCTGCTTTGGGAGCAGAGGGTCGCGTGTTCGAATCACGCCGCCCCGACCATCGGCGCCGAGGGGTGAAGAACATGCTCGCGCGCATCTATCTGCCGGCCAAGACCGCCATGCAGTCGGGCAAGGCGAAGACTCGCGAATGGGTGCTTGAGTTCGAACCGGCGTCGGCCCGGGTCTCCGACCCGTTGATGGGGTGGACCATCTCGACCGACATGAACGGTCAGGTGAGGCTGATGTTCGAGACTCGCGAGGAGGCGGTCGCCTACGCGCAGCGCCACGGCATAGCCTTCGAGGTTCTGGCTCCCAAGGCGCACAGAAAAATCGTCAAAGCCTATGCCGACAACTTCGCGTTCAATCGCAAAGAACCCTGGACGCACTGAGGCTGCGCCGCCCGTAGCTCAACCGGATAGAGCATCCGCCTTCTAAGCGGACGGTTGCAGGTTCGAGTCCTGCCGGGCGGGCCATGCTAGGCGCTGACGGGCCTGGGCGCGCGAGCTGTGCGTCCGACGCGAGCGCTCAGCGACCGGCCGAGGGAGATCAGAGGCGTTTCGATGAACGTGAACGACGCGGCGGCCCAGGCGACACACGCGAAGATGCTGGCGATGTAGAAGAGCGGCCCTGCGCCCGGATAGGCGCCGGTGGCCAGCTGCTGCCAAAGATAGATGGAATAGGACGCACGCCCCGCGAAGCTGATCGTGCGCCCCGAGAGCCACTCCGCGACGCGCAGGTCGATCAGTGCGGTCCGTGACAGGACGTAGACAATGAGCATCGGCGCGATGATGGCGGCGATGGGCGCCAGGCGCGTCGTTTCGAGCCGCTCGGCGAGCACGAGCAACACAATCGCGAGAAGCGCGACCGATGTGGGCAGTCGCGTCGCGACCCGCTGGACGAAGGCCTCGGCGCAGGCCCACGCGACGCCCATTCCGATCGCGACGAAGGGGGCTGCGAATTGCGATGGCGCACTGTCGACGGGCGCCAGCGCCATGGGGATCACGCAGAGCGCCACGAGAAATACGAAGAAGGCCCGCGCTCTCCCCCGGGCCGCCGTGGCGAGGAACAGCGCCGGCGTCACCAGATAGAACTGCTCCTCGTAGGCAAGGCTCCATGTGTGTCCGCCCCATCAGACGCCGCAATCAGAGAAATTGCAGGTGAACGTCAGCGCCTTCCACACGCCCAGAGCCTTAGGCGGCAAAATACCCAGGCAAGTCAGGGCCAGGATCGCCGCGACGTAGATCGCCAGCGGCGGCAGGATGCGGAAACAGCGGCGGATGTAGAATCCGGCCATCGAGATGCGGCCGCGCTTCGCCTGCTCCGCGATCAGCCCACGTACGATCACGTAGCCGCTGATCACGAAAAAGATGTGGACCCCGAGCGACCCGGCTTCCCGGAGAAACGGCTCGAGCAGCCTCCCGGCCGGGCCTACGGGGCGAATGGCGAGGCTTGAGGCCGTCGCCAGGTGCGAGAATATCACGAGGCCGACGCTGATCGCGCGCCAACCGTCCAACGCTGTCAAACGGTCGCCCGCCGAAACGCCGCCCTTCGCCGCGGAGCTTCCTGGCGAAGCTTCGGAAGGCGCAGTCACCAACAGGCTCAGCTGTCGGCGCCTTTGTTGATCTGCTCCGCCAGGCGCCGCGGATCCCCTTGCGCGGCTTGGACGCGCGCGATGAACTGGGCGCGGGTGTTTTCGGAAGGATAGGGCGCGTCGGGTACAGGAACGCCCAGGAAGGCGCACAGCCGGTCCCAGCCTTCGCCGACCTCGTAGATCAGGAGCCGATCCGGCGCGATCGCCGCCTTCACCGCCTCGGTGTGCCTGCGGAAGAAGTCCGTCATCCAGGCGCGGTCGCCGAGGTGCGGGCGCAGCGGGCCCAGGATCGCGGAGAAGAACCGTCCCGGCAGGCCCTCGGCCCGCTGTCGCGTCGGGCCGTCAGGGGCGAAGATCGTGGCCTGTGTCGAGTCGAACCACTGGTCCGGATCACGCACCGTGTGCAGCACCTTCGCGTCGGGGTAATGGTCCGCAATCTCGCGCCAGAAGGCGGCGCCGGGATAATCGACCACCGACTGGTAATCCCTGAAGATCAGATCCCAGTTCGGCCGCCCCTCGCGGGCGTCGACCCACAGCTGCATGCTTTCGGGATGGGCGAACACCTCCACCATGTGGTGGCACGGCCCGAAGCCCAACATGCTGAGCGCCGTCTGCATCGACTTGGTCCCCGTGCGGCCCAAGCCAGTCCCGACCACCCTGAGCGTCATCCCGGCCCCCTGTCCCTGCGCTGAACCTACGCCGACGCGACCCTGCGGATCAATGCGCGCCGGCGAAGGCGTCAAGTCCGCGGCGCAGGTCGGTGATCAGGTCGCCGGGATCCTCGAGGCCGACGTTGAGCCGCACGATCGGGCCGGCGAACGCCGGCTTGCGGCTGCGCACTTCGAACTGCGGGTCGGCGTTCAGGGCGAGGCTTTCGAAACCGCCCCATGAGAACCCGAGGCCGAAGTGCGTCAGCGCGTCGAGGAACGCATCGACCGCTGGCCCGGGCGCCGGCCTGAGCTCGATGGCGAAAAGCCCCGCTGTCCCGACGTAGTCGCGGCGCCAGATGTCGTGGCCGGGCGCGCCGGGAAGGGCTGGGTGCAGCACTCGCGCGACCTCGGGTTGCTGCGCGAGCCACGCGGCCAGCTGGAGCGAGGATGAGCCGCATCGCTCCATGCGCGTGGGCAGCGTGCGCAGGCCGCGCAGCATCAGATAGGCCTCGTCGGGCGAGACCGCCCAGCCGAAGTCGAGGATTGCGCGGTCGAGCGCTTCGACCATCGCCGGCGCGGCGGCGGCGGCCGATCCCATGAAGACGTCCGAATGTCCGCCCACGTACTTTGTGAGCGCCTGGACGCTGAGGTCGACGCCATGGGCGAGCGGCTTGAAGATCAGGCCCGCGCCCCAGGTGTTGTCGATCAGCGTCAGAATCCCGTGGTGGCGGGCCAGGCGCGCTATCGCCGGCACGTCCTGCATCTCGAAAGTGAGCGAGCCCGGGCTCTCAAGCACGACGAGGCGGGTCGCGGGACTGGCGAGCGACATCACCTCGTCGGGCGCCGCGTCAGGCGCGAAGTAACGGGTCCGCACGCCGAAGCGGGCGAGCACGCGGTCGCAGAACCTCCGCGTCGGCTTGTAGACCGCGTCGGTGACGAGGACCTCGTCGCCCGCCTGCACCACCGCCAGGATCGCGCCGGTGAGCGCCGCGAGGCCGGAAGGAAAGAGCCGCACAGCGCTCGCGCTCTCCAGTTCGGACAGCGCAGACATCAACGCTTCCTGCGCGGCGAGGCCGGCGCGGCCGTAGGTGGGCTTGCGCTCGTCATAGAGGTCGGCGGCTCGGTCTACGAGCACCGTCGAACCTCTCTGGATCGGCGGTCCGACCGTCCGTGGCAGCTCGCGCCGCGCGTTGCCGGCCCGGATCAGGCGGGTCGCCTCGTGCTCGGCCGTCACGTGGCGGGTCCCGTGGCCACCGGAGCGTCGGACCGACCGCCCCATTCGGACCAGGAACCGTCGTAGACCGCCGCGTCGTCGCGGCCGAGCCGGGCCAGCGCCAACGCGAGGATCGAGGCGCTGATTCCGGACCCGCACGTGGTCACGATCGGCCGCGTGAGATCGACGCCGGCGCGCTCGAACGCGGCGCGTATCGTCGCCGGCGCGGCGAGTTCGCCCGTCGGCGCAACCAACTCCTGCCACGGCAGATTACGGGCGCCTGGCATGTGGCCTGCGGCCAGACCCGGCCGAGGCTCCGGCGCTTCGCCGCGGAAGCGGGCGGCGGCCCGCGCATCGACCACTTGGGCCGCCCCGCTGGCCAGCGCCGCCTTCACCGTCTCGAAGTCCGCTAGCAGCGCCGGTGTGGCGCGCGCCTTGAAGTCTCCATGAGCCGGCTCGCGCCATCCCGTCTCGACCGGGTGACCCTCCGCGATCCACTTCTTCAGCCCTCCGTCGAGCACGAACACCCTGTCGTGCCCCATGGCGCGGAACGTCCACCAGACGCAGATCG
>JAKAZA010000002.1 GCA_021816155.1 Pseudomonadota bacterium | reverse complement strand
ATCGTGAGTTCGCCGACATAGAGACGGGTTGCGTCCCACGGCATGGCCGGGAAGTCCCAGGCGATCCAGGCGAGCCGCGTGCCGCCAGGGCTCACCCGCGGATAGGCGGCGAAGTCGCTCCCCTCGAAGAGCGGGGCGCCGGCATCGCCGACCTCGCCCGAGAGCCGCACGATCGAGTTCCTCACGTGGGCCGGGTCGGTGTGGTCTTCGCGCACCGCGAACAGCCCGCCGCCCGGCGCGGCGACGGCGTCGGCGTAGCGGTAGCCCTCCGGCGTCACCGCGTCAGGCGGGCCGCCGGCGCGCTGGCGATAGAGCCTCTGGTCGCGGAAGTGACTGAAGAAGAGGCCCTGCGGCGTCATCGCGTAAGGCGCGCCGCCATACTCGTGGACGCGGGTGCGCACGTTGAACCCGTCAGGCGTCAGCTGGCGCGCCTCGCCGCCCTCGCGGGTCATCACCACCATTCGTCCGCCTTCGGAGGGCCGGTTCTCGAGCCAGTAGAGCTTACCGTCGGCAACCCGGACGTCGCCTACGCCGATCATCCCTTCGGCCATGCTGGCGGCGGTGATCGGCGAGGCCCATGAGCCGTAGGGTCGGGTTTCCACCAAGCTCGCCCTCCAAGACGCCGCCGTCTGCAAGTCCGGAAGACGGCGGCATTGACCCTGACCGGCCCACCCATTACCCGGCTCGCCCTATGCTGCAAGGGCTGACCCCTCTGGCGCGCGAGGCGCGGGCCTGGACCTTTGGCGAGGCGCGCAACATCGTCGCCCGGCTGATGCGGGTCCGTCTCGACACGGACGCCGAGCGTGACTTGGCCGGCACGCTGATCGCGGAGGGCCGCATTGGGGAGCTGGTGGAGACCTTCCCGCAGTTCGCGCGACCCGTGGTTTTCGAGTGCGGCTACGGAGCGTCAGGCCTGCCGCACCTGGGCACCTTCGGCGAGGTCACTCGCCCCACCATGGTGCGCGCCGCTTTCCGCGCGCTGACCGACGACGCGATCCCCACCCGCCTTCTCGTCGTCTCGGACGACATGGACGGCCTGCGCAAGATTCCGGACAACGTCCCCAATCGCGCGATGCTGGAGGAGGATCGCGACAAGCCGGTCACCAGCGTGCGCGACCCGTTCGGCGAGCACCCGAGCTTTGGCGCGCACAACAACGCCCGCCTGCGCGCGTTCCTGGACTCATTCGGCTTCGAATACGAATTCATGTCGGCGACGGAGAACTATCGCTCGGGCCGCTATGACGACGTGCTGCGCCGGGTGCTGGCGCTCTTCGATCAGGTGCAGGCGATCATGCTCCCGACGTTGGGCGACGAGCGCCGCGCCACGTTCTCGCCTTTCCTGCCGATCAGCCCGAAGAGCGGGCGCGTGCTGCAGGCGCCGACGGTGGAACGCCATCCCGACCGCGGCACGATCGTGTTCCCCGACGAGGACGGAACACTGACGGAGGCGCCGGTCACAGGCGGCTACGTGAAGCTGCAGTGGCGGACCGACTGGGCGGCCCGGTGGACCGCGCTCGACGTCGATTACGAGATGTCGGGCAAGGATCTCGTCGATTCGATTCGCGTCTCCAGCCGCATCTGCAAGGTGCTGGGCGGCGAGCCGCCCGAGACCTTCACGTTCGAGCTCTTCATGGACGAACATAACCAGAAGATCTCGAAGTCGAAGGGCAACGGCCTGACCATGGAGGAGTGGCTGCGCTACGGCGCGCCCGAGAGCCTCACCTACTACATGTTCGCCTCGCCGAAGTCGGCGAAGCGGCTCTATTTCGACGTGATCCCGAAGGCGACGGACGAGTACCTGCAGCACCTCGATGCGTACAACCGAGGATCGCAGCATCTTGAGACGTTTCACCGCCCCGCCAATGATAGGCCCGCACCGAATCCGCTCGACAACCCGGCCTGGAGCGTCAACGCCGGCGCGCCGCCCGCCAAGGGCTCGCCGGTGTCGTTCTCGCTGCTCCTCAACCTCGTTTCGGCCGCGAACGCATCGGACAAGGCCATCCTCTGGGGCTTCCTCTCGCGCTACCTGCCGGGGGCGACGCCGCAGAGCGAGCCGATGCTCGACCGCCTCGCTGGTTACGCGATCCACTACTACGAAGACTTCGTGCTGCCGGCGAAGCGCTTCCGCGCGCCCACGGCGAAGGAACGCGCCGCCTTCGCCGACCTCGCGGCGCGCCTTAGGGCGTTGCCGGCCGGCTGCCAGGACGCGGAGCTGATCCAAAACGAGATCTACGAGGCGGGCAAGGCCGCGGGCTTCGAGCCGCTGCGCGCCTGGTTCCAGGCGCTCTACGAGGTGCTGCTCGGCCAGAGCCAGGGCCCGCGCTTCGGCTCGTTCGCGGCGATCTTCGGCCTGCGCGAGACGCTGGATCTGATCGAGGCGCACGTCACGGCGCCTTGAGGATCAAGGCGGCGGGTGCGCCGTGTCGCCTTCGCGCACCACCCCGGCCGTCTTCACGTGCACGTAGATCCCGCAAAGCATGTGCCCGTAGAGACGATGCATCTCGGCGGGGATGTCGAGGTCGCGCAACGCGGTTTCGGGATCGACGCCCGGCGCGGCGCAGCGGACGATCGGCTTGAACACTTCGGCCTCCGCCTCGCCCAGGGTCAGGCGGAGGCCCTCCCAGCCGTTCTCGGCCCAGGCCGGCCAGCCGTCGATGTAGAGGTTGGCCCGGAACCGCAGCGGGTCGAGGGCCTTTCCGAGCCGTGTTTCCAGGTCGCGCACGCTGGCGAGGTTGATGATCGAGACATGGCCCAGCGGGTGGTCGAGGAAGCGGTGGCCGACGCCGTCGAGAAGGCGCAAGGGACCGCCCGCGGCGTCGCCGAGCAACTCCGTCGTCCACGCTTCGAACGCGGCGCGCCCGGCAGGCTCCCGAAGGTCTCCGCTGAAGTCGGCCATGCCTTCGGCGCGGGCGTGGAATGCGCCCGTCGTGTCGTCAAGGCGTGTCTTGGCTTTCGCCACCTCGGCGATCTTGGCGAGCACCGCGAAGCGCTGCTTGGGGATGAAGCTCGGACGGGCGGGATCGAAGCCGCTCGGGCCGTCCTCGAGCGCATAGAGTCGGTCGCCCGGAAACGGCTTGCCCGGCTCAAGCGTGGCCGATCTCACCTTTTCCGGCGTGAACCCCTTGATAGGATGCCTGAAAAGTGCGGCGATACGGGCGGTCGTCATGGTGCTCCCCTGCCGCGCCGGCCAGGCAAACGCAAGGTGAGCGTTGGCATGAGCGATCGGAGCGCGCGCCCCCGCGAGGGCCGAACGCGCGGCAGGGCGCCCTTGCGCCTCGCCGCGCCGTGGCTCGCCATGGCTGCGATGGCTGTCGCCGCCGTATGGCCGCGCCGGCGCAAGGTCGTCGCGGCAGAACCGCGCCGGCTTACACCCGCCGAACTCGACGCAGCCGAGCCGCGACGCGGTCGCTGCGCCGGCTCGCCGCTCGCCATCCCGCCGCTCGGCTGGAAGGACATCCTCTGGCGCACCTACCGCGAGATGGGTCGCGACCGGCTGCCGGCGCTGGCCGGCGGGGTCACCTTCTACGTCCTGCTCGCGACGTTTCCGGCGATCGCCGCGTTCGTCTCGCTGTACGGCCTCTTCTCCAACGTCGCCACGGTCGAGCGCGAACTGCCGCACATCGCGCGCATCCTCCCGGCAGATGCGGTGAAGCTGATCGGCGACCAGATGGTGCGGCTCGCGGGCCAGAGGCATGCGACCCTGTCGATCGCGTTCGTCGTCTCGACGCTGCTGTCGGTATGGAGCGCTAACGCCGGCATGAAGGCGCTCTTCGACGGACTCAACATCACTTTCGACGAAACCGAGAAACGCGACTACCTGCGTCGAAGCCTCGTCACCTACGCTGCGACACTGGCTGCGCTGGTGTTCCTCGGTCTCGTGGTCAGCGTGCTGATCGCCGCACCGGTCTTCTTCCGCGATATCGGCCTTCACCGCTTGGCGGACTGGTGGGGACCGGTGCGATGGCTGACGGTGTTCGTGATCGCCGCGGTCTTCTTCTCGCTCTTCTATCGCTACGGACCGAGCCGCCGACACGCGCAGTGGCGATGGGTCGTGTTCGGGGCCGTTCTGGCGGCCGCGGCCTGGCTCGGCGTCTCGCTGACGTTCTCCTATTACGTCAACAATATCGCCGACTTCGGCGTCACCTATGGCTCGCTCGGCGCGCTCATCGCCTACATGCTCTGGGTCTGGATGACCGCGATGGTGGTGCTGGTCGGCGCCGAGCTGAACGCCGAGATCGAGCACCAGACCGCGATCGATACGACAGTCGGGCCGCCAAGGCAGATGGGTGAGCGCGGCGCGACCATGGCCGACACAGTCGGCGCGGCCTTCACCACCTCGCCAGGCGAAGCAGCGGACTGGTGCCGCGCCTTCTGCAAGCGCCAGGTCGGCTATGTGGCCGGTTTCTTGCGCTGGATCGGACGGATAGGGGCGCTCCGGTTCTGACCGCCCGTCAGAGCAGCGGCTTCACCGCCGCTTCGAGCCGCGCCTCGGTGAGCGGCGTCCCGTTCGCGCCGAACACGTCACGGACCACGCCGGCGCGGTCGATCACCAGCGTCACCGGCAGCACGCGCACCTCGCCGAGGCGGTCGACGCGCGCCTGGGCCAGGAGTCCGGCGGGATAGCTGAACCCGGACATGACGCGACGCACGGCGGACAGGTCGCGGGTGCGGTCGGCGGAGAGGCCGATCAGCTCCACGCCCTGACCGCGATGGGCGCGGTAGAAGGCGTCGAGCATCGGCATCTCCGCCCGGCACGGGCCGCACCAGGTGGCCCACACGTTGGCCACCACCACGTGACCCTTCAGCTTGTCGAGATCGATCGACTGGCCTTGCAGGCCCTTCACGACCACCTCCGGCGCCGGAGCGCCGACGCGGTAGCCGTCCGCATGCGCCGCCGCAGGACCCAGCAACGCGGCGATGGCCAGCGCGGCCAGAACGATGGATCTCATGTCACTCCTTCAGAAGTCGTAGGCCGCCTGGAAGCTCAGAAGCGTTCCCGCCACCAGCTGCCCGGCCGCGCCTTCGATGGCCGGGCTCGCGGCGGCGTTGACGTGCTGATAGAGCGGGATGGCGATGTCGGCGTCGAGGCGCACGTTCCTTATGCGCACCGACAGACCAGGATCGATCAGCACGCGCTCGTAGCCCGAGTTCAGCGGGTCGGCATTCGCCCCGGTGTCGTGGAGGCGATAGCTGTTCAGCAACTGCAGCACCGGCGTGATCTGCGTGATGGGACCGAAGGAGCCGAGATCGTAGGCGACGCCGGCCGCAGCGTCCAACTCGTCGCCCGGCCGATATTGGCCTTGCGTGGCCACGGCGGCGTCGAACTTGGCCTGGACAAAGTAGCCGAGCGTGTTGCTCCTGTTCAGCGAACCCGCGTGGTAGCCTTCGACGAGCAGGTCGGTGCTGCCGGTCCCCGGCAACGTGTCCCGGTCTATTTCCGGGCCGCCGAGCGGACCGGTCGGTCCATGCCAATCGCCCGTCGGCGCTTTCACGCCCACGCCAAGGCCGGTCGACAGATCGTCGGAGAAGCCGGTGTACATGCCCATAATCTCGAGATCGCCGAGCGCGAAGTCGTGCGCCCGGTAGATGGTTCCCGCCGGTCCGAACACCGAGCCATCGTCAGTGGAGACGAACGTACGGTCGAACAATGGCATCTCGACCATCACTGACCACTTCCGGTTGACCACGTACTGGCCGCCGAAGAAGTGAAACGTCGTGTTGATCTGCTTGTCAGTATTGTCGGTCGCGGGCGCCTTATGGTCGCCCTCCCAGTTCTGGTTCTGGTCCATGTAGGCCAACCGGTACCAGACCTCGAGCCCGGAGTTGGCGTTGTTAGGCATGAAGGAGCCTTGGCCGACGTCGAAAATGCCACACCCGCAGGCGCAAGCGAGGGCCGCGGACGGCGCGGCGGCGAGCGCCGCGGCGGCCGCGATCGCAAGAAGTCGATACATGAGTTGATGATCCCTGACGCCCGGGGGGGACCCCGGCGCATGGCTAAGAAGCCGCGCGCCAGCTCCTGGCGCGCGGCGGTGGCAAGCCTGTCAGGCGAGGTGCGGGGGGCCGTGCGAGGGCGGCGGCGGCGCAGCGAGGCCGCGGCCGGGGCGCTGATCGGTCAGCGGCGAGGGGACCGGCGCGGCGTACGAGGCCATGGTCGGCGCAAGCGTCGCGGCGAGCAGGGGAGGCGCGGGCGAGATATGGGCGCCGGCGAAGACACAAGGATGGTCGCTGTGGCCGCTGCCCCCATGGCCGTCGGGATGGTCCGGCGACGCCGGCATGTGCCCGGTGCAGATGACGAGCTTCGGCCCGTCCGCGCCGCCGGCCACCATCCAGCCGTCGGGAGCGGCGAGACGCAGCGCGAGCGCCAGCGCGACGAGCAGCAAGCCGCTCCCGCGCCAGACGCGATCCATCCACTGCATCCCCATGCGGCGGCGGTCTTATACGAGCTTCACCGCGATTGCACCGGAGCAGACGAGCCTACCGCGCAGGCTTGACAGAAGCCGCGCGGTCGGCCGCTCTTGTGATCGAGGCAACCTCGCGGACGACAGGAGCACCGGCGATGGCGGCATATGACTCAGCCTCCATGCAGGCTCTGCTGGCGCGGCAGAAAGCGGCGCACCTGCGCGACGGCCCGCCCAGCGAGGCCAAGCGTATCGAGCGCATCGACCGCGCGATCGCCCTGCTGGTCGACCACCGCAAGGAGATCGTCGAAGCGTTGAACGCCGATTTCGGCTCGCGTTCGCCCGAGGCCAGCGCCTTCACCGACATCGGCTCGTCGATCGGACCGCTGAAGCACGCCAAGGCGAACCTGCGCCGCTGGATGAAGCCGGAGAAGCGGCCCCTGAGCCCCGCCTTGCTGGGCCTCCTGGGCGCCAAGGCCGAGATACGCTTCCAGCCCAAGGGGGTGGTGGGGATCATCAGCCCGTGGAACTTCCCGGTGAACCTCACCTTCGCGCCGCTGGCCGGAGTGCTCGCAGCCGGCAACCGGGCCATGATCAAGCCGTCGGAATACACGCCCGCGACTTCAGAGCTGATGGCCACCATGATCGGCGGCGCGTTCTCCGACGAGGAGATCGCGGTCGTCACGGGCGGCCCCGAACTGGGCGAGGCGTTCGCGCGCCTGGCGTTCGACCACCTGATCTTCACCGGCGGGACCGCGATCGCCCGGCATGTGATGCGGGCGGCAGCCGACAACCTCACCCCGCTCACGCTGGAACTGGGCGGCAAGAGCCCGGTCGTCATCGGGCGGAGCGCCAACCTGCCCGTGGCGGCCGCGCGCATCATGAACGGCAAGACACTGAACGCCGGCCAGATCTGTCTCGCCCCCGACTACGTGCTGGCGCCGAAGGAGAGCGTCGACGGCTTCGTCGCCGAGGCGACGACCGCGGTGAGGCGGATGTTCCCGACCATCAAGGACAACCCCGATTACACCGCGATCATCGCTCAGCGGCACTATGACCGGATCATGGGCTACATCGAGGACGCCCGGGCCAAGGGCGCCCGCGTCGTCCAGATCAACCCGGCGGACGAGGACCTGACGCAGCAGCCCTACCGCAAGATCGCTCCCACCCTCATCATAGACCCCACCGACGACATGAAGGTCATGCAGGAGGAGATCTTCGGCCCGGTGCTGCCTGTGAAGAGCTACTCCGCGATCGACGAGGCGCTCGACTACGTCAACGCCCACGACAGGCCGCTGGGCCTCTATTACTTCGGCGACGACCCAGCCGAGCGCCAGAAGGTGCTGGACGGGACGACCTCGGGCGGCGTGACCGTCGGCGACGTGATTTTCCATATCGCCCAGGAAGAGTTGCCGTTCGGCGGCATCGGACCCTCGGGGATGGGGAGCTACCACGGCCACGACGGCTTCAAGGAATTCAGCCACAGGAAGTCGGTCTACACGCAGCTCAGGAACGACGTCGGCCCGCTGAAGCAGCTGCGTCCGCCTTACGGCGCCGGCATGCGCAAGTTCCTGGACGCTTCGATCAAGCGCTAGCGGGCGAACGTCTGGGCCGGTTTGCGCGCCACCAGGTCGATCAGCGCCGACATGCCGTTGTGGCCGCGGCCTTCCTCGATAGCGGCGTCGTAGGCCCTGAGTTCGAGCACCTCCATGTCGGCGAACGCTTCGCGCAGGAGCGCCTCGGTGTAGAGGTTTTCCTCGATCGGCGGGCCGCCGGTGCGGTAGCCGAGCTGCTCGGGGCGATAGCCTTCGAGCAGCAAAAGCCCGCCCGGCTTGAGGGCCTCCTTCATGCCGCGGAACATCGCCGCGCGCAGGTCGGGCCCCGCGAACTGGACGAAGATCGCCGCCACCACGTCGAACGCCGCCGAGGGCCAGGTCCAGCCAGCGAGGTCGGCCAGCTCGAACTCGAGCTTCACGCCCCGCGCCTTCGCCAGCTTTCGCGCCTTCTCCTGGCCTACCGCCGAGGCGTCGACGGCGAGAACCCGCAATCCCTGCTGGGCGAGCCAGACGCCGTTGCGGCCCTCGCCGTCCGCCACGGCGAGCGCACGTCCGCTCGCAGGCAACCGCTCGCGCTGGCGCTCGAGGAAGGCGTTCGGACGCTCGCCGAAGAGGTAACCCTCGTCGGCGAATCGGCGGTCCCAGTTCGACAGGCCTGCATCGCTCATCTCGCGAGTATTAGCGCCCAGAGCCGCCGATGGCGATGCGCTCCTCTTCGTGCACGAGGGGCCAGGCGATCTCTTCTGCGATTATTGGCGACTCGCGTCGCGCGGTGCGCCTAGCGCTGGAAAGGATATGCGCCGCCGCTTCAGGCGCGGACGATCCGGCGCCTGAGCAGGCTGTCGCGCCATGCGTCGTTCTCGTCCCGCAGCAGCTGTGCAGCGCTCCGGATCACGGCTTGAACGTGGTGGTACTCGTCAACGCCCCCGCCAAGCTCGCGCCTGCGGTGTTCGAACTCCGACTTCAGCCGCTCGGAGTGCAGCGCGATCTCGCCGAAGCCGTTGGTGGCGTCGAGCGCCAGGCATCCGGCGCCGATGGCGGGCGACACGGCGCTCAGCAGCGTGACCAGCGCGCTGATGGTCGGCGGAGGGGGCGGCGCCTGCGCGAGCCGGAGACCCACGACGAGGGCGACGTAGCCGGCGAGGGTCAGCATCAGGACAGCGAACGAGCCGCCTTCTATCCCCCGCACCACCCGCTCGATCCGGTGCGCCACGCGGCGCTGGCGGTCGTGGTAGGCGATCTGGCTGTCGATCAGCTGGCCGGCCGCCCAATCGGCGGTCCTGGCGAAGCGTTCGCGGGTGAGCCAGCCGCGCCGGGGGCCTGCGGCGCGCAGCACCGCCCGCACCCGCCACTCGGTCCAGGTCTGCGGCGGCGACAGGCGCCCGTCGGCGACGTCGAACCCGAGCGGCCAGGTGGCGATGGCGCCGCGCAGACGCTCGGCGAGGCGGCGCGCGTCGCTCCAGCGTCTGTGGCGGTGCGCCCGCCGGGCCGTGAACGCGACGCCCGCGGCGAGCAGGCCAAGGCAGAATTCCACCCCGGCGGCCCCTGCGTGCACCGAGGCGGCCGCCCGCGCTGCGTCCGCCGCCGCCTTGTTGAGCGCCTCGGCGCGAGCGAACGTGGCCCCGGCCTGGGCTCGGGGCGGATTGTCCAATCCGGCGGTCAGGAGCGGAGGCAGGGCGCCTACGAGCACGGCGGCGATCGCCAGCACAATCAGCAACAGCTGCTGCGAACGATGGATGGCCGACAGCTCGTCGGCTCGCGCGCCGGCCTCGGCGGAGGCCGCTTGCAGCCTTGCGAAACCGGGCTCGCCGGAGAGGCCCGGCGGGATCGGCGGTGCGCTCGCCTCGATCGGCGGCTCGCGCCCGGCGAGGCTCTCGAACAGTCGGTAGGAACGCCAAAGCGTGCGATTCAGGAAGCGTTGCCCCAGTCCATAGAGGCCTGGGCGGACCCGCAGCGGGTCGACCGCCACATAATCGAGCCGCGCGACCACCTCGGGATCATGCGGGTTCGACTCAGGGTCGCCTGGCGGGGAGAGCGCCGGACGCAGCAGCTCGGCCAACGCCTGCGATGAAAGCGGTCCGGCCAGATCGCCCACTCCCTTGATCGCCTCGGCCGCGTCCGCGTGGCGGCGCGAGGCGCCGGGGGCGATCAGCCGGACGCGCCCGTCTCCGGGCTGCAGCCAGATCACCGGCAGGCCCCGGTCGAGCGCCCGGATCATCGTGTCGGCGACGCCGCCGGGGCCCTTGCCGGGCTCGCCGTTCCACCAGCCGATCAGAAGGTCCGCGTGCCGCACGAGCCACCGTCCCACCTCCGCGTGCGCCTGATCGCTCTCGAGGCCGAGGCCGTAGGCGTCGAACCCGGTCCACGGGGCGAACTCCGGCGTCGGCTCGACCCGCGTGTCGGGGTCGCCGCTTTCGGGCCGGTCTGTGTAGGCCGCCTCGCCGGTCGGCGCCTTGAACGGGTAGACGGCGTGAACCTCGCCGAGTCCCTCCTCGCGCCAGACCTCCGCCGCGACGCGGTCGGCGCCCGGCGCCTGGCCGACCACCAGGCGCAGCCGCGCCGCTCCGTCGTAGGCTTCGGCCAGCGGCGATGCGATGAGAAGGTCAAAAGCTTCGCCGACAATGGCCAGCGCCGCCCGGACCAGGCGCCGCGCCTCGTCCGGGTCCCCGACCGCGCGGTGACCGGTGAAGCCTACGGTCACGACCAGCGGCAGCTGGTCCGCGACATCGCCGACCGCTTCGATGTCGACGGCTGCGGAATCCGCCGAAGGGCGTGTCACGTCGTTCATCCGGTCCGAGTCTGGGGTGGGTGCGGGCGGCTACGCGGGCGAGGTCGGGCCCGGATCGAAGCAGTCCGCGAAATGCTCCCGCTTCACCAGACGCTCGCCGGCGCGCAGTCCGATGTCATAGAGGGCCGGGACCTGCCGGTCATCGTCCAGGCGTGACAGCCTGGGTAGCAGCGACGGATCTGGCGGGTTGTCGAGATGCGCCGCCAGCCAGCGCGCTTCAAGCGGGGCGTCGTAGCGTACGAACGTCCAGAGCGGCGGGCCGGGGTTCATGCCCGAGAAGTCGCCGACCTCGCTGTTGACGATCCACGGCTGCGGCGAGGTTCCGAGCCACTGCAGCATCGAAATCGCGAGCTGGCTCGTGTCGTAGCTGAGCGAGGTCAAGGCGTGGATCGCCTTCCAGATCGCCAACCTTGCCGGCCGCGACGCCCATTCCGGCCGCATGGGCCGCGCCTGGCCGGTGCCGACCGAGACGATCAGCAGCTTGTCATCCCCTGACTGCCAGCCGAAGCCGAAAGGCGGCGCCAGGGCCACCATTGCGAGCTGCATCGCCGGATTGCCGTGCGGCGTGACCGCGCCGTCGAAGAAGGCGCCGCTGTCATTGTGGGTCACTTCGAGACGCACGATGTCGAAGTAGAACGGGGCGGCTGCGCTCGCCTGGACGACGGTGGCTAGAGGATAGTCGCGGTTGGGCAGGGTGAGCCGCCTGGCGGGATCGGGCTCGCGGGCGTTCTCCTCGGGGTCGCCTTCCCAGTACCTGGCGCGAGGGCAGTTGGTCAGCACCCAGCTGGAGCCCGTGTCGACGCGTTTGGCGATGGCGGCGAAACCGGTCTTCCACGCCGCGCCGCCCAGCGTCGCCGCGCCCAGTTCCTCCTTGATCACCGTCTCCAGCCGGCGCGGGTCGAACCGCGGTTGAACCAGCGGCACGCGCGGGCCGCCGCCGCGGAACACCCTGGGGCCCAGGCGACGGTAGAGGTCGGCGAGGCTGTCGGCGCTGCGGCCGAGCGCAAGGCCGGCAGCGATGATGGCGCCGGTCGAAGTGCCGCCGATCAGGTCGAAGTAGTCGGAAAGGACGAGGTCGGGGCGGCCGTACTTTTCACGCAGCGTCTGCTCGATCCGCGCGATGATGCCGACGGCGAGCGCCCCGCGCACGCCGCCGCCGTCCACGGCCAAGATCCGCTTCGGTCCCGATCCTGGCTCGAAACAAGGTAGCAACGAAGAACGACCCTCCGTCAAGGTTTAGGTTAGGCCTGTGCGGGCGTCCATGCGCGATCCGTCACCCGCCGAGCAGGATCGAGGATGCGGGGAGGTCGCTGGGCTTCTGCTTGAGCGCCACGAGCATCGTAAGCACGTTGAAGATGTCGCGTGTGGTCTGTCGGCCCTGTTCGGGCACGCACCACGGACGCTCGGCGTAATAGACGTGGGCGAAACACCCGAAACCGGTGATGCCGCCTTGCGAGCGCACGTCGAGCAGCGGGCCCGTGGGCGTCGTTTCACCCGGCACGCCGTAGTCGACCAGCACCGGCGCTTTGGCCGGATCGGCCAGCACCCCGCCGAGGTAGCGGAAAATCCCGCTCACCGAGCGGGTGAAGATCTCGACCTCGTAGTCCTGGCCGAAGAGCCGGACGGTCAGATGCGGGTGGGCGAGCGGGTGGCCGCAGAAATTCGGCTTGCGTCCTTCCGCGATCAGTTCGGCGAATTCCTTCTTGGCTGCGTCCGTGGCCATCGCCCGCTCGAAGCAGAGCTGGGGCGCGAGCGAACGGTCGGCGCGCGTCGGGTGCTCGCTCACGTTGGCGTCGGGCCTCGGGCGAGGGCCGGCCTCGCCGGCGTCGGGCGGCGCATTCGCGCCCGCCTCGGCGGCCTGGGCCGGGTCCGCGGCGTCGGACGTCGCGCCCGGTTCGGCGGGGTGCGTCACGGTGGCCTCGAGTTCCGGGTTCGGCGTCTCGACGACGAGGCCGTGGATCATCGCTGACTGGATCGCCTGGACGAACATCCAGTATTTCGAGTTCGACGGGTCGTTGTAGACGAAGAACGCGGGCTGGCCGTTGGTCGGCGTCAGCTTCGCCTTGTCGATCACAAGATAGAAGATCAGCTCGCGCGGGAAGCCTTGGTCCAGCAGCAGGCTGACCTCGTCCAGGCCAAGCGGCTGCATGATGCCCATGTAGAAGGCCTGGTTCGAGAAGACGTTCACCTGGAACTGGGTGGTGGTCGAGTTGTCCAGGGATGTCGAGGCGTTGGCGCCGAACGTGTACTGCTTTTGCGCCAGACTGAGGCGCGGCCCTACCGTGAACGGCGGCAAGCCGAACTTGAAGTCCGAGACGCCGGTGCCGATCGCGTTGTTCAGCGACAGGAAGTAGAGCGGCTCGTGGCGGCTGGCGCGCACGATGTTGAGCAAGATCCCGCGGTTCTGCCACCCGCCGACGCCCTCGTTGAGCGCAGTGCCCCGATCGCCGATCGAGCCGAACGTGATGCATCCAGCCAAGAAAAGGCACATGGCCGCCAATACGGCCGCACGCGTCACCAATCGCATCGCCAACGTCCCCCGACCGTCACGCTATTGGTCGCGTAACATGGCCATGCGGCCGGACCAGGGTCAACACGCCGTGGGTTGCGGGGCGATCGGGGCCTCAGCCGATCCCGTCGCCGACCAGGCGACCGGGCAGGGCGCCGTCGCTCGCCGCTTGCGTTTCGTGGATCAGAAGACTGTCGCGCGCGTCGAGCGCCTCGCGAATCTCCGTATGCCTGCGATGGTCGAGTTTCCAGCCAAGGAAGCAAACGCCGCCAAGCATCACCCAGAAGATCGGGCCGATGATGAACACCAGCGTCAGGCCGTTGATAGCGGCCGGCGTGTTGTGCGCGCCGAGTTTCGGCAGGTAGCCGACCGCCTGCAGCAAGGGATAGGAGATGATCACCGCGCCGGCGGCGGCCAGCTTGCCTGCCAGTCCCGTGAGCGCGAACAACAGCGCCATCCGCTCCTTGCCCTGTTCCAGCCGAACCTGGTCGCCGACATCGGCCATCATCGCGCTGGTCATCAGGTCGAACGCGATGGCCCAGAAGCCGCACCAGACCATGATCGGCATGCCGGCGACGAAATTCGCCTTCGGCACGACGTTCACCATGCACAGGCCGAGGGAGTAGCAGATGGCGGCCCCGATCATGGTGCGGTGCTTGCCGAAGCGGCCGCCGATCCACCCGATCAGCGGGGCGCCCGCGACGCCGGCGAGGACGTAGACGATCAGCAGCCCGTACGCCCCGGCTTCACTGAAGCCGCGGGCGTCCTTGAAGAAGAAGAGATAGAGATTGGCCATCCAGCCGGGCCCGAGCGCGAGCGCGAAGCTGGAGAAGAAGAGGCGCAGAACCTCCGGCCGCCGAACAAGGTCCAAGTAGTCCGCCAGCGGCGCGCGGCGGGCGTGGGTGTCGACGCTCACCTTCTCCGGCACGAAGAGCGCGGTGACGCCGATGCCGAGCGGCGTCAGGGCCAGGATGGTCCAGCCCATGATCTGCACGTTGTTGTGCGGCCCCTTAACGATCGCGCCTGAAATGATGGGCGTCGCCAGAGCGGTCAGGGTTCCGAGCACGCCGATGGCGGTCAGGTAGCCGTAGAAGCGCGCGCGCTGGTCGTAGCGTGTGACGACAGTGGCGCTCCAGGACGAACGCGAGAGCCCGACGATCGAGGACCCCAGCGCGTAGACGAGCAGCCAGAGCACGAGGTAGTTCCCGCCGATCCCCTTGGGCGCCATGAACAGCTGGTAGACCCCGAGCATCAGGATCGGCGCGCCCAGGATGGTCCAGCCCCGGTAGCGGCCGATCGGCGTCCGCGTGCGGTCCATCAGGATCGCGAGGACGACGTCGACGCCGAGGTCCAGCATCCGGACGGTGAAGAACGCGCTGGCGATCGTGACCAGGCTCATGCCCAGGTTCTGTGCGAAGTAGGGCTGAACCGAGATCGCCATTGAGATGTTCAGCGCCGCGAGCGGGAGCGAGCCGGCGCCGAAGGCGAAGATCGTCGAAAGCGGGGTGCGCGGCCTGGCCTCGGCGGCGATACTCAAAGGCGCTCCTCCAAAGGCGGCATTCTCGTGACGCCGGCGTCATCTATTCAGCGACGATCCGCGGCGGGAGGGCAAGGCTGAAGTGGCGGAATCAGGATGACTTTTCGGCAAGGTTGGCGCGCACCGTCCATCGCTCACGCACGCTTGACGCCACGTCGGCGTTGTCAATCGGGCCGCGAGGTATAGGGTCGCGCGCCGAAATACTCCCGCGCCAGTCGTTTGCGAGGAAGCCATGCCGGAAGCCGAGACCAAGACCGCCGCCAAGCCGTTGCCGGTGGTCCCGTTCCTGAAGATCCCAGAAAGCGGCGAGCCCTACCTCGAGGGCCACAAGTGCGGCCACTGCGGCGAGGTCTTCCTCGGCCAGCGGATGGTCTGCGCCGCTTGCGGGACACGCGGCCAGATGCAGCCGGTCCGGCTTTCCAATAAGGGCAAGCTTTACAACTTCACGGTCGTGCATCGGAACTTCCCGGGCGTCCCGGTGCCCTTCATCTCGGCCATCGTCGACCTCGAAGGTGGTGGCTGCTTGAAGGGCAACCTCGTGGACATGGTCCCGAACGCCGAGGCGATCAAATTCGACATGCCCGTCAACGTCGTCTTCCGCGACGCCGGGCGGAAGGACAGGGAAGGGAACTCGTACCTGTCCTACTTCTTCACGCCAGCCAACTAGAGGAGCTGCGCCAATGACCGAAGTCTACGTTGTCGGCGTCGACATGATTAAATTCGGCCGTTTTCCGGACCGGACGGTGCCGAGCCTTGGCGCCGAGGCGGCCTTGATGGCCCTCGACGACTGCGGACTCACCATCCAGGACATGCAGGCGCTCTATTGCGGCAACCTCGGCCAGGCCAGCGCGATGGTCGGCCAGCGCGTGCTGCAGGAGATCGGCCAGACCGGCATCCCGGTGGTCAACTGCGCCAACGCCTGCGCCACCGGCGCGACCGCCTTCCGCGAAGGCTACATGGCGATCAGGGCCGGCCAGTACGATACCGTGCTTGCGGTCGGCGTCGAGCAGATGGGCAAGGGTCTCCTGGGCGGCGGCGGCGGCGCCTCCGGCATACCGACCGAGGGGCTCCTCGGCTCGGGCACGATGCCGTCAGTTTTCGCCCATGTCGGTATGGAGCACTCCCGCAAGTACGGGACGACGTTCGAGCAGTTCGCCAAGGTTTCGGTGAAGAACCATCACCACTCCACGCTGAACCCGAAGGCGATGTACCAGATCGAGACGCCGCTGCAGGAGGTGATGGGCGCGGAGATGATCTCCTACCCCAACACCAAGCTGATGTGCTCGGTGAACGTCGACGGTTCGGCCGCCGCGGTGCTGATGAGCGAGAAGAAGGTGAAGGAGAAGGGTCTGATGAGCCGCGCCGTGCGCGTCCGCGCCGCGGCCATGACCTCCGACCCCTACACCCCGCGCAACCTCGTCATGCCGGACTTCAACGCGGTGACGCGGCTGGCGGCCAAGGAGGCCTACGAGCAGGCCGGCGTCGGCCCGGAGGACATCAACCTCGTCGAGTTGCACGACTGCTTCGCCACCGCGGAGATCGTCCACTACGAGAATCTCGGCCTCTGCGCCGACGGCGAGGCCGGCCGGCTGATCGACAGCGGCGAGACGGCGCTTGGCGGCCGCATCCCGGTGAACGTATCCGGTGGGCTGCTCTCCAAGGGACACCCGCTTGGGGCCACCGGCATCGCCAACATCTATGAGATCACCACGCACCTGCGCGGCGAGGCGGGGGCGCGCCAGGTGAAGGGTGCGCGCCTCGGCCTGACCCATGTGGTGGGCATGGGCTCGGCCTGCGCCATCCACGTGCTCGAGAAGGTGAACTAGCGACGCCACCGGCGCCGGACATCCGGTCCGGGGCGAGTTAGCGCAAACCGGCCCGCGCCCATCCGGCGCGGCGCCGGATGCGCTGTATCGGGTCCGCGCCATTCCGGCGCGCTCGGAGGGTGTGCGATGGCTGACTTCAGCGCGCTGGCCGGGCGGCCCTGCCCGGACTGGTACGCGACGCCCCAACTCGGCGTGTTCATCCACTGGGGCGTATTCTCGGTACCGGCCTGGGCGCCGCGCGGGGAATCGATCACCGAGCTCACCCGGCGGCGCTACGATGATGTGTTCGCGCTCGCGCCCTACGCCGAGTGGTACGCCAACGCGATGCGCATCCCGGGCAGCGCGACGGCTCGCCAGCACGCCGAGACCTACGGGGATCAGCCTTACGAGGGCTTTCGGCCTGCTTTCGAAGCCGCCGCGGCCGCGTTCGACGCCGCGGCCTGGGCCGCTCTCTTCGCGGAGGCCGGCGCGAGCTACGTCGTGCCCGTGACCAAGCACCACGACGGTTACTGCCTCTGGCCGACCAGCGTGGAGAACCCGCATCGTCCCGGCTGGCGATCGAGCCGCGACTTCATCGGCGAGTTGGCCGAGGCGGTTCGCGCGCGAGGCATGCGCTTCGGGCTGTATTATTCCGGCGGCCTCGACTGGACGTTCAAGCATCGCCCGATCCGGAGCTTCGGCGACATGCTGGCCTGCGTCCCGACCAGCGCCGACTACGCCGACTACGCCGAGGCCCAGGTGCGCGAGCTGATCGCCCGCTACCGCCCGTCGGTGCTCTGGAACGACATCGCCTGGCCGGACAAGGAACGGCTGCCCGGCCTCTTCGCCGATTACTACGCCGCCGTGCCGGATGGCGTGGTCAACGACCGCTGGATGGCCGAACGAGCGCTCTTCGACGCCCTCGCCGACCCGGCGGCGCTCGCGGCGTTCGACGCGCAGGTCAAGGCGGCTGTCCTGGCCGGCGGCGAGCAGCACGCGCCGCCTCCGCCGCACTGCGACTTCCGAACCGCCGAGTACAGCGAGAGCGCGGGCTTCGGCGGCAAGAAATGGGAATCCACGCGCGGTCTGGGGCTGGCGTTCGGCTACAACCGCAACGAGCGTCCGGAGGACTACCTGACGGCGGAGGGCCTGATCTCCCTGTACCGCGATGTCACCGCTCACGGCGGCAACCTGCTGATCAACGTCGGGCCGATGGCGGACGGCACCATCCCCGCGCAGCAGGTCGACCTGCTGAAGGCGATCGGGACGCGATAAAAGGCGCCTGAAGTTCCCTCGCGTCGGCGTTGAACGCGCGTTTGATTGGCGCCAGCATCAAGCGCATGACCCTCGCCCGCCAGCGCCGCTTCGTCACCCCGCATCCAGACGAGACGCTCGAGGCGCTCGCGGCCCGCGCCCTGCCGGACGCGCCGCTCGCCGACGCCGTAGACCAGATACGGGCGTGGAACCTGCACATCTTCGCCATGCGCAAGCCGCGCGGACTGATGCTCGGCAGCGATGTGGTGTTCGTGGAGCCACCGCTCACATGAGCGCCGCAGCCGCGCTGAGCTGTTCCCCGACCGGCCTCGATGATGCGGTCGTCGAGGCCGCCGAGGTCGTCGCCGGGCACGACGGCGCCGCCGAGCTGATGGTGCGGCTCAGGCACGGCAACGGCGCGAGCAGCTTCGTCACCCTGGACCCGGCCGCCGGGTTCGACCTTCTCCGCGCCGCCGGCGCAGACAACCTAGCGGCGCTCGCCGGCCGGCCGTGGCGTCAGATTATCAGGGATCTCTGACATGTTCGACCTCATCATCGCGGGCGGCACCGTCGTCGACGGCACGGGCGCCAAGGGCTTCATCGGCGACGTGGCCGTGAAGGACGGCCGCATCGCCGCCGTTGGCGAGCGCCTCGACGGCGATGCCCGCCGCACGATCGATGCAACGGGCCGCGTCGTCGCCCCAGGCTTCATCGACCCGCATACTCACTTCGACGTCCAGCTCCTTTGGGACGGCGCGGCCAGGCCGGCGCTGGCGCATGGGATCACCGCCGTCGTCCCCGGCAATTGCTCGCTCTCGCTGGCGCCGCTCCGGGCGAAGGACCGCCGGGCGCTGGTCGGCATGTTCCAGCAGATCGAGGAGATGCCGCCCGAGGCCTTCAGCGAGGCGTTCGAGTGGACGTGGGAGGATTTCGCCGGCTACCGCGAGGCCATCGAGCCGGGCCTTTCGATCAACGTGGCGCCGCTCGTCGGCCACAGCGTGATCCGGCTCTGGGTGATGGGTGAGGCGGCGAACCAGCGCGCCGCGACGCCGGACGAGGTCGCCGCGATGCAGGATCTGCTGCGCCAGTCGCTGGACGCCGGCGCGGTCGGCCTGTCGACGAGCTTCGTCGACGTCGACGAGAACGGGCGGCCCGTGCCGTCGCGGTTCGCCGACTTCTCCGAGCTGGACGCGCTCTCGGCGGTTCTGGGCGAGCAACGGCGCATGCTGCAGATCGTGCCCGAGTTCTACGCCACCGATATCACGATCGCCCGCGTCGACCAGCTGGCCGAGCTTTCGCTGAAGCACGGCATTCCGACCACCTTCTCGCCGCTGTTCGACAACCGCCTCGCGCCCGAGAACGTCAGCCGGGTGCTGACCAGGGTCGAAGAGCAGTTCGCCCGGGGCGCGCAGGTTTGGCCGCAGATGCAGACCCGGCCGATCGACATTAGCTTCTCGCTGCTGCGTCCGAGTCTGTTCTTCGCCCGCTTCCCGCGCTGGGTGCGGGTGCTGCGCCTGCCACTGCCGGAGCGGATCGCGGCGCTGAAGAACGCGGAGATCGCCGACAAGATGATCGAGGACGCCGGGCCCGACGGCGGCATGGCCGCGTTCGGCGAGCTCGTGGTGCGCGCTGGCGAGGCGCCCGAACATCTGGTCGGACGCACGCTCGCCGAGATCGCGGCCGAGCGGGGGCAGAGCCCGGCGCGGGCGCTGATCGACGTCTCGCTCGAGCACGGTCTCGATGTCGCGTTCGTCGCCGCCAGCCGCGGTCACGACGACACCAGCCGCATCGGCCCGATGCTGGCCAGTCCCTTCGTCCACATCGGCGCCAGCGACGGCGGCGCCCACCTCGCCTCGTTCGCCACCTACGGCGACACGGGCTACCTGTTCAGCGAGTTCGTCCGCGGCTCTGGGGCCCTGAGCCTGGAACAGGCCGTGCGCAAGATCACTTCCGACACGGCCAGGATCTGGGGGCTGAAGGGCCGCGGCGAGCTGAAGCCGGGGTTCGCGGCCGATGTCGTCGTGTTCGACCCTGACACGATCGCTCGCGGAGAGGAGCGGCCCGAGTTCGACATGCCGGGCGACGGGATGCGTTATGTCCGCGACTCGTCGGGCGTCGAGACGGTGGTGGTGAACGGCGAGGTGGCCTGGGAAGGCGGACGCTACACCGACGCCAAGTCGGGGGTGATCTGCCCGTTGAACTGAGGGCCGCGCCGTCCGCGGCCAGGAGGAAGCAAGATGGCGGACGATGGCTTCGTGCTCGAGATACCCGAGATGGTCGGGATCGCCCTGTCGCCCAACCGCAGGCCGCAGGCCGCGACGAACGCGTGGCCCGACGGCACGGTCATCGTCTCCGCCGACAGCCACATGCTGGAGACCGACCTCTGGGTGGACCGCTTTCCCGAACACCTGAAGGCGCAAGCGCCCAGGATGGAATTCCGGGACGGCGGCTACCAGCTCACGGTGAACGGCAAGCAGATGACGCCGTCGCCAGTCGCCGCGGCGCTCTGCACGTCGCTGGAATGCACGCCCGGCTTCACCGACGTCGCGGCGCGGCTGCGCGACCTCGACATCGAGGGCGTCGAGAAGGAGCTCATCTTCCCGCAGCGCCTGTTCGGCCTCTACATGTTCGGCAAGATGATGAACCGCGCCGAGACGTTCGGCGCCTACAACGAGCACATCGCCGAGGCTTGCGCCGAGGGCGGTGGGCGGCTGTTTCCAGTGATGGTGCCCAACTACTGGGACATGAGCCAGGCCGGCGCTTCAGTGACGCGCTGCGCCGAGCTCGGCGCGCGCTGCCTGATGGTCCCGATCAAGCCGGGTGAGGACGACGCGGGCGAGCCGATCCAGTATTCCGACCCCAAGCTTGATCCGCTGTGGGACGCGGTCAGCGAAAGCGGCGTGCCGCTCTGCTTCCACATCGGCGAGGCGATCCCGACGGCGGCGCCGGGCGCGGCCGGCACGTTCGTGCTGACCCAGATGCAGGGCTTCCGCCACATCTGGGGACAGCTCACCTTCGGCGGCGTCTTCGACCGCTTCCCGAAGCTGCGGGTGGTGTTCGTGGAGGGCGGCATCTGCTGGGTCGCCTCGATGCTCCACGACGCGGACATGATCTACAACTCGTTCCCGACCGTGATGAACCCCAAGCTCGCCCATCCGCCGAGCTGGTACTGGTTCAACCACTGCTACGCCACGTTCATGACAGACCCCGCGGGTCTGGAGCTTCTGCATCGCATCGGTCCCGAGCGGGTGATGTGGTCAAGTGACTATCCGCACCAGGAATCGACCTTCGGCTATACGCGAAGCGCCATCCAGGCGGTGTTCGACGCGACCACGGTCGAGAACGCGCAGAAGATCCTCGGCAAGACCGCGCTCGATCTCTTCCGGATGCAGTGAGCCGCTAGGCGCCGATCTTCGCCAGCGCGCGTGCGAAGAGCCCGAGCGTGTTGGCGTGCAGGTAGTCTCCGGTGACCTTCGGGGCCTTGCCGGCGCAGGCGCGGGCGTAGGTGCCCTCGAGGATCGCGCCGATCTTGTAGCAGGCCAGCACCTCGTACCAGTCCACGTGAGCGACGTCGCGGCCGCTCCGCTGCGCATAGCGGTCGACGATTTCCTGGCGCCTCGGGAAACCCCGCCAGGGCGTCACCGGGCCGGAGTCCGCGTCATCCGGCGGCCAGCCGGAGAGCAGCCCGCCCAGATCCACCATGGGGTCGCCCAGCGTGGTCAGCTCCCAGTCGACGATGGCCGCGAGCTCGGGGCCGTCGCGGCGGAAGAGCACGTTGCCGAAGTGGAAGTCGCCGTGGATGAGGCCGGGCTCGAAGTCCGGCGGCCGGTTCGCGTCGAGCCACGCTCCGATCGCATCGACGCCCGGCAGACCGGCCATGCCGGGCCAGCCGTCGTGCTCGGCGTAGCTTTCCAGCTGGGCGCGCCAGCGCGGGACCTGGCGCTCGAGGAAGCCGTCGACCTTGCCGAGGTCGGCGAGACCCTTGGCGGCGTAGTCCACGCGCCCTAGCGCCGCGATCGCATCGGCCATTTCCAGCCCCATCCGGTGGCGGATCGCGGGGTCGCTGGCATGCAGCGCCGGCATCTCGTCGCGCGGCAGGAAGCCGTCCACGGGCGCCATCAGGTAGAACGAGGCGCCGATCACATCCTCGGCGGGGCAGGCGGCGATCAGGGCCGGATGGCGCACGTCCGTGCCGGCCAGTGCGCCCAGCACCCGAGCCTCGCGCCGCATGGTCTCGTTGGAGTTGGCGCGCAAATGCTTCGGCGGACGGCGCAGCACGTAGTCGCGACCGGCGCGCGAGAAGCGCAGCAGGATGTTCTGGGTGCCGCCCGGCAGGAGTCGCGGCCGCTCGATCTGGCCACGCGGAAGGCCCGCCGCGTCCATCCAGTCGTTCAGGCGGTCGAGCGGAACAAGGAGCTCCCAGTCCTGGTCGCCGCCCGGCGCCTTGGATTGCACTCCCGCCATTCCTGCTTGCCTTCCCAACCGTGAACGCCGCGACTATCGCCCGCGATGTCGCTGAAGCGCCAGTACGAACACGATGGCGTTGTGCTGCTGAAGGGCGCCCTGGATGCCGCCTCGCTCGCCGCGGCGTTCTCCGCCTGGGAATGGAGCCTCGCAAATCCCGGGCCCGGCGCCTCGCGCCTGCCGCAGCGCGAGGGCGTGTTCCTCAACGACCTCTTCAATCCGCGATGCCTGGAGGGCTATCGCGAGATGTTGCTGGCCTCGCCGCTGCCGGCGCTGATCGCCGACATCTGGGGCGCGGGCGACGTCTGGTTCTTCTACGAACAGGTCTTCCTGAAGGAAGGCGGCGAGACGCGGCGCACGCCGTGGCATCAGGATTCGTCCTACCTGGCGGTCGCCGGCAAGCACCTCGCCGTCGCCTGGATCACGTTCGACGCGACGACGGCCGGGGATTCGCTCGAGTTCGTCCGCGGCTCGCACCTGGGCCCGCTCTACAACACCTCGCGCTTCGACCTCGACGACGAGACGCTTCCGATCAATGCGAACTCCGTGCTGCCGCGCCTTCCGGACATCGAGGGGACGCGCGCCGACTGGGACATCGTCTCCTTCGCCACCGAGCCCGGCGACGTGGTGCTGTTCCACCCCGCCATGCTGCACGGCGGGGCGCCCACCCACCCTGGAACGCGCCGCCGCACCCTGACGCTGCGCTTCTTCGGCGAGAACGCGCTCTACGACCCACGCGACAACCGCGCGGGGCCCAGCATCTCCGGCTTCCATTCGCGCATGAAGCGCGGCGACCCGTTCCGCGACCCGTCGTTCCTGAAGGTGCGCTGACCGCGCCGTCAGTCCGCGAGGGTCACCTGCGTCAGGTCGTCGCCTAGCACGATCTCGCCGCTGAAATGGGCGGCGGCGAGCGCGCGCCACTCATCTTCCGCGCCAGGCTGCAGCGGCGGAACGTAGTGGGTGAGCATCAGCGTTCCGACGCCCGCCCTCGCGGCGGTCTGGCCGGCCTGCTCGACGGTGGAATGATAGTCCAGGATGTCCTGGAAGCGGCGCGAGGGGACACGGCGCACGAGGTCCTGGCGGATCACCGTCTGCACGTAGACGCCCGCGCCCGTGCACAGGGCGTCCAGGCCCTCGCACGGGATCGTGTCGCCCGCGATGGCGGCGATGGCCGCGCCGTGCGTGATGCGAAAGCCGAGCGTCGGGCGCACGGGCGCGTGCTCGGTGGGGTAGGCGGCCAGTTGGCAGGCGCCGATGCGGGCGGCGTCGCCCGGGGCGAGCTCGGTCACCACGACGTCCGGTCCGGCGTCGAGGTCGTCATGGTGCTCGAGCCGGTAGCCCACGTCGGGCGCCAGCATGCGCAGCGTCGCCTGCACCAGTTCGGCGGTTCCGACTGGACCGTAGACAGCGAGCGGCTGCGGCCGTGGGCTCATCACCCAGTGGCTGGTGATGACGTCGTTGAGGTCGCACACGTGGTCGGAATGCATGTGGGTGATCACCACCGCCGTCACCTGCTGCGGCAGGACGCCTGCGCCGGCGAGCCGCATGACGACGCCACGTCCGCAGTCGAAGAGGATGTTGGCGCCGCCGGCGCGCACCAGCGTCGCCGGCCCCGCGCGCCGCGGATCGGGGATGGGCGAGCCGGTGCCGAGCAGGATGATGTCCATGGCCGACAAATGGCACGGAGTGTGTCGAAATGTCCAGTCTCGCCCGGAGCGACGAGAGCCTACGCCATCTGCTTCTGGAACGCGGGCACGTCGAAGTAGTCGCGCCAGGCGCTGATCTTGTCGCCCTCGAACTCGAACACCCCCATCACCTCCAGGGTCACGGTTTTCGGGCCCATCTGGAACACGTCGGTGCGCTCGGTGAGGACGGCCCCGGCGGAGGTCTCGGCGATGTGATGCACGGTCCAGCGCACCTGCGAGGCGCCGGCGAGGAACGGTCCGATCGCCGCGCGGATCTGGTCGTGCCCGACCATCTCGGGCATGCCGACGTTGAGGTAGCGCACATCCGGCGTCATCAGGGCCAGGAAGTCGTCGACGGAGCGCCGCTCCCATGCGGCGATCAGGCTGCGGACGATGTCGGAATGGGTCATGTGATCCTCAGATGGCGCGGCCGGTCCAGTAGCGGTCCTTCAGGATACGCTTGTAGAGCTTGCCGGTGGGAAGGCGCGGCATCTCCTCGATGAAGTCCACCGAGCGGGGCGCCATGTAGTGGGCGAGCCGCTCGCGGGCGAACGCCAGGAGCTCGGCCGCGAGCTCGCTGGAGGGTTCGACGCCGGGCGCCGGTTCGACCACCGCCTTCACCTCCTCGCCCATCTCCTCGTGCGGCACGCCGAACACCGCAACGTCGCCCACCTTCGGATGCAGGATCAGCGCGTCCTCGATCGCCTGGGGGTAGATGTTCACGCCGCCGGAGATGATCATGAAGGCCTTGCGGTCGGTGAGGTAGAGGTAGCCCTCTTCGTCGACGTACCCGACGTCGCCGAGGCTCATCCAGTTGTCGTGGGCCGGGTGCTGGGCGGCGCGCGTCTTCGCCGGATCGTTGTGGTAGGCGAAGGTCATCTGCTCGCGCTCGAAGTAGATGAGGCCGGACTCGCCCGTGGGCAGTTCGGCGCCCTCCTCGTCGCAGATGTGCAGGACGCCAAGCGAGGCGCGGCCCACGGAGCCGGGGTGCTTCAGCCACTCGCGGCTGTCGATGATGGTCGCCCCGGTGCCTTCGGTCCCGGCGTAGTATTCCTGGATGATCGGGCCCCACCATTCGATCATCTGGCGCTTCACGTCGACCGGGCAGGGCGCCGCGGCGTGGATCGCGCACCTGTGACTCGAAAGATCGTAATGGGCGCGCACGTCATCGGGCAGCTTCAGCATGCGGACGAACATGGTTGGCACCCATTGGCTGTGGGTGACGTGGTGCTTCTCGATGAAGCGCAGCGCGTTCTCCGGGTCGAAATGCTGCATCATCGCGACCGTGCCGCCATAGCCCAGGACCTGGGTCACATAGCCGAGGGGCGCGGCGTGGTAGAGCGGTGCGGGCGACAGGTACACCGTATCCGGCGAGAAGCCGTAGCGGTTGACCGCCTGACGCAGCTCGAAGCCCTGCGTCACCGTCACGTCGGGCAGCGGCCGGAGAATGCCTTTCGGGCGGCCCGTGGTGCCGGAGGAATACAGCATCACGTCGCCCATCCACTCGGTGGCGAGCGCCGTCTTCGGGCAAGGAGCGATCGCCGCCTCGTAGCTTTCCCAGCCGTCGACGGTCCCGTCGACCATCAGCCGGATCGGGCAGTCGGGGATCAGCGGGGCGAGGCCGGCCGCCGTCTCGCGCCGGTCGAGCGAGGTGACGATGGCCTTCGCCTGGCAGTCGTTCACGATGTAGGCTGCGTCTTCCGCCGGCAAGTAGCGGTTCACGGCCGTCACATACAGCCCGGAGCGGAAAGCGGCCCAGACCGCCTCCACGAAGCGGATGTTGTTCTCCATCAGAACGGCGATGTGGTCGCCGCGCCGGAGGCCCTGCGCGTGCAGGTATTGCGAGAACTGGTTGGAGCGGTCGTTCAGCTCGCCGTAGGTGAGGGTCGCGCCCGTCTCGGCGATGATCATCGCGGGTTTGTCCGGGTTCGCGCGAGCGTGGTCGGCTATGTACATGGCGGCCGAACGATACGCGGCGTCACGCCGGGTTAGTCAAATCCGACGTGAGTCGTAGGCCCATTGCAGCAGCGCCTGCCGCTGCCTGGGCCGGCAGGCGAGGTCGCCGCAGTCGCAGGCGCGCGTCAGCTGCGCCACGTGGCGGCGCATCGCCTTCCATCGTTTGATCTGGCGCGCGTCCTCCCATGGTAGCCGTCGGCCGAGGTAATAGCGGCAGAACCACTGGAACCACCCGCGCGGGTCGTCTTCGTGGATCCAACCCTTGGCGCGCCATGCCGAGAGCGGCTGGCTGGCCAGGACGCCAAAGAAGTTCACGCGCGGGTCGGCGCGGGCCGGCGACAGCTTGGCGCGCTCGAACCAGCTCGCGGGGAATTCGGCGCGACAGTCGGTCAGGTAGCGGCCGCCGAACACGCCGAGGGCCAGCATCTCCTCAGGTGTCAGGTCCGGCTCGAAGCCAGGGTCGAAGTCGCGCCCGACCGGCGCGCTCAGGGTGTAGCGGTAGCCCCGCTGCATCCGATCGTTCACTTCGATCTCCGCGCCGACGGCGAAACTATTGGCGTTCACCTTGCCTCCTCTTGACGCGCGGCCGCTTCCGCCGGCCCAAGATAGCGCGTTCAACGGGAGGGAAGCATGGAAGGTCCCAAGGAAGCGACAGCGGCCACGATCGCCGCGCAGGCCGCGGTGCGCACACGGTTGCCGGCCGACGACGGCGCCGATTTCGCGCGGGCCGAACGCGGGTTCATCGCCACGCTGCCCGACGCGAAGATCGAGAATCCGGAGCGCGGGACGGTGTGGGACCTTTCGCCGTTCGCCTTTCTGAACGAGGGCGAAGCGCCGCCGACGGTCAACCCGAGCCTCTGGCGCCAGGGCCGGCTCAACATGAGCCACGGCCTCTACAAGGTGACCGATGGCGTCTACCAGGTGCGCGGCTTCGACTTGTCGAACGTCACCTTCATCGAGGGCGACACCGGGTACGTGGTCATCGATCCGCTGACCACGGCGGAGCCGGCCGCGGCGGCGCTGCGCCTGATGCGCGAGCATCGCGGCGACAGGCCGGTGACGGCGGTGATCTACACGCACAGCCATGTCGACCATTACGGAGGCGTGATGGGCGTGCTGAGCGAAGCCGACATCGCCGCCGGCGCCCGCATCATCGCGCCCGAGGGTTTCCTGATCGAGGCGGTCAGCGAGAACGTGCTGCTGGGCAACGTGATGAACCGGCGCGCCACCTACATGTACGGCGCCCTTCTGCCGCGCGGGCCGAAGGGCCACGTCGATGCAGGCCTCGGGAAGGCGGTCTCGCTCGGCCAACCGGCGCTGGTCGCGCCGACAGAGAGCATCTCGAAGACCGGCACGCGGCTCACCATCGACGGCGTCGAAGCCGTCTTCCAGGTGACACCCGGGACTGAGGCGCCGGCGGAGATGAACTTCTTCTTTCCGAAGCTCCGTGCGCTCTGCATGGCCGAGAACTGCACCTGCAACCTGCACAATCTCTACACGCCACGAGGCGCCCAGGTGCGCGACGCCAAGGCGTGGAGCTACTACATCGACGAGGCGCTGGAGCTGTTCGCCGAGGGCAGCGAAGTGCTCTTCGCCAGCCACCACTGGCCACGCTGGGGACGCGAGGACGCCGAGCGATTCCTCAGGACCCAGCGCGACCTCTACAAGTACTTGCACGACCAGACGCTGCGCCTCGCCAACCACGGCCTGACGCCGAAGGAGATCGCCGAGGAGCTTGCGCTGCCTCCGTCGCTGGCCCGCGAGTGGCACGTGCGCGACTATTACGGCACGCTGAACCACAACGCCAAGGCGGTGTACCAGCGCTACATCGGCTGGTTCGACGGCAATCCCGCCAACCTCCATCCCCACCCTCCGGTGGAAGCCGGCAAACGCTACGTCGATCTCGCCGGCGGGCCGGACGCCTTGATCGCGAAGGCGCGCGCGGCGTTCGACGCGGGCGACTACCGCTGGGTCGCCGAGCTGGTGAACCACCTGGTGTTCGCCGATCCGTCCAACGAGGCGGCGCGGAACCTGCAGGCCGACACGCTGGAGCAACTGGGCTACCAGGCTGAGAGCGGGCCCTGGCGCGCGTTCTACCTGACCGGCGCGCAGGAGCTGAGGTTCCGCCGGCCGCCAGCCGAGCAGCCTCGCCAGGCCGCGCTTGCGCAGCTGCCACGCCTGCCGGGCGCCATGCTGCTCGACTCGCTGAGCGTCCGGCTGAACGGCCCGAGGGTCGGAGATCGCTCGCTGCAGCTCGGGGTCACCTTCACCGACACCGGCGAAGCGTTCCGCCTCGAGGTCGAGAACGCGGTGCTTCGGCACTACGCCGGGGCGCCGCCGGCCGGGGCGCCAAAGGCGTCTCTCGACCGGCCGACGCTGGTCGCGCTGGTCACGGGCGCCAAGACCGTGGACGTGGCCGTGGCGGACGGCAGCCTCGCGGTCGAGGGCGACCCGGCGTCGCTCGCCGAGTTCCTGACCTGGCTCGACCGCTTCGACTTCTGGTTCGAGATCATCGAGCCCTAAGCGCGTGGCCGCCGGGGCGCGGCCACGCTAAACACCGAGCGATGTGCCGCTGGCTCGCCTACGTCGGAACGCCGCTGCTCCTCGAGGAGCTGCTCTACAAGCCGACGCACTCGCTGATCGACCAGAGCCTGCACGCCCAGCTCGGCGCCACCACCACGAACGGGGACGGAGTGGGCGTCGGCTGGTACGGCGAGCATCTGGCGCCCGGTCTCTACCGCAGCATCGAACCCGCCTGGAGCGACCTGAACCTGCGCGAGATCGCGGGCCAGATCCGGGCGCGCGCCTTCCTGGCGCACGTTCGCGCCTCGACTGGAGCGGCCGTGCAGCAGACCAACTGCCACCCGTTCCGCCACAAGCACTGGCTTTGGATGCATAACGGCCAGATCGACCAGTACCACAAGGTCAAGCGCGAGCTGATGCTGGCGATCGAGCCCGGTCTTTATCCGGAGATCGCCGGCTCGACCGACTCCGAGGCGTTCTTCTATCTCGCCATCACCTTCGGCCTCACGCGCGATCCCGCCCAGGCGGTGGAGCGCGCGGTGGGCTTCATCGAGGACGTGGGTCGCAGGAAGGGCGTCGAGCATCCGATCCGGATGACGGTCGCGATGAGCAACGGCCACAAGGTCTGGGCTTTTCGCTATTCGAGCAACGGCCACTCGGCCTCGCTCTATCATACAGTCGAGGTCGGGGCGCTGAAGGCTCAGTATCCGGAGAACCCGATCCTGCATGACCTTTCGGACGAATCCCGCCTGGTGGTCTCGGAACCCTTCGGGGGTCTCGCCGGCGCGTGGCGAGCGGTTCCGGATATGTCCTACGCCGTGATCGGCCAGGGCGAGGACGAGATCTTCAAGTTCACGCCGCGCCGACCCTGAAGGAACGCCCGATGACCGCCAAGCTCGTCATTGCCATGATGATGCACGAGACCAACACGTTCTCGCCGCTGCCGACGCCGATCGAGAGCTTCGCGCGGCGCGGGGCCCTGCGCGGCGAGGCGGCCATCGCCGACGCGGCCGGCACCAACACGCCGCTCGGCGGCTTCGTCGACCTGGCGCGCGAGGCGGGTTGCGAGTTCGTCGTGCCGATCGCCGGCAACGCCAATCCGTCCGGCCTCGTAACCAATGCGGCGTTCGATGAGATGACCGGCGAGATCGTCGCCGCCGTCGCGTCCGGGTGCGACGGCGTGATGCTCGCCCTGCACGGCGCCATGGTCACCGAGACCTACGACGACGGCGAGGGCGAGCTTCTGTCGCGCATCCGCGCCGTCGCGCCTGACGTGCCGATCGCCGTCGCGCTCGATTTCCATGCCCAGATGACCGACGCCATGGTGAGGGGCGCCACGATCATCACCGGCTACCGGACCTATCCGCACATCGACATGGCGGAGACCTCGCGCCGCGCCGGCCGCACGCTGCTGCGGACGCTGGCCGGCGAGGTGCGTCCGCGCGCTGTCTGGGACTCCCGCCCGATCATGAGCTCCACGCTGGTCCACACGCCCTCGCGCGAGCCGATGAAGAGCCTGATGGCGATGGCGGCCGAAGCGGAGGACAGCGGGCGCGTGCTGAACGCCTCCGTGTTCGGCGGTTTTCCGCAGGCCGACATCCCGCACCTGGCGCTCTCGGCGGTGGCCGTCTGCGACGGCCAGACCGCGGAGGGCGAGCTCCTGCTGGCGCGCGTTCTCGACCAGGCCTGGGAGCGTCGCCAGGGCTTTCTCTTCCACCCCGAGCCGCTGGCCGAACAGGTGGCCCGCGCGCGGACGCTGGAGGGCGGTCCGATCGTCCTCGCCGACCACGGCGACAATACCGCCTCGGGCGGCACCCAGGATGTGATGAGCGTCATCGAGGAGGCGATGCGGCAGGGGCTGGACAACGCCTGCGCCGGGCCGATCTGCGATCCGGCCGCGGTGGCGCGGATGATCGAAGCGGGCGTCGGCGCCGAGGTGACGCTCGCGCTTGGCGGCAAGGTCGACATGCCGGCGATGGGGCTGAAAGCCAGGCCGCTCGAGGTGCGCGGCCGCGTGCGCCGGATCACCGACGGCGAGTTCGTCGTCACGGGCCCCATGGCCACCGGCCAGGTCATCCGCATGGGCCGGACGGCCGTGCTCGACACCGGCCGGATGGAGATCGTGGTCAGCGAGCTGCGCGCCGAGCCGTTCGACCTCGGCGTCTTCACCCACTGCGGCATCGACCCGACCCGCAAGCGCTACGTGCTGATCAAGTCGCGCCAGCATTTCCGCGCCGGTTTCGAGCCGATCGCCCGCCACATCGTCATGTGCGACGGCGAAGGCTGCACCGCGTCCGACCTCGCCCTCTTCGACTACAAGCGCATCCGCCGGCCGCTCTACCCGTTCGACCCTGACATGGTGCTGGGGCGCAACGACGAGTCCCGTTAGCCGGGCGTCCGCTACTTCGCGCTCATGCCGCCCTCGCAGGGCAGGATCGCGCCGGTCGTCCAGCGCGCGTCGTCGGAGAGCAGGAAGAGCGCGGCTCTCGCCATGTCGTCGGGGTCGGCGATGTAGTTCATCGGGAACATGGCGGCCATGCGCGCGCGGTGCTCGTCAGTGGGCATCCAGCGGTCGAACATCTCCGAGCGTGTCGGGCCGGGCGCGATGGCGTTCACGCGGATGCCTTCTGCGGCGTAGTCGAGCGCAGCGCATTTGGTGAGGCCAGCAAGGCCCCACTTGCTGGCGGCGTAGATGCTGTTGCCGGCGCCGCCGACGAGTCCTCCGATCGACGAGGTGTTGACGATCGAGCCGCCGCGGCCTTGGCCGGTCATCACCGCCGCCTCATGCTTCAGGCAAAGGAAGACGCCGCGCAGGTTCACGGCGTTGACGCGGTCGAAGTCGGCGACGTCGAGCGTGTGGATCGGGCCGCGCAGGCCGCCATGCCCGGCGTTGTTGAACGCGCCGTCGAGCCGGCCGTAGGCGTCGACGGTCCGGGCGACCGCGCCCGCGACCTGCGCCTCGTCGGTCACGTCGCAGGCGAGCGCGATCGCCGCGTGGCCGGCGCCGGCGAGCTCGCGGGCGATCGCATCGATGCGATCCAGCCGCCGCGCCGCCAGCGCCACCTTGGCCCCTTCGGCCGCAAAGAGCCGAGCAGCCGCCGCGCCGATCCCGCTCGATGCGCCGGTGACGAGCACGACCTTGTCTTCAAGCCGCCGGAATGTGGCGGCCAGCCTGGGCGGATGGTTGTACGTGACGGCGGCGGTCATCGGCGGCTCCGGTTCGAGTTGACGCTGTCAACATGGCGGTTCGAGTTGACGCTGTCAACATCGCGGCGCAAGCATCGCGCATGGAATCGACGCGCGAGCGCCTCGTCGACGCCGCCGCGAAGCTGCTGGATCGCGGCGGCCCGGCGGCGGTCACCTTGCGCGAGGTCGGCAAGGCGGCCGGCGTGTCGCACAACGCCCCCTACCGGCATTTCGCAGACAAGGACGCCCTGCTGGCCGCAGTCGCGGCGCGCGAGCTGGCTCGCCAGGGCGCTAACCTGGCCGTCGGCGGCGGGGCGGACGTTGTCGCCCTGCTGCAGGGCTACGTGCGCTGGGCGATGCGCTATCCGGAGCGCTTTCGCCTGACCTTCGGGCGTTGGGAACGCGACGACGAGACGCTCGGCGAAGCCGCCGGGGGCGCACGCCGGGCGCTGGTGGCGGCGGTCGCGGCCGCCCAACGCCGCGGCCAGCTTCCCAAGGGCGATCCGGAGCGGCTCGCCTCGCTGCTGCTGGCGCTGGCGCACGGCGCCGCGGATCTGGCCCTTGCCGGTCACCTGTCGGTGAAGGGCAAGGGCCGGGCGGATCCGCAGGATCTGATCGCCGACCTCTTCGCCTATCTTGGCGCCGCGTCCGGAGCGCCAACTGGCGCCTGAGGCGTGCTAGAACGTCGTCCCGGAGTCAGCGAGGGAGCCCTCTCATGCGCGTCGCCGCTCTCGCCGTGGCCGTCTGCGCCGTATCCGGCCGCGCCTGGGCGATGGACATCACCAGCCCCGACCTGAAGCCGGGGGCGCCGATCCCCGCCGTCCACGTCTACCAGAAATGCGGCGGCCAGAACCTGTCGCCGGCGCTGGCCTGGACCGCGCCGCCGGCCGGCGCCCAGAGCCTCGTGCTCACCGTGATCGACATCGACGCCAAGCCTTCGTTCTGGTCGCACTGGATCGTGGTCGGCCTGCCGCCCGCCGCGGGCGCGATCGCCAGAGGCGGCCAGCCGCCCGCCGGGGCGCACGCCGTTGTCGGCAATTTCGGCGACGCCTGGTACGACGGTCCGTGCCCCCCCGTCGGCTCCGGCGTCCACCACTACCGCTTCACCATCTGGGCGATGCCGAGCCGGGCGGTTTCGATCGGCGACAACGCTCCGGCCAACGAGGTCGTCTCGATGTTGCAGAGCACGTCGATCGCCCACGCGACGATCGTCGGCACGGCGCAGCGTTGAGCGCCGCCATTACCTCCGACGTCATTGGACGCCGGCGACCGTCGCGCTAACTAGGCCCATGACCGTCGTGGCCCTGCCGGTCGGCGACCAGTTGCGCGAGTGGCGCCGTCGCCGGCGAATGAGTCAGCTCGATCTCGCCACCGAGGCGGAGATCTCGACCCGCCATCTGAGCTTCCTCGAGACGGGTCGCGCGTCGCCCAGCCGCGAGATGATCCTGCGCCTCGCAGAACAGCTCGACGTGCCGATCCGGGAGTGCAACCTTCTCCTGGTGGCCGGCGGGTTCGCGCCGATGTTCCCGGAGCGCGACTTGGCGGCTCCCGAACTTGCGCAGGCCCGCGCCGCCATCGATGTGCTGCTTGAGAGCCACAAGCCCTATCCGGCGTATGCGCTCGACCGGCGCTGGAACGTGGTCGCGTCCAACCGTGCGCTGCCGTCGCTCTACGCCGGCGTCGACCCCGCGCTGATGGCGCCGCCGGTCAACGCGATCCGGCTCAGCTTGCACCCGGCCGGCCTTGCGCCGCGCATCGTCAACCACGCGGAATGGCGCGCGCATCTGTTCGCCCGCCTGCGTCGCCAGATCGAGCTCACCGCCGACGCCGGTCTCGCGGACCTGCTCGCCGAGGCCGAAAGCTGGCCGCATCCGCCCTGTGCGGCGCCGGCGCGCCGCCTCGCCGCCTCCGCCGAGATGGTGATCCCGTTCCGCATCCGGATCGGCGACGAGATCGCATCGTTCTTCTCGACCACCATGGTGTTCGGCACGCCAGTGGAGGTGACGCTCTCCGAGCTGGCTCTGGAATCGTTCTTCCCAGCCGACGCGGCCACGGCGGCGCTCGTTCGCAGCCTCGAGACGTTACCTCTGAAGTAATCGTCGGCCCTGCGGAGGGCGGGCATCCTTCAGGCGTCATCCACGCCAAGCGGAAGGAACCCCTCGATGCCCTTCGTCACCACTCATGACGGAACCGCCCTCTTCGCCCGTCGCTGGGGCGATGGCCCGCCGATCGTGTTCTGCCACGCCTGGGCGCTGGGCTCGGAGGCGTGGCAGCCGCTGATGATGGCCGCGCGCCTGGCCGGCTTCTCGGCCATCGCCTACGATCGTCGCGGCCACGGCCGTTCCGATGATCCGGGGCGAGGCTACGACTACGACACGCTGGCAGACGATCTCGCCGCGGTCATGACGGCGTTCGACGTGCAGGGCGCGACGATGGTCGGCCACTCGATGGGGGCCGGCGAGATCGTCCGCTACCTGGCGCGCCATGGCTCCGGGCGCGTGGCGCGCGTCGCCATGCTGGCCCCGGCGCTGCCGTACAACCTCAAGAGCGCCGACAATCCCGCCGGCTCGACCGATCCGGAAGTCGCCGCGGCCTGGCGCGCACAGTGGGTCACCGACTACGCCGACTGGATCGGTGGGGCGGTGGCCGGCGCGTTCGGGGCGGGCGCGCCGGCGGAGCGGGTGCGCCAGACCACGCGCATCATGCTGGGCTGCAGCCTGCAGGCGGCGATCGAGCTCAACCTCGCGATAACCGAGACCGACTTCCGGCCGGAGCTGCGCCGGCTCGAGACGCCGACGCTCGTCATCCACGGCGACGCCGACCAGTCTTGCCCGCTCGAGGCCACGGGCGCCCGGTTGCCGTCCCTGATGCTGAACTGCCGCCTTCAGGTGTACGCCGGCGCCAACCACACGCTGATCCTCAGCGAGGTCGGCCGCATCATGGCCGATCTCGTCGCCTTCATCGGCGAGGGCTCGCAAGCGGCGGCGGCGTGACGCGTCGGACGGCCTCCCTGCACGGCTGCGTGCGGGCGGAACGCCGAACGTTACGACGCCGCCAGCTGCGAGGCGGCCGCCGCCGATGCGACCTCGGCGAGCCAGTTGCGGTAGAGGCGCAGCGCCGAGCCGCGCCAGGTGCGGTGGGTGCTGGCCTAGGCACGCGCCGCCTCGTAGCCGGCCATCCGCACCGGGCGAGGATCGCGCCGCGCGCGGTCCGCCAGCTCGCCGAGTCGGGCCTCCGTCGCCGGGTCGAAGTAGTTCGACGGCGTGCGAGGATGCGTCGCCCGCTCGCCGCGCAGGAACCGGCTGACGTCGCGCGCATACTCCCGCTTCAACGTGTCCGCGTCGTATTCGGGGTGGCCCTGGAGGAAGAGGTGTAGCGCGCCGAAATCGCGGCGGACGAACGCGTCGACACCCGCCACCGGAGACAGCGTGAGGATCTGGTAGCCGTGACGCGCGAGGTCGTCCGGATCGAGGCCGTTCAGCCGCGAATGCGGAGTGGCGAAATGATACGGCGCGCCGGCGACCAGCGGATCGTCGCTGACTGCGCCGCTGCGGAACACGCCGCTCAGCTTGACGGAGAGCGGCCTGCGCTCGATCGCGTCGAAGCGCAGCACTGCGGCGTGGCCTGCGAGGCACGACCAGATCGTCGGGATCGAAGCCGCGCGCGTCCAGTCGGCGACCGCGGCGAGGTCGGCCCAGTAGGGCTCGCCGTCAAGGCGCTCGGCCCGAGGTTCCGCGCCGGTCACGATGAGGCCGTGGAGTCCCGCCTCGCCGATCGCGCGCGCATCCTCGTAGAGCCCGGCCATCCGGGCGAGCGCCCGCGGACTGCGCGGAGTTCCGGGCAGGGCGATGAGCGCCAGGTCGATATTGACCCCGCCGGCGGCGGCGCGCAGCAGGTCCCCGAACTGGCGCTCGGTCGCACAGACCGCCGCGTCCGGCATGTTGTTGAGGAGGCCGATCTTCAGGCGCCGGCGCCCCGGCGACAGGGCCGCCACGCGCCGGCTCGCGAGGCTTTCGGTGGGAGAGACGGTCATCACGTCACGCGGCCAGCATGGGAGTGGCCCGGGCCGCCAGCGCCTGATCGAGGTCGGCGATGATGTCGTCTGCGTGCTCGATGCCGACACAGAGGCGGATCATCTCCGGCGTTACGCCGGCGGCGGCGGCCTCCTCTGCGGTCATCTGGCGATGCGTCGTCGAAGCCGGATGACAGGCCAGCGACTTCACGTCGCCGATATTGACGAGGCGCTTGACCAGCGCGAGCCGGTCGTAGAACGCCTTGGCGGCCTCGTAACCGCCCACGACCCCGAAGGTGAGCAGCGACGGCGGACGCCCGCAAAGATACTTCCCGGCCAGCTCGAAGTAGGGGCTATCCTCGAAGCCGGCGTAGTTCACCCACTCGACGCGCGGGTCCGCGCGCAGGAAGTCCGCAACCCTGCGAGCGTTGTCCACGTGCCGCTCGACGCGCAGCGCCACCGTCTCGATGCCTTGCAGCAGCAGGAACGCGCTCATCGGCGCCATCACCGCCCCGGTGGTGCGCTGGTAGACGCTGCGCATGCGCGCCGCGAAGGCGGCCTTCCCGAACCGTTCGGCGTAGACCAGTCCGTGGTACGAGCGGTCGGGCTCGTTGAACTGGGGAAAGCGGCGCTTCTCGCCGGCCCAGTCGAACCGGCCCGAGTCCACCACCATGCCGCCCATGGCGGTCCCGTGGCCGCCCATGAACTTGGTCAGCGAGTGCACGACGATGTCCGCGCCGTGCTCGATGGGGCGCAGGAGGATGGGGGTGGCCACGGTGTTGTCGACGATGACCGGCACGCCGTGGCGATGCGCGGCTTCCGAGATCGCTGCGATGTCGCAAATGTTGCCGGCGGGGTTGCCGACCGTCTCGCAGAAGACAGCGCGGGTTTCGTCGTCGATCAGCGCCTCGATGTCGGCGGCGGAGTCGCTGGCGGCGAACCTCGCCTCGATCCCCTGCCGTCGCAGGACGTGGTTCAGCAGCGTGTGCGTCGTGCCGTAGAGCTGCGGCGCCGCGACGATGTTGCCTCCGTGGTCGGCGACGTTGAGGAAGGCGTAGTGCAGCGCGGCCTGACCCGACGCCAGCGCCACTCCCGCGATGCCCCCCTCCAGCTCGGCGACGCGCTCCTCGAGGATGGCGTTGGTGGGGTTGGAGATGCGGCTGTACCGGAAGCCGTCCTCCTCCAGATTGAACAGCGCCGCGCCGTGGTCGGCCGAGTCGAAAGCGTAGGCGACGGACTGGTAGATCGGCACGGCGACCGCCTTGGTGGCGGGGTCGCAATCGAAGCCCGAGTGGATGGCGATGGTCTCTCGGCGCATGGTCCTCTCACCTCTTGAGCCGCTCGCAAGTCCCGTTTTGCGTCACTTCGGCCGGCTGCAGGCGGTCGGTTGCAGCTCGCGTGCCGGGCGAAAATGGCGTGGCCCTTGCATCGCCCAGGCTCGGCGGCGATCGGCCGCGCCACCCTGGGACGCCATGATGCAGATGCCGGTCGCCGCGCCTGAAGCTCCTGTCGCGCCCAGGCGCTCGCCGACCAAGGATTGGGTGCGCGCCCTCGAGCTGACCGGCCGTCTCGAGCACATGCCAGCCCGCACGCTTCCAACGGTCATCGAGGAACTCGCCGAACGGTTCGGCGAGAAGCTCGCGCTGATTTCCGAGCGCGAGCAGCTGACGTTCCGCGGCCTGGCCGAACGCGCCCGGCGCTACGCGCGCTGGGCGACGGGCCACCGTCTCGGCAAGGGAGACGTCGTCGCGCTGTTGATGCCGAACCGGCCAGAATACATGGCCGTGTGGCTCGGACTGGGCAGGGTCGGGGTCACCACGGCCCTGATCAACCCGCAGCTTCGCGGTCCTTCGCTCCGGCACGCCTTGTCCGTGGCTAAAGCGAGCCACGTGATCGTGGACGCCGAGTTCGCCGCCGCCGTCGCCGCGCTGACGGGCGAGCTCGACGGCGCCCCGACGCTCTGGGCGCACGGCGACAGCCCTTTCCTGTGGCCGCGCATCGATCTTGCGCTGATGACGTGCGGCGACGGCCCACTGACGCGGGCGGAGAGCCGAACCGTTACGCTCGCCGACCGTGCGCTCCTGATCTACACCTCGGGCACCACTGGCCTGCCTAAGGCGGCGAACGTGAGCCATCACCGGGTGATGAGCTGGAGCCATTGGTTCGCCGGCCTGATGGATATCCAGCCGACGGACAGACTCTACGACTGTCTGCCAATGTGCCACAGCGCCGGCGGCGTCGCCGCGATCGGCGCGGCCCTCGTCGCCGGTGGATCCGCCGCGATCGCCGAGAAGTTTTCCGCCAGCCGCTTCTGGGACGACGTCGCGCGCTTCGAGTGCACGCTGTTCCAGTATATCGGCGAGCTCTGCCGCTATCTGGTCGCTGCGCCTCCACACCCCAAGGAGCGTTCTCACGCGTTGCGCCTTGCCTGCGGCAATGGCCTCGCCGCTGACGTCTGGACGGCCTTCCAGGAACGCTTCGCCGTCCCACGCATCCTCGAGTTCTACGCCGCCACCGAGGGCAACTTCTCGCTGTACAACGTCGAGGGAAGGCCAGGCGCGATCGGCCGCACGCCGCCATTCCTGTCGCACCGCTTTCCGGCCGCCATCGTAAGATTCGACGCCGACACCGGCGCGCCGGCCCGCGGCGCCGACGGCTTCTGCATCCGCTGCGCCTCCGGCGAGGCTGGCGAGGCGATCGGCCGCGTCGCGGCTTCAGGCGCTGCGCGCTTCGAGGGCTACACCGAGGCGGAGGCCACCGAGCGCAAACTGCTGCGCAACGTCTTCGAGGCTGGAGATGTGTGGGTCCGCACGGGCGACCTGATGTACGCCGACGAGCAGGGCTTCTACTATTTCCTCGATCGCGTCGGGGACACGTTCCGCTGGAAGGGCGAGAACGTCGCGACAGCAGAGGTCGCAGCGGCGATCCGCGCCTTTCCCGCCGTCGAGGACGTTTGCGTCTATGGCGCGCCCGTGCCCGGCGCGCCGGGCAAGGCCGGCATGGCCGCGCTGACGGTGCGCCCCAGCTTCGACCTCGCGGCCTTCCGCAGACATCTCGCCGAGCGACTCCCGGATTACGCGCGCCCTGTCTTCCTGCGCATCGTCGAGCGGCTCGACGTCACCGAGACGTTCAAGCAGAAGCGGCAGGCTCTCGCGGCCGAGGGCTGGGATCCCGGCTCGCTCTCCGATCCGCTGTTCGTGGACGACCGCACGACTGGCGGCTATGTCGCCCTGGACGCCGGCATGGCGGATCGCATCCGTCTGGGCGAGCAGCGGCTCTAGCTCAGCGCCCGGCGCAGCTGACCGCCGATCAGCGTAGCCGCGTCGCGGGCGTAAGGGATCGCGCGGGCCAGGGCGTAGAAGTAGTGGATCATGCCGGCATGGCGCGTTGTCTCGCAGTCGACTCCCGCGCTGCGCAACGCCCGGGCGTACGCCTCGCCCTCGTCCAGGAAGGGGTCGAACTCGGCGGTGTGGATGATCGCGGGCGGGAGGCCGTCGAAGCTGCGGGCCTTCAGCGGCGAGACGCGTGGATCGCCCGGGTCGCCGGACCCGAGGTAGTCCGCGAGATCGCGGGCGAAGGCGGCGCGGCTGATGAAGTGGTCCTCGCCGAACGTCGCGCGTGAACCGCCCGTGCGAGCCACATCGAGGATCGGGCAGATCAGCAGCTGCAGCGCCACGGTCCCAGCGCCAAGCTCGCGGGCGACGGCCGCCGCAAGGCCGCCGCCCGCCGAGTCGCCGCCGACCGCGATGCGCGCGGCGTCGACGCCGAAGCGCGCGGCGTCCGAGATGACGGCGCGCGCGGCCGCCAGACAGTCCTCCAAGCCAGTCGGGAACGGGTGTTCCGGAGCGAGACGGTAGTCGATGGAGATGATCCGTACACCGCTCGCAGCCGCCAGGCGGGCGCTGACGCCGGCGTGGGTGTCGAGACCGCCTGCGACCCACCCGCCCCCATGAAAGTAGATCAGCGCGGGAAGGGCGCCGGCGGCGCTGTCTGGAGAATGGATGCGAAACGCAATCGCGGCCTGGCCCGCTTCGAAGACCACATCCCGCGACGAGACGCCGTCAACGTCGGCTTCATCCGCCATCTGCGCTAGAGCTTCGAGCGCGGTGCGGCGCGCGGCCGGTGTCTCAGGCGCCGTGCCTCCGGACGCCGCGAGCATATCCAGCAGTCGCCGTGCGCGGCGGTCGAGGGGCATCTGCGCTCGATCAGGCTGCGAGCGCCACCGCGCCGACCAGCTTCTCGATCGCTGCGATCGTGCGGAAGTTGGCCGGCGTCATGCGACGTTGCGGAATCTCGATCTCGAAGGCGTCCTCGATCGCGAGCATCAGGCTGACCATGTCGAGCGAGGTCAGCCCCGCGTCGGTTAGGCTTTCGTCCGGCGTCACCTCGACTAGGGCGGAGCGCTTGGCGAGCAGCCGGCGCACGATGGTGGTGATGGTGGCGCGAGCCTCGTCAGGGGTCATGGTCGCCTCTCCTTCATTCGCGTCGACCCACGAAGGGACGCTGCGCTTCTCAAATTGAACCGAACGGCTTTCTGGCCGCCGCACGGCGTGGAAGGTCGCAAGGGCTGTGCCAGGGGCATGTGACCGATTTTACTTCTAGAAAGGCGAGTAGGCGCTCAAAATACCCGCGGACTGGTTGAGTGATAACTGCGATTAACCAAAGAATTCGGTCGGCGGTTTACTATCTGGATATTCCACGCCTTGGCATGCGGTTTGCTGCCGGAACCGGGACGATCCAAGGGGCCGTGCCCAAACGGCGTCCTCGGATCAATGAACGGAGAGGTGAGCGAGGCCATGACCGTGCACGAACTGAGGCGACTGAAGGAACCGGCGCCATCCGCGGCGAAGGAGCGTCTCTTTGAAACGCCTCCGCGCGCAGGCGATCTGGCTGAACGCGCGAGCCGTGTCGCGGCAGTGGCGGCGCGGCATGCCGACTCGGTCGACCGCGATGGCCGCTTCCCGCTGGAGGCGATCAGCACGGCCAAGGAACTCGGCCTCATGGGCGTCATGGCCCCGCGCCGTCTGGGCGGCGAGGACGCCGGCCTCGGCGAAATCGCGGACGTCTGTTACACGCTCGGCCGCGCCTGCGCCTCCACGGCGATGATCTACGCGATGCACCAGGTGAAGGTGGCGTGCGTGGTCCGTCACGGTCTCGGCGACCCTTGGCGGGAAGGCTTCATTCGGCGGCTGACGCGCGACCAGCTGCTTGTCGCTTCGTCGACGACCGAAGGCTCGGGGGGCGGCGACGTCCGCTCCAGCGAGGCCCCCATCGAGTACGAGGGCGGCCGGATCCGCCTGACCCGCGCGGCCAGCGTCATTTCCTACGGCGTCGAGGCGGACGCCGTGGTCACCACCGCCCGTCGCGAGGCGAACGCGGCCGCCTCCGACCAGGTGCTGGCCGTGTTCCTGAAGTCGGACTATTCGCTCGAGCGCACGCTTGGCTGGGACACGCTTGGCATGCGCGGCACCTGCAGCGCAGGGTTCACGCTGCGCGCTTCGGGTGACGGCGCCCAGCTGCTGCCGGTTGCTTACGGGGTCATCCACGCCCAGAGCATGGTGCCCGCCGCGCATATCCTGTGGTCCAGCGCCTGGGCGGGAGTCGCCGCCGCGGCGGTGGAGAAGGCGCGCAAATACCTGAGGAAGTCCGCTCGGACGGGCGCCGCGCCGCCGAGCGCGCCTTACTTCACGCGCGCCAACGCCAGCTTGCGAGCCCTGCGCGCGCTGATCGCGACGGCGCTCGATCGGTATGAGGAGGTCAAGGACGATCCGGACGCGCTCAGCGCGGCGGGTTTCCAGACCGAGATCGCGCTGCTCAAGGTGGACGCCTCCGAGCTCGCGGTCGCGGCGGTGATGAGCGCGCTGCGCTGCGGCGGCTTGTCCAGCTATCGCAACGACAGCGACGTCAGCATCGGACGGCACCTGCGCGACGTGCTCTCGTCGCCGATCATGATCAACAACGACCGCATCCTCGGCAATGTGGCGGCCTCCGCGCTGCTGACCGAGGTTCCGGCGACCATCAGGGGCTGAGGCGGACCATGAGCGTGATGTCCAAGATCGCCCCTCGGGCGAGCGAGATGGAGGCGCTGAAGGAGGTGCTGTTCCGCCCGACCGGGGTGGACGGCGTCTATGCGCGTACGGGGCTTTACGAGAGCGTGGTCGAGGCGCTGGCGGCGCTGATCTCGAGCCATCGCCCGAGGGACGCCGAGGTGTTGCGCTTTCCGCCGATCATGAGCCGCGCGCAGATCGAGCGGCACGGCTACCTGAAGAGCTTCCCGAACCTCCTGGGCGCTGTCAGCTGCCTTTGCGGCGACGAGCGGCATATCCGCGGCGTGGTGGGGCGCTTCGTCGAGGGAGGCGAGCCCTGGACCGACGCCCTGGAAGCGGCTGACCTCGTGCTGGCGCCGGCGGCCTGCTACCCGGTCTATCCGCTGGCTGCGGCGCGTGGGCCCGTGCCCGCTGGCGGCCTCACGTATGACGTCGCCGCCGATTGCTTCCGTCGCGAGCCGTCGACGGACATCGACCGCTTTCAGTCGTTCCGGATGCGCGAGTACGTCCGCATCGGCAGCGAGGCCCAGATTCAGGCGTTCCGCCAGGAGTGGATCGAGCGCGCGACGGGCATCGCTGACGGTCTGGGCCTCAACTATCGCGTCGACCTCGCCAGCGACCCGTTCTTCGGCCGCGGCGGGCAGATCGTGGCGCAGTCCCAGATCGAGCAGGCGCTGAAGTTCGAGCTGCTGGTCCCGGTCCGCTCGGCCGACGCGCCGACAGCCTGCATGAGCTTCAACTACCACCAGGACCACTTCGGAACCACGTGGGACCTGAAGACGGCGGACGACGAGGTCGCGCACACCGGCTGCGTGGCCTTCGGCATGGATCGCCTCGCGGTGGCGATGTTCGCGACCCACGGGACCGATATCGGATCATGGCCCGCAACCGTGCGCGAGGCGCTCCGGCTCTGACGATTCAGGGCTCGTTGATCGCGCTTGCGCCGCGGGCGGCGAACCAGACCGCGCCGCCCGACACCATGGCCTGGCCGTTGTGCACGAACATCTCGTGCGGCGCGGCCGTCTTGAGCTGCGCCATGAGCGCTGGGGTGAAGACGGCGTTCCAGCGAGCGATCAGCGCCGCGGGCGTGCGGATCATGCGCGTCCGGGCGCCGTTGACGCGAAGCGGGTAGGACACGGCCGCCGCTGCAGCCGGCTTGTCGCCGGCGATCACCGCTTTGAGGAACCGTCGGACCAAGGCCTCGAACGCGGCGTCGCTCGCGTTCGTAACGTCCGCGTACATGTGGCGGCTCGGCGGCCCGTCAGTAACGAAGTCGCCGCTCAGCTTCACCGGCAGCTGTTCGGCGCCCTTCGTCCACGTCCCGTCGAGCCCGACCGAGGTTGCGAACGATGCGCCTTCGCCTCCCGGACCGCCATTGCCCTGCAGCGTCAGGCGGAATGTCTCGCCGCCGGGCGCCTGCAGCGTCACCGACCGCCCGTCGATGGCGCCGGTAAGCGGGATGTCCTGCAGCCGGCTGGCGTAGAAATAATGACCGACGTCGAAGGCCTTGTCGTCTTTGATGGTCAGGGACACGCGGATCGGGTAGGGCCCGATCGCGCCCGCCAGATGGTACGTCTCGAGCGCGGGGTCGGCGGCGGCGCCCGGCGCGAACGTGGCGGCCCCGAGCGCCAGCAGCGCGAGAAGCTCGCTTCGCATGCCGTCCCCCGAGCCGTTCCGGCCGGCGCTCCGCGCCGTCTCGCCCATCGATCTTGTTGCAGGGCTCGACGCCCGGTCAAGCGACGTCAGTTGACGTCGCTCTTCTTGGCTGGCGTGGGCGGCAGCGCCGCGACCGGCACGCCATCCTCCATCAGCCCCTTCACTTCGGCGGGCGTGGCCTCGCCGTAGATGCCGCGGTCCTCGGACTTGCCTTCGTGGATGGCGCGGGCCTCGCGGGCGAAGGCGTCGCCAACGTAGTCGAACGTCTCCTCGACGTGAGCGCGAAGGCGGGCCATCGCCTCCATCATCATCGCGCGCTTGACGCCGCCGGATGGATCCTGGTCCGTCGCGCGCTTCTTCGTGCCTGCGACCGCGGGCGCCATGATCTGCTTCCTCACGTCGCGCGAGCCGCACGCGGGGCACGCGACGAGACCGCGGGCGGCCTGGTCGTCGTAGTCCGACGATGCGGCGAACCAGCCCTCGAACTCGTGGTCCTGGTCACACGCCAGTGCGTACTTGATCATTCGGCGGCGCTCAGGCTCGCTTGGCGCGCCCCGGCGGGGCCGCTGAACGCACGCTCGTTGGCGAGCGCCGGGATGGCGTCGCGCGCCTTGGGTACTTGGGCGAGGTCGAGGTCAGCGACGAGGGCGCAGGGCTCGTCGTGATCGGCCAGCGCGACGACCTCGCCCCAGGGCGCGACGACGATCGAACGGCCCCAGGTGGCGCGGCCGTCCTCGTGCGTCCCGCCTTGCGCCGGCGCGATCACGAACGAGCCCGTCTCGATGGCGCGGGCCCGCATCAGCACCTCCCAGTGCGCTGCGCCGGTCGGGCGCGTGAACGCCGCGGGAATGGCCAGCACCTCGGCGCCCGCGTGGGCGAGCGCGTTGTAGAGCTTCGGAAAGCGCAGGTCGTAGCAGATCGATAGGCCAAGCGTGGCGCCGGCAGCCTCGGCGACCACCGCGCGGTCGCCCGGCGTATAGCTCGCCGACTCGCGGATGTGCTCGCCTGTGGGCAGGTCGACGTCGAACATGTGCAGCTTGTCGTAGGTGGCCGCGACCCGGCCGTCAGGGCGCACGAGGATCGCGCGATTGGCGCACTGGCCGTCGTCGCGTCGCACCAGCGCCGAGCCGATTAGGATCCACACGCCCAGTTCCGCCGCCAGCGCGCTCAGACCGGCGACGCACGGGTCACGTTCCGCCGGCGTCATCGCGGCGAAGAGCCTCGGCTTGTCGCGCTGCAGGATATTGGTCCCCTCGGGCGTCGCGATCAGCCGTGCGCCGTGCGCCGCGGCCTCGCGCACCAGCGGCTCGGCTTGCGCCAGAGCGGCGGACTGCTCCGCCGGCGTGCGCATCTGGATCAGGCCAACGCGCAGCATGGGTCAGGCGGCCGCCGCCAGCAGAGGATCGAGCTCGCCGGTGCGCTCCAGCGCCATCATGTCGTCGCACCCTCCGATGTGCCTGCCGCCGATGAAGATCTGCGGGAACGTCGAGCGGCCCGAGCGCTCCATCATTTCGCGGCGCTTGTCGGGGTCCATGCCGGCTTCGATCTCGGTGTAGGCGACGCCTTTCTGGTCCAGCAACGCGACGGCGCGGGCGCAGAAGCCGCAGAATGGGCGGGTGTAGATGACGACGTCGGCCATTTCGTCCAGTCCTCGAACTTCCGCGTCATATAGGTCAAGCCTCGTGCTCTTGCACACGGGCCACCGACGCGACATCGACGCGCGCCGCGCCGGCCGCCTTCAGCACGCGCGCGCAGGCCTCGGCGGTCGCCCCGGTGGTCAGCACGTCGTCGACGAGCAGGATGGTCTTGCCGCGCACCTTCGGCCAGGCGCGGCGGGGCACGGCGAACGCCGCGGCGACGTTGCGCCGGCGGCCGGAACCAGACTTGCCGCCCTGCGTCGGCGTGTGCCGCCGCCGCACGATCACGTCCGGCAGGTAGGAGACGCCGGCGCGGCGGGCGAGCGGGCGGGCGATCTCCGCCGCCTGGTTGAAGCGGCGGGTCAGAAGACGGATCGGGTGCAGCGGCGCCGGAACCACGGCGTCGGCCTCGGCGATGAGGTCGCTGGCGGCGCGCGCCAGCCACAGCGCAAAAAGGCCGGCGAGGTCGGTGCGGTCGGCGCGCTTCAGCTTCAGGATCAGGTCGCGCGAGGCGTCGTCGTAGAGCACGGCGGCGCGGGCGCGGTCGAAGGCGCGCCGATGCGCCTGGCAGGCGGGGCAGGGCGCCCCGGTGTCGTACGCCTGCGGCGCGCCGCAGCCGTCGCAGACTGGCGCCTCGATGAAAGTGACCTTGCGCCAGGCGTCCGCCGACAGGCCCCGCGACTGGACCGGATCGCCCGGTCGCCCCCCGTCCAGGGCGAGCGGCGGCATGATCACGTCGAGCGCGGCCCGGGCGAGGCGCCGGCCGCGCAGAGCCGCATCGGCGATCGCGACGAGGGTCTCGTCCGGGCTCCAGACCATGGCGCGGAGATTGGCACGGTGCGCGCCGTTGGGGTAGGCGTCGGGGGGACAACGGCGCAGCCTCCGGCGTGAGCAGCCAGGGCCGTGGGGTTAGGTATCCTGTCACCGGAGCTCCTGGAACCGCCTACGACCGTCCGTTCCTGGGGCCGGCCGCTACATTCGACTTTCCGGTCAAGCTTCCATGCCTTGGCGCCGGGGGTGGCGGCTTCGTGAATTCATCACGCGCCCGCGCTCCGGCATCGATCGGACGCGTCGATGTCCGAACAGGTCGAGTTCTGATTGACGCGCCGAAATCTGGCCGGTGCGATGGACCGAGGGCGAGCTGACATTTCAATCAGCGGGCACACTCGTCGTCGCAACCGTGCTAGTCCAGTTCGCCGGCTACATTCGGACTGCCGCGCGCCGTGCGTCCCGAATTGTCCCCAAAGTCACTATGCGATGCCCAATAGGCGCGGCGGTCATCTGCGGCTGGTCCGCTCTTTGCACGGCGAAGGAGCCGTGCTTTGGGGAGTGTACGGCGAGCGACCGGTCACCTATGCGGTCGATCTCGACCCATGCCGTCCCAAAGAGCACGGTGACGCCGCTGATCCGGCGCCGCTTGCCGCGGAAGGCGTTGTCGTGGCCACCCTCCCATAACCGGGCGCGCCGCTAGGTCCTTTGGGCGTCGCGCCTCTCGCTCACGCCGATGAGTCCGTCGAAGTCCTCGATTTCACGCTTGAGACGCTCGATCGCGCCGTCACTCACATCTTCCGCGCCCGCGTGGATCTTGAGGTCGCCGCTCTCGAATTTCGCGAGTTGCTCGATCAGCAAGGCGCGCAAATAGCGCCAGCGGGTGACAATCTCGGCTTGAGTCTCCATACCCTAGAACATAGGCGCGCGCCCTGACGAGCGCCACGTTTGTAAAAAGAGGCGTCTCTCAAACTGCGGCTTAGTCGTTGTCGGCCCGCGGCCGAAAATGAGGATTTAGCTGGCGCGCGTCCAAAATAGCCGATATGGTTCCCCATCGAATATCGTTTTGGTTCGGTCGCTCTCCACGCTTGCTCTACGGATCGAGCCCCGAGCTACTCCTTCCTCTTCGACAATTTGATCTGCGCCTCAGCCGGGGCGCCGGAAAACGTATACCCAAGGCAATCTACATGACGACTGGCACAGTGAAGTGGTTCAACGCCACCAAGGGCTTCGGCTTCATCCAACCCGACGATGGCGGCAACGATGTCTTCGTCCACATCTCTGCGGTGGAAAGGTCGGGCCTCGGCTCGATCCACGAGGGGCAGAAGCTCGGCTATGAGCTCGAGCGCGACAAGCGCAGCGGCAAGATGTCCGCCAGCCAACTACAAAGCGCTTGAGGCTTGGACGCGGGGCGGTTCGAACCCGCCCCCGTCACCCATTGACTTGCCTTCTGCGCCCTTCCGGTTCGAGCGGAGGTGGGTGCAAGCTTCAGAGCGTAGCTGGCGTCCGCCGGATCGGTCGCCGCCGTCTCGCCCAGATGTCCGCCTGGAGGCAGCCGGGCTCAAGGGGTCGCCCACGTTCATGATTGACCTGCGCGACGAAATCCTTGGCCTGCAAGAGCCGCTGCGGACCTACGCGACTTGTCTATCCCTAGACGAGGATGAGGCGCGTGAACTATTCGAGTTCACCATGAAGACCGCCCTGGATGGTGAAGAGCGCCCGCGAGAGAGCGCCGACACCAGGCTCTGGCTGTTTTGCCAGATGCGCCGAGCCTTTCATTCGGTGGCTCGGCGGCGAGCGACCTTGCGCGAGCGAGGCTCCGCGGGTCAGCAATGGCGAGCTGACAGGGCTGAAGTTTTTGTCCTCGCCGCCAGGGCGAAGGTGACATGAGGCGGTGATCCGCAACAACTGATCATGTTTTGCGTTGGCCCCGACGGTCCCTTCTTGCGATTACCTATGTTACTCCCTCAGCGTCATTTCATCCGGAATTGGACATTGAGATCAACGTCCCCCATCATGACGCGCGTATAGAGCAATATCTGGCGCTGACGCGGCGGTCGGGCCTGGAACGAATCCGCGGCCGCAAGCTCGCCCGAGGCCGACCCGGGCCGAAGCCGAGAACCCAGCCGCCGGCCGAACCAGGGCCGTGGGGTCGGTCGCCCTGTCCCCGGAACCTCCTGGAGCCTCCGGAATCTCTCTGCTTCGGACCGGTGGGGCGAGCGCCGCGCCCGCTTCGTCCGTGCTCCAGGCCATGACGCGGAGATTGGCATGGCGCGCGCCGTTGGGGTAGCTGTCGCGGGCGATGAGCGGACCGCCGCGCCTTTTCGACCGCGCCCTGCACCGCCGTCGGCTCGACCGGGCCGCCGGCCGCTACGAGGGCTTTCTCAAGCGCCGCGCCGCCGACGACCTCGTGGCGCGGCTCGAGGCCGTGCGCCGGGATTTCCCGTTCGCCGTCGATCTCGGGGCCCGCGACAGGGCGTTCACGCGGGCGCTGGCGGCCAGCGACGCGGCCGGCAGGGTTGGGCTGCTGGTCGAGACCGATGCCTCCGCCGCCATGCTCGCCGGCCGGGGGGGGCCGCGCCTCGTCGCCGACGAGGAGCGGTTGCCATTCGCGCCGGCCAGCCTCGATCTGGTCGTCTCGTCGCTCGCGCTGCACTGGACCAACGACCTCGTGGGCGCTCTGATCCAGATCCGCCAGGCGTTGCGGCCCGACGGCCTCTTCCTCGGCGCCATGCTCGGCGGCGCGACACTCACCGAACTGAGGCAGGCGCTGACCGAAGCGGAGCTTGAGCTGACCGGCGGCGCTGGTCCGCGCGTCTCGCCGTTCGCCGACGCCCTCGACGCGGCGGGGCTGCTGCAGCGCGCCGGCTTCGCCCTGCCGGTGGCGGACGTCGACAGGGTGACGGTCCGCTACGACCACATGCTGAGACTGATCGCGGATTTGCGCGCCATGGGCGAGACCGGTGCGCTCGTCGAGGGCGCCGGCCGGCCGCTCGCCCGCGCCGTGGTCGCCAGGGCCGCCCAGCTCTACGCCGAGCGCTTCGCCGGCGAGGACGGGCGCATCGTCGCGACGTTCGAGATCGTGACCCTCACCGGATGGGCGCCGCACCCCGACCAGCCCAAGCCGCTGCCGCGCGGCTCGGCGAAGATGCGGCTCGCCGACGCGCTCGGCGTGCGCGAGCGGTCGGCGGGCGAGAAGGCGGGCGACGGGAGCTAGTAGAGCGTCGCCATCGCCGCCGGCGTGTACTCCATCAGTTCGCCGGAGCGCCCTTCGCTCACCTTGCGGGCCCAGAGCGGGTCCTGCAGCAGGGCGCGGCCCACGGCGACGAGGTCGAAGTCGCCGCGCTCGAGCCGGCGCAGCAGCTCGTCCAGCGACGCGGGCTTCGAGGCTTCGCCGGCGTAGGAGGCGACGAACTCGCCGGTGAGGCCCACCGAGCCGACGGTGATCGAGGTCTTGCCGGTCAGCTTCTTGGCCCAGCCGGCGAAGTTGAGGTCGGAGCCCTCGAACTCCGGCTCCCAGAACCGGCGCTGCGAGCAGTGGAAGGCGTCGGCGCCGGCTTCGGCCAGGGTGGTGAGCCAGGTGTCGAGCTCGGCGGGCGTCGGCGCGACCTTGGCCGTGAAGTCCTGCTGCTTCCATTGCGACAGGCGGATGATGACCGGGAAGTCAGGGCCGACGGCCCGTCGCACCGCCTTCAGGATCTCCGCCGCGAAGCTGGCCCGTTCGCGCACCGAAGGGCCGCCGAAGAGATCGCCGCGCTCGTTGGTGCCTTCCCAGAAGAACTGGTCGATCAGGTAGCCATGGGCGCCGTGCAGCTCCACGGCGTCGAAGCCGATCGCCTTGGCGCTCGCCGCGGCGCTGGCGAAGGCCGCGATCGCGTCCGCGATGTCGGCGTCGCTCATCGGCTCGCCGAAGCGATGGCCCGGGCTGGAGATGCCGGACGGGCTGTCGTAGGGCCCCGGCGGCGCCCAGTCCTGGCGGCGCGTGCGCACGGCGCCGACGTGCCACAGCTGCGGCGCCATCAGCCCGCCCTCGGCGTGGACCGCGTCGACCACCTTCTTCCAGGCGGCGAGCTCGGCCTCGCCGTGGAAGCGCGGGATGTCCGGATCGTTGAGCGAGGCCGGCCGCGCCACGCCTGTGCCCTCCGACACGATCAGGCCCACCTGGTTCGCCGCGCGTCGCGCGTAGTAGGCCGCCACGTCCTGCGTCGGCACGCCGCCGGGCGACTTCGATCTGGTCATCGGCGCCATGACGAGGCGATTGGGCAGGTTGAGGCCCTTGAAGCCATAGGGCTGGAAAAGGTTCGCGGCGGACAAGTAGTTGCTCCGGCTGGACGACGCCCTTGCTTTAGCCGCCGTGTCGGCTCGCGCCATCAAGAAAAACTCGGGCGCGAGCCGGATTTGCTGGATCGCGCCGCGGGAGGCGTGGACCCGCCCGGCGGCGAGGCGTCAGGACGCTGGTCAACACGGCGCCGCTGGCGTTATGTCGGCGTCGAGGCCCCGATGTCCGACAAGCCCGCGATACTGGTCGCCCAGCCGCACCTCGCGCCGATCGCGGCCATGCTCGAGGCCGACTTCACCGTCTGGCGGCTCTGGCAGAGACCGCCGCTCGAGGCGAGCCGATCGATCGGCGCAGTCGTCGTCGCCGGCGAGTTCCCGATCGACCAGGCGCTGATCGAGAGCCTGCCTCACGTCGGACTGATCGCCTGCTTCACCGCCGGATACGACGGCGTCGATCTCGTCTGGGCGGCCGAGCGCGGCCTGAAGGTCAGCCACTCGCCAGGCGTCAACCACGAGGACGTGGCTGACCTCGCGCTGGGGCTCATGCTGGCGGCCTGGCGGGGGCTGGTGGAGAGCGACGCCATCGTGCGCGAAGGCCGTTGGCGTCCGACCGAGAAGCGCATCACGCCCTCGCTGCGCGGCCGGCGCGTCGGCATCGTCGGCCTCGGTGCGATCGGCGTGGAGGTGGCGCGGCGCGCGGAGGCGTTCGGGCTGGATGTCGCCTGGTGGGGTCCGAACGAGAAGCCGGAGGCGCCCTGGGCCCGCGCCGGGAGCCTGATGTCGCTGGCCCGGGCCAGCGACATCCTGATCGTGTCGGCGCGCGCCGACGAAGGCAACCGCGGGATGATCGACGCGGCGGTCATCGAGGCGGTGGGCGCGCACGGACTCATCGTCAACGTGGCACGCGGCCAGGTGGTCGACGAGGACGCGCTGATCGCCTCGCTGAAGGACGGGCGGCTGGGCATGGCCGCGCTCGACGTCTTCGCCGCCGAGCCGACGCCCGCCGCACGCTGGGCCGACGTCCCCAACGTGGTGCTCTCGCCGCACACCGGCGGCGCCACGTCGGGCGCGATCCCGAAGATGCTCGACCTCACCCGCGAGAACCTGCGCCGCTTCTTCGCCGGCGAGCCGCTGGCCAACCCGGTGCTCGAGCCCGAGGCGCCCGACGACGCGGAATAGGGACGCGCCGGCGCGGTCGGCGCAAGACCGCCCGCGCCGGCGCACCGTCGCGTCAGGCCGCGACCACCGACTTCACGCCCAGCACGAGGGCGACGGCGAGCGGGGTCAGCGAGCACAGGGCCGAGACCACGGCTTCGATCGTCCGCGCCTGGCGCTGGCTGAGCCTGAACCCGTCGGAGGGCTCGCGGACGAGATTGGAGGGTTGCGAGAGGGGATCGGACCGGCAGTTGGCGTTCATGAGGTTCCTTGGGCGGTTGAGACGACGCGCCGACGCGCCATCGCCCCGCTTCGAAGCGAAGCGAGGGGAGGCGTTCTCGATGGAAATGTCGGCGCGGCGCGGCTTGTACCCGGCCGCGGTGGGCGTCCGCAATTCTTGAACGCGACTATTTCGTCGCCATATCAATGGGGTAGCGCAGCCGGCGGGACCTGCCGCGGCGCCGTCCCTTCCGTCCACCGCATCGAGCGATCGCGCCGTCCGGCGCCTTCCCGTGAAGCGCGCCTTGACACCCGGGACATAAAGATATCTTTATATCCAGATGTCGATCACGTCGGATCAGACGGTGGAGGTGCTGCGCGCGGCAGGCGAGGCGACGCGCCTGCGCATCCTGGCGCTGCTCGCCCGCGAGGAGCTGGCGGTGCTGGAGCTGACCCGCATCCTGGGCCAGAGCCAGCCGCGCGTCTCGCGCCACCTCAAGGTGCTCGCCGAGGCCGGGCTCGTCGAGCGGTTTCCGGACGGCGCCTGGGTGTTCTACCGCCTCGCCGGCGCCGGCCCGACGCGCGACCTGATCGACAAGGCGCTTTCCCTGATCCTGCCGGGCGACGCAACGCTGCTGCGCGACGCCGAGCGGCTGGAGGGCGTGGCCGCCGAGCGCGCCGCCCAGGCGGCCGCCTATTTCGCCGAGAACGCCGGCCAGTGGGACGAGATCCGCTCGCTCTACGTCTCCGAGGCGGCGGTCGAGGCCGCGATCCTGGAGGCGGCGGGCGAGGGGCCTTTCCGCCGGCTGGTCGACCTCGGCACCGGCACCGGCCGCATGCTGACTCTGCTGGGGCCTCGCGCGGAGAGCGCCGTCGGCCTCGACCTCTCGCGCCAGATGCTCAACATCGCCCGCTCCAACGTCGGCGGCGCGGGCCTCGCCGCGTGCGAGCTGCGCCACGGCGACATCCTCGAGGCGGGCTTGGGCGACGGCGAGGCCGACCTCGTGGTCGCGCACCAGGTGCTGCACTACCTGGGCGAGCCCGCTGCGGCCGTGGGCGAGGCGGCGCGCCTGGTCGCGCCCGGCGGGCGGCTGCTGATCGTGGACTTCGCGCCGCACGACCTTGAGTTCCTGCGCGCCGAGCACCGTCACCGCCGCCTCGGCTTCTTCGACAACGAGATCGAGCGCTGGGCCGCCGCCGGCGGGCTTTCCAGGGTCGAGGCCATCACCCTGCCGCCGGCCGGCGCCGGCGGCCTCACCGTCAAGATCTGGGTCGCGCAGCGCTCCAGAGAGCGCATCCGGAGGGTGGCGTGACTTTGCAGGCCACTTCGGCGCTGGGTCCGGTCGCGCGCGCCGGCGGCCGCGAAGGGCGGCAAGTCAAGGTCTCGTTCGAATTCGCGCCGCCGGCGACGCCCGAAGCCGAGGAGGCGCTGTGGAAGGCGATCCGGCGGCTGGAGCCGCTGAGGCCGCAGTTCGTGTCTGTGACCTACGGCGCCGGCGGCTCGACCCGCGACCGCACCCATCGCACCGTCTCGCGCGTCCTGGCCGAGACGACGCTGACGCCTGCGGCGCACCTGACCTGCGTCAACGCCTCCCGCGCCGAGGTGGACGAGGTGATCCGCGGTTACTGGGACGCCGGCGTGCGCCACATCGTCGCCTTGAGGGGCGACCCCCCCGGCCAGCTCGGCGGCGTCTATGTCCCGCGCGAAGACGGCTACGCCAACGCCACCGAGCTTACCCGCGGCATCCGCGGCGTCGCGCCGTTCGAGGTGTCGGTGGCCGTGCATCCGCAGGTGCACCCCGAGAGCGGCACGCTGCAGCAGGAACTGGACGTGCTGAAGGCCAAGGTCGACGCCGGCGCGACCCGGGCGCTCAGCGACCACTTCTTCGACGTCGACGGCTTTCTGCGCTTCCGCGATGCGGTGCGCGGCGCGGGCATCGAGATCCCGCTGGTGCCGGGCATCATGCCGGTATCGAACTTCGCCGGGGTGGTGCGCATGTCGAAGCCGATGCGCGTTCCGGTGCCGGCCTGGCTCGCCAACCACTTCGAGGGCCTCGACGACGATCCGGCCACCCGCCGGCTGGTCGCCGCCTCAATAGCCGCGGAAATGTGCGCCAGGCTGCAGGAAGAGGGCTTCGAGGACTTCCACTTCTTCACCCTGAACCGCGCCGAACTAACGGTGGCCATCTGCCGGGTGCTGGGCGTGAAAGCTGAGGCGCCCGCCGCGGCCGGAGACGCCTGACATGACCAGAGCCGAGCGCATCGCCGCCCTGAAGGCCGCCGCGAGGGAACGCATCCTGATCCTCGACGGCTCGTGGGGCGTGATGATCCAGCGCCGGGGCCTCGCCGAAGCCGACTATCGCGGCGAGCGGTTCAGGGACCACGCGTCGCCGCTGAAGGGCGACAACGACATCCTCTGCCTCACCCGGCCGGACATCGTCGCCGACCTGCACGACGCCTACTTCGCCGCGGGCGCCGACATCAGCGAGACGAACACCTTCACCGCAACCTCGATCGCCCAGGCCGACTACGCGCTGCAGGGCGCGGTGCGCGACATCAACCTGGCCGGCGCCCGCATCGCCCGCGAAGTCGCCGATCGCTGGACGGCGCAGGAGCCCGACAAGCCCCGCTTCGTCGCCGGCTCGATCGGCCCGCTGAACGTGATGCTGTCGATGTCGTCCGACGTGAACGACCCGGGCGCCCGCAAGGTGACGTTCGACCAGGTCTGCGGCGCCTACCGCGAGCAGGTCCTGGCGCTGCACGAAGGCGGGGTCGACCTCTTCCTGATCGAGACGATCACCGACACGCTGAACTGCAAGGCGGCGATCAAGGCGATCCTCGACCTCGAGGACGAGGGCCTCGAGCCGTTGCCGATCTGGATCTCGGGCACCATCACCGACCGCTCGGGCCGCACGCTGTCGGGCCAGACCGTCGAGGCGTTCTGGAACTCGGTGCGGCACGCCAGGCCCTTCGCCGTGGGGCTCAACTGCGCGCTCGGCGCCGAGCTGATGCGGCCCCACATCGCCGAGCTCGCCCGCATCGCCGACACGCTGGTCGCCGCCTATCCCAACGCGGGCCTGCCCAACGCCATGGGCGAGTACGACGAGGGCCCGCACGAGACCGCTTGCCAGCTCGAGGAGTGGGCCAGGAGCGGCATCGTCAACATCCTCGGCGGCTGCTGCGGGACCACGCCCGACCACATCCGACACGTCGCCGAGGCGGTGCGCGGCGTGAAGCCGCGCCGGGTCGAGGAACGCAGGCCGGCCATGAGGCTGGCGGGACTGGAGGCGTTCGAGCTCGCGTGAGACCTCTCTTCGTCAATATCGGCGAGCGCACCAACGTCACCGGATCGGCGCGCTTCCGCAAGCTCATCCAGAACGGCGACTACGCCGCCGCGCTGGCGGTCGCGCGCCAGCAGGTCGAGGCCGGCGCTCAGGTCATCGACGTGAACATGGACGAGGGCCTGCTGGATTCGGCCAAGGCCATGGTGACGTTCCTCAACCTGATCGCGGCGGAGCCGGACATCGCCCGCGTGCCGATCATGATCGACTCGTCGAAGTGGGACGTGATCGAGGCCGGGCTCAAGTGCGTGCAGGGCAAGTCGATCGTGAACTCGATCTCGCTCAAGGAGGGCGAGGCGAAGTTCGTGGCCGAGGCGAAGAAGTGCCTGCGCTACGGCGCGGCCGTGGTGGTCATGGCCTTCGACGAGCAGGGCCAGGCCGATACGCGCGAGCGCAAGGTGGCGATCTGCGAGCGCGCCTACCGGATCCTCACGCAGGACGTCGGCTTCCCGCCTGAGGACATCATCTTCGATCCCAACATCTTCGCCGTGGCGACCGGGCTCGAGGAGCACAACAATTACGCGGTCGACTTCATCGAGGCGACGCGGGCGATCAAGCAGCAGCTGCCCTATGCGCGGGTCTCGGGCGGCGTCTCGAACATCTCGTTCGGGTTCCGCGGCAACGAGCCCGTGCGGCGGGCGATGCACTCGGTCTTCCTCTACCACGCCATCGCGGCGGGCATGGACATGGGCATCGTCAACGCCGGCGAGCTGCCGGTCTACGACGAGATCGACCCTGTGTTGCGGGAAGCCGTCGAGGACGTGATCCTCAACCGGCGGCCGGACGCCACCGAGCGGCTGGTGGAGCTGGCGCCGCGCTACAAGGGCGAGGCCGCCGCGGACCGGACGGTCGATCTCGCCTGGCGCTCCCTGCCCGTGGCGGAGCGGCTCAGCCATGCGCTGGTGCACGGCGTCGGCGACTACGTGGAGGCCGATGTCGAGGAGGCCCGGCTCGCGGCGGTCAGGCCGCTGGAGGTCATCGAAGGGCCGCTGATGGCCGGCATGAACGTGGTCGGCGACCTCTTCGGCGCCGGGAAGATGTTCCTGCCGCAGGTGGTCAAATCGGCCCGGGTGATGAAGCAGGCGGTCGCCTACCTGCTGCCGTTCATGGAAGCCGACTCCGGAGGCGTCGCCCGAAAGTCTGCCGGCAAGGTGCTGATGGCGACCGTGAAGGGCGACGTGCACGACATCGGCAAGAACATCGTCGGGGTCGTCCTGCAGTGCAACGACTACGAGGTGATCGACCTGGGCGTCATGGTCCCGGCCGACCGCATCCTGGACGAGGCCCAGAAGCACGAGGTCGACATCGTCGGCCTGTCCGGCCTGATCACGCCCTCGCTCGACGAAATGGTGTTCGTGGCCGGCGAGATGGAGCGACGCGGCTTCTCGATCCCGCTGCTGATCGGAGGGGCCACCACCAGCCGGACCCACACCGCGGTGAAGATCGAGCCGGCTTATCGGCGAGGCTCGACCACCTACGTCACTGACGCCAGCCGCGCCGTCGGCGTGGTCGCGAGCCTCGTCTCGCCGACCGAGCGCGCGAAAGTGGAGGCCGAGACGCGCGCCGAGTACGTGCGCATCCGCGAGCAGTTCGCCCGTGGCCGGGAGGCGAAGGCGCGCACGCCGATCGCCGCAGCCCGCGCCAACCGCCTGCCGCTCGACTGGGCGGGCTACGCGCCGCCACGGCCGAGCTTTCTCGGCGTCCGCGCGTTCGGCCCCTATGATCTCGCCGAGCTCTCACGCTACATCGACTGGACGCCGTTCTTCGCCACCTGGGAACTGGTCGGCCGCTATCCGGCGATCCTGGAGGACGAGGTGGTGGGCGAGGCGGCTCGGTCGCTCTTCCAGGACGCGCAGGCGATGCTGAAGCGGATCGTGGGCGAGGGCTGGTTCGAGGCGCGCGGCGTCGTGGGCTTCTGGCCGGCCAACGCCGACGGCGACGACATCGTGCTCTGGACCGATGAGACGCGGGGCGTCGAGCGTGCGCGGCTGCACACCCTGCGCCAGCAGATGGTGCGCGCCGAGGGGCGCCCGAACGTCGCGCTGGCCGACTTCGTCGCTCCGGTCGGAGGCCCGCCGGACTACGTGGGCGGCTTCGCGGTCACCGCGGGGATCGGCGAGCTGGAGGTCGCGGCGAAATTCAAGGCCGCGGGCGACGACTACTCGGCCATCCTCGCCACCGCGCTCGCCGACCGCCTGGCGGAGGCCTTCGCCGAGGCGATGCACCACCGCGTGCGCGCCGAGCTCTGGGGCTATGCGCCCGGCGAGGCCTTCGCGCTCGACCGGCTGATCTCCGAGCAATACCGCGGCATCCGCCCCGCGCCAGGCTATCCGGCCCAGCCTGACCACACCGAGAAGGCGACGTTGTTCAGCCTGCTCGACGCCACGCGCAACTCCGGCATCGAGCTCACCGAGAGCTTCGCGATGACCCCGCCGGCTTCGGTCTCGGGCATCTACTTCGCCCATCCCGAGGCCCACTACTTCGGCGTGGGCAAGATCGAGCGCGACCAGGCGGAGGACTACGCCCGGCGCAAGGGGTGGAAGCTCGCGGAGGCCGAGCGCTGGCTCGCCCCGATCCTGAACTACGAGCCGTCGCGCGCGGCGGCGTAGCAGGCGCCGTCGCGTGACCCTGGCTTCCCGGTCGGCGGTTCGACATAACGCTGTCGGAAGCCTCCGGGAGATGGGACTATGGCGCGCGATACGGCCGAAGGGTTCGTGCAGGACAAGTACGGGGCGGCGCGAGCCGCGTTCGAGGCCAATCTAGCCAACGGCTCGGACCTCGGCGCCTCGTTCTGCGCCACGCTCGAGGGCGAGGTCGTGGTCGACCTCTGGGGCGGCTGGGCCGACGCGGCGAGGACGAAGTCCTGGGATCGCGACACGATCGTCAACGTCTACTCGACGACCAAGACGATGACGTTCCTCTGCGCGCTGATGCTGGCCGACCGCGGCCTGCTCGACTTCGATGCGCCCGTCGCGAGGTACTGGCCGGAGTTCGCCGCGAACGGAAAGGAGCGGATCAAGGTCAGCCACCTGATGGCGCACTCGGCCGGCCTCTCGGGGTGGCGCGAGCCGATCACCGGGGCTGACCTCTACGACTGGGAGAAGGCCACATCGCTTCTCGCTGCGCAGGCGCCGCTCTGGGAGCCAGGGACGAAAAGCGGCTATCACGCGATCACGCAGGGCTACCTGATCGGCGAGGTGGTGCGACGCATTAGAGGCCAGACCATCGGGACGTTCTTCAAAAAGGAGGTCGCCGAGCCGCTGAAGGCCGATTTCTGGATCGGCCTGCCGGCCTCCGAGGACGACCGCGTCGCCGAGCTGATCCCGCCGCCGCCGGGCGGAGCGGTCGGCGACATGGAGATGGACGAGATCGGCAAGATCACGCTCGCCAACCCCGGCATCGACGTGGCCGCGACCCGGACGCGCGCCTGGCGGGGCGCCGAGATCCCCGCCGCCGGCGGCACGGGCAACGCCCGCTCCATCGCCCGCGTCCACGGCGTCCTCGCCAACGGCGGCGTGATGGACGGCAAGCGCTTCATGTCGGAAGCCGGCTGTCGCAAGGCGCTGGAGGTGCAGATCGAAGGCGTCGACCTGATCTTCAAGGCGCCGGCCAAGTTCGGCATGGGCTTCGGGCTGCCCGGCCCGATGGTCCCGATGCCGCATCAGGACAGCCTCTTCTGGGGCGGCTATGGCGGATCGCTGATCATCATCGACATGGATGCGCGAACCACGTTCGCCTACGCGATGAACAAGATGGGCTCGGGCACCGTAGGCGACCAGCGCGCCTTCGGTATGATCGGGGCGATGTGGCAGGCGCTGGCGGCGTAAGAGACGACGCCGCTTCTTGGGAGAACGCACAGGACATGAAGGACTTCACCGGCAAGATCGCCGTCATCACCGGCGGCGGCACGGGCATGGGCCGCGAACTCGCGCTCCAGCTCGTGGCGGAGGGCTGCAGCGTCGCGATGTGCGACGTCTCCAGCGCCAACATGGCCGAGACCGCGCGTCTCTGCGCGAAGGAAGGCGCCCAAGGCACGCGTGTCACCACTCACGTCGCCGACGTGTCGATTGAGGACCAGATGAACAGGTTCCGCGACGAGGTGCGCGACCAGCTTCAGACGGACAAGATCCATCTTCTGTTCAACAACGCCGGCATCGGCGGCGGCGGAAGCTTCGTGGCCGGCTCCCGCGCGGAGTGGGAGAAGACGTTTAACGTCTGCTGGGGCGGCGTCTACTACGGATGCCGCGCCTTCCTGCCGATGCTGCTGAAGGCCGACGAGGGCCACATCGTCAACACGTCCAGCGTCAACGGCTTCTGGGCGTCGCTCGGGCCGCAGACCTCGCACACTGCCTACAGCGCCGCCAAGTTCGCGGTGAAGGGGTTCACGGAGGCGCTGGTCAACGACCTCCGCCTCAACGCCCCGCACATCAAGTGCTCGGTGGTGATGCCTGGCCACATTGGCACCGAGATCGTCGCGAACTCTCGCAAAGTGCTCTCCGGCGAGGAGGCGCCGAGCGCCGAGGCGCTCAGCCAGGCGCGCGCCCGCATGAAGGAGATGGGCGTCGCGGCCGACCAGCTGAGCGATGCGCAGATCCAGGCCATGATCGACACGCAGGCGAGGGCGTTCCACGACAACGCCCCTACGACCGCGGCCCAGGCCGCGAAGGTCATCCTCGACGGGGTGAAGGCCGAGCGGTGGCGCGTTCTGGTTGGCGACGACGCGGTCGTGATGGACAGGCTGGTCCGCGGCGATCCGGAACAGGCCTACGAGCCGGCTTTCTTCCAGAGGCTCGCGCAGGAAACCGGCTGGCAGCTCGGAGGCCTGGCGGCTCAGGCGCAGCGCGGCGGGTAGGCTCGCTTCAGCCCGACCCCGCAGGTTCACGGACGGGCGGCCGAGACGCCGACTTCGCCCGACGTGTTCGGAGCGCCGCGCGCCCTATTGCGCGCCCGCCGATGTGGCGGGCGGGGGCTGGGCGTCGCTCTGCGGCGCGCCGGCGGCGGGGTCCGCGGGCGTCGGCGGCGGCGCCTCCGGGGCGGACGGGTCAGTGGGAACGGCCGTGTCGCCCATCGTCGAGTCCGACTGCGGTACGACGGCCGTCGGCGTTGTGCTGGATCCCGCTGCTGCGTCGTCGGCCGGCGTCGGGGCGGGCGGCGCGGCCTGCGGCAGCGCGGTGGCGGCGGCCGAGAGCGCGGTCGCGCTGGGCGCGTGCGGCGCCGCGGCGTGCTGACTCGCATTGTATTTCAACGCCTTGCCGAGCAGCAGCGAGCGCGCAGCAAGTTCGCGGGCGTTGGAGTCGCACCGATCGGGCAACGCCCACATCATCCAGGCCCGCGCCAGTTCGCGCTCGGGACGCGACTCGGCGATCGACCAGATCGACTGACCCTCGCGCATCGCGTCCGCGCCTTCGTCGGCGATCGGGCTCGGGCTCGCCTGCTCGGCCGCGGTCACCGCTTCGCCGATCATCTTCAGCTCGGCGTGCGCCGCGGCCATGTCCGACGCATAGGGCTCGCTTTCGACGACCTTGTCGCCGCCGAACTCATTGTCGATCGCGCGCAGGTCCGGCTTAACCTTGTCGTAGATCAGCAGGTACTCGTTCAGCGCTCCGTAGCACCAGGCCGAAAGCTCGTACGGATCGGTCGGCGCGCCAGGCGGGAGCGGCTCGCCGCCGCCGCTCTGGTCCGATGCGGTTGCGGTCATGAGGGCGAACGCGGCGATCAGGGCGGGGATCATGCTCGGATGGTGACTCCAGCGGTCTAGCGCGTGACCCCCTTGGGCCGTTCGCTACGTCGCCTGGCCGCAAGGCGAAGATGTGGCGGCCCGCCGGCTGGTTTAGCGCGGCGAGCGCGCCGATCAACCGCTTAGCGCCGCTTCTGGTTCCCGTACGGCTTGAGTCTTGATGGGCGGCCTTGATGGGCGTCAAGGAACAGATCGGCGTTCGGCGCCATTCTGATCGGCGCCGCCGCGACTTCAACGCATCTTTAGTTGACGTGCGGGGCGTCGCGGTCAGTAGTGGCGAGTTGTCAGGGCGGAAGGTTCATGCCGGGCGTGATGCGCTACGCAGCTTGGAGACCAGGACGATCGGCTTTCCGCGGGCTCGCATGGGTGGCGGGCGCCGCGGCCTCGATCGCGGCCGTGGTCACCGGAGCGGTGCTGGCGCTGATCTTCGCCGCGAGCCTGGTGGTGATCCTGCTCATGGCCGGCGTGATCCTTACGCTCGCCGCCGCCGCCATGCGCGCCCGTCGCAGCGCCGTCCGCAGGTCGGCCGACCCGGACATCATTGAGGCCCGCAACATCGGCGGCCATTCCTGGGTCGCCTACAGCTGGGACGGTCGCCGCTAGCGCGGTCTTCCCTCGCGATAGGCTTGCCGCCACGCGGCGCGCGCCGCTAGATCGCCGGGAATGCCTATGGGAGGATTTGCATGATCGGCATCGTCGCGACCCTGAAGGTCCAGGACGGCAAGGGCGCGGAATTCGAGGCGGTGTTCGCCGATCTCTCGGCGAAGGTGCGCGCCAACGAGCCAGGTTGCCTGCTCTATCAGCTGACCAAGAGCCGCGCGGATCCGAACACCTACAAGGTGCTCGAGCTCTACAAGGACCAGGACGCGCTCAGCCACCACGGCCAGACCGAGTACTTCCGCGCCGCCGGTCCGAAGATGGGGCCCTGCATGGCCGGTCGCCCGGAAATCGAGTACCTCGACGCGGTCTAGCCTGAGACCGCCCCTTTCGGGGGGCGGTCAGCGCCCGAACTTCTGGAACTTGATGCGGTGCGGGATCAGGCTCTCGACGCCGAGGCGGCGCTTCTTGTCCTCCTCGTAGGCCTCGAAGTTGCCCTCGAACCACTCGACGTGGCTGTCGCCCTCGAAGGCGAGGATGTGCGTCGCGAGCCGGTCCAGGAACCAGCGGTCGTGGCTGATCACCACCGCGCAGCCGGCGAAGTCCTCCAGCGCCTCCTCGAGGTTCTGCAGCGTCTCGATGTCGAGGTCGTTGGTCGGTTCGTCGAGCAGGATCAGGTTGCCGCCCTCGGTGAGCGTCTTGGCCAGGTGCACGCGGTTGCGCTCGCCGCCTGAGAGGATGCCGACCTTCTTCTGCTGGTCCGAGCCCTTGAAGTTGAACGAGCCGACGTAGGCGCGGGTGTTGATCTCGCGGTTGCCGACCTTCAGCACGTCGAGCCCGCCCGAGATTTCCTGCCAGATGGTCTTGTTCGGATCGAGCGCGTCGCGGCTCTGGTCGACGTAGGCGAGCTTCACCGTCTCGCCGAGCCGGATGGTCCCGGCGTCCGGCTTCTCCTGGCCGGTGATCAGCT
>JAKAZA010000087.1 GCA_021816155.1 Pseudomonadota bacterium | reverse complement strand
GCCGCAAGCGAACGCTTTCAATATACCTGATTTAATTCGTTTTCCCTTGAGGAAATGGCACGCCTGCAAGTTTACCAGAGAAATGATGTCGGATTCCATTCCACACATCCGCGCTATCGACATTGCACCGGACGGCGAGTCGCCCTTGGTTGAAGCTATTCAGGCGGCTCAGCTAACCGAGGTGCTGATCATTCGTGGCGACCCACCCCGCGACATGAGTCACAAGACTTACCCTAACAGCAGTGAGGAGATAACTCGCCGAATCAAGCGTAGGTGTCCTGAACTTCGGGTCTATGGAGGCTTCGACCCCTATCGACACGGCTTCAGAGATGAGCTGGCTGGCGTGCGCCGGAAGGTGGATGCAGGCGCCGATGGTTTCTTCACGCAACCATTGTTCGACCTCCACCTGCTAGAAATGTGGTCGGAATTGCTCCGTGGATACGAAATATTTTGGGGGATTGCGCCAGTAGTAGGCGGACGTTCGCGGGCATATCGGGAAATAACAAACCGGGTCATATTCCCAAGGGACTTCTCACCGACGCTTGGCTGGAACCGCAGCTTTGCAGGCAGAGCCGTGGAGGCCATCCGCAAGCTCGACGGCAATGCCTACTTCATGCCTGTCAAGGTGGACCTGTCAGCTCATCTATCAGAGCTGTTGCCCGCATAGATCTGCGATCCGCCAACCTTCCCGTTAAGGGGTCGCCGAAAAGCCGACCATCTTGAGGTGGGCCGCCGTTGCGGGGCTCAGGGCGCCGCGCCGGTCGTTCCCCACTTTGGGGCGGGGGCGCAATAGTCGCGGAAGCGCGCCAGCAGCGGCTCGATCGTCGGCTCGAATACAAGCATGTCGACGTACTGGTCGCCGACGAAACCCTCGCCCGCCATCCGCCGCATCATCTCGCGCAGCGGGTCGAAGTAGCCATTGACGTTGAGGAACCCGGAGGGCTTTGCGTGGATGCCGAGCAGGCCCCAGGTCCACTGCTCGACGATCTCGTCGAGCGTGCCGGGGCCGCCCGGCAAGGCGACGAAGCCGTCGGACAGCTCGGCCATCAGCGCCTTGCGCTCGTGCATCGAGCCGACGACGTGCATCGACGAGAGGCCCATGTGGGCGATTTCGCGCTCGATCAGCGCGCGCGGCATGACGCCGGCCACCTGGCCGCCAGCCGCCAGCGCCGCGTCGGCCACCGCGCCCATCAGCCCGACCCTCGCGCCGCCATAGACCACGCCGACGCCCTGACGGGCGAGGTAAGCGCCGGTCGTCCGAGCGGCGGCTAGATAGGCCGGGTCGGCGCCGAGCCCGGAGCCGCAATAGATGCAGAGGTTCATGGATCGGGCGGCGCTCCAGGTTCGCGACTCGGAACCGCCGAGCATATCGCCGGTCGCCGAAGCGTCATTGACTCGCATCCCGGAAATGAACAAAAAGAGAACATGAGCGAGGAGATTTCCACCAATGTGCTGAGGGCCGCGCAGAGGGCGACCCGCGACGGCGAGTGGAACGCTTCTCCGCCGACGTCGATCCAGGAGATGATCGCCGGCGTGCGGCTCTGCCGCCGGTGCGGCCTGTGGCGCCAGGCGACGCAGGGGGTTCCGGGCGAGGGGCCTGCGAAGGCCGCGCTGATGCTGGTCGGCGAGCAGCCGGGCGACCAGGAGGACGTCGCCGGGCGTCCGTTCGTGGGACCCGCCGGCCGCGTGCTGGACGCGGGTCTCGAGCGGGCCGGCGTGGCGCGGGGCGACGTCTACGTCACCAACGCGGTGAAGCATTTCAAGCACGAGACGCCGTCGGGCGGGAAGCGGCGCCTGCACAAGACGCCGGACGCCGGAGAGGTGACGGCGTGCCGCTGGTGGCTCGACGCCGAGCGGCGGCTGGTGCGGCCGAGGGTGATCGTGGCGCTCGGCGCGACCGCGGCGCTGGGGGTGTTCGGGCGGGCCACGCCGGTCGGGCGCAACCGCGGCCGCGCCATCGACGTCGGCGACCGCGCCAGGGCGGTCGTCACGTACCATCCGTCTTACCTGCTGCGCCTGTCCGACGAGGCGGCGAAGAGGCGCGCGTTCGCCGAGTTCGTGGCCGACCTCGCGTTCGCGCGCGGCCTTGCAGTCTAGGTCGCCTCTTCCGCCAGGGACGGCCGTGGGCGCAGGAGTCGCCACGCGAGCAGACCGGCGCCGATCGCGCCGATCAGCCCGCCGGTGGCCAGGAAGGCGACGCGGTATCCCGCCGCCTGCGCCAGCGGCCCGAACGAGAGGTAGAGGAGGGTCATGCCAACCTCGGCGACAAAGCTTTTCACCGAACCGATGGTGGCGCGCGTCTCCGAAGGCGCGGCTTCCTGCAGGCGGGCCTCGAACACTACGTTGATGGCCTTGAAGCCGCCGCTGAACGCAATCAGCAGCAGCACCGACTCCGGCCGGAAGACGGCGGCTGCCACGGCCAGCAGCGCGCCGTTGAGCGCGAACAGCGCGTGGAAGACCCAGGTCGGCAGCCGCCGCGCCCGGTGCGCCAGGGCGCTCGCGATGGCCTGACCGCCGCTCATCGCGCCGATGAACAGCGCTACAGCGCCATGCGGAAGGCCGGCGCGGCTGGCGAAGATCGACCAGAACTCGTCCAGCGCGCCGCCCAGCGCCAGCGTCGCCGTGATGAACAGCACCAGCCCCGGCACGCCCGGCGCCCGCGCCGCCTGCGCAAGGCCCAGATGCAGATGTGCGAGGTAGTCGAGATCGCCCGCCGAGGCGCTGCGGGGCGCCTTCGGGAACGCGAGGGCCGCGGCGGCGGCCAAGGCGCATGCGGTTAGGCTGGCGACCAGCAGCACGCCGTAGCCCATCGGCGCCAGCGGCGCGGCCAGCACCGAAGCCGCCAGCAGGCCGGCGAACTGCACCGCCTCGGCGCGCCCGGCGATCCGCGTGTAATCGCGCTCGCGGCCAGCGGCTTTCAGCTCATCGTAGACGAGCGCCTCGAAGCAGCCGCCGGTGAGGCCGCTCTTGACGCCCCACAGCACGAAGCCGGCGACGAAGCCCCAGAAGTGTGGCCAGCCCAGCCAGACGGCGAACCCCGCCAACCGGACCAGCTGGGCGACGGCGAGGATGCCGCGTCGCGACCAGCGATCGGCCCACACGCCCGCCGGGATCTGCACGCAGAACGCGGTCACCGACCACACGGCCAGCGCAGCGCCTACCTCGCCGGCGCTCAGGCCGTGGTCGACGAACATCACCGCGTAGAGTGGGTAGATCGGGATCAGCGCGTCGAAGAACCGGAACGCGTAGATCGACGCGAGGAAGCGGCGCATCGGCGCCGTCTGGCCTGGGCGCTGTGTCACCCGGCGGCCAGGGCCTCGGCGATCTGAGCGGGCGAGCGCCGCATGGCGAGCAGCAGCAGGACCGCGAGCGTGGCCGGAACGAGGGCGAGCGGCGAGGCGAGGGCCCCGAACAGCGTCGCCAAGCCGACCAGCCCGGTCTCGAGCAACAGGGCGAGGCTGATGAGCAGCGTCCCCTGGCGACGGCGACGGAACTCGCTGCGCTTGCCCGGAACCGGGCGCCAGGCGTTGATCAGGCCGGCCGCCAGGGCCGAGGCCGCCGCACCAAGCAGCGCGGCCAGTCCTTCCAGCGGCGCCAGGTAGATGAAGACGGCCATCGGCACGGCGAGCAGCACCGCCAGGGGCGCGAACGCCGCGGCGAGCTTGGCCCAGCGGATCGTGCGGCCGCCCGCCGGCGCCGAGGCGAGCAGCTCCGGCGCGTCTTCCGCCGAAAGGGTGATCCAAGTGAGGCTGCCACCGACCTGGCCTGTCAGGAATGCGATCATCGCCGCGCCGCTGGGCAAGGCGAAGAGCGTGTGATCGCCGGCCGCGCGGATCACCAGCAGCGTCGCCGGGATCAGGTAGAGCGTGCGCAGCAGCACCTGGGCGGTCAGCGCGATGTCGCGCCAGAGAAGGCGCAGCTCCTTGACGAAAGTCGCGGCGAACGCGCCGCTGACGAAGACGCCGGCCGCGCGTCCCGGCCGCTGCGGTACGCCCACGTCGGCGCCCTGCGCCGCGGCCGCGTCGGCGGCGAAGCGGTCGGCGAGCCAGCCGGCGATGGCGAGGAACACGGTGAAGCCAGCGGCGACGAGGAACGCCAGCGGCGCCGGGTCGCCAAGGGTGGCGCGCAGCGGCCAGCCCGCCGGCTCGGGCAGTCGCAGCTTCGGATCGCGCGCTGCGTCGGCGACCTGCGCCCAGATGCTGGCCGAGCCCGCGCCGCCCAGGATGGTCCGCGCCTGCGATACGAGGAAGAACACCGCGCCGATCAGCGCGGCCATCAGCTGCGCGACGGTCCGCGTGCGCCGCGGTCCAATCAGCCGGAAGAGCGCCACGGCCAGCGCCAACGCGAGCCCGCTGGCGGCCATCGCCAGCGCTGCCAGCACCGGATAGAGCGCCAGCCAGCGCCAGTGTCCGAGCACGGCGGCCGGTCCGATGAACGGCGTCGCCAGGAGAGCGAAAGACGAGAAGGCCGTGGCCGCGAGCGAGGCGAAGCGCACGGTCAGCACCCGGCGCGCCTCGATCGGCGCGGAGAAGACAAGGTCGAGGTCGCCGCGCGTGTAGAGCGCCTCCGTGGCGCCGGCCAGCGTCTGCGACAGCATCAGCGTGAAGATGAAGAGGGCGACCGCGTCGGCGAAGAGGGTCGTGAACGGACTCACCGGAACCTCGCGCCCCTGCATCGCGAGCGCCAGCGGCACGCCCATGGCCAGGCACAACAGGCCGACAAGCGAGAAGGCGATGATCCGCGCCTTGGCCCGGCGCGCGCCGAACAGGCCGCGCCACGCGAGCCGCATCTCCCAGGAGAGCAGCCAGAGCGTAGAGCCGGGCCGACCGATGATCACGCCGCCGCGGCCTCGCCCGCTTCGGCCTCGCCGGTCAGCTCCAGGAACACGTCCTCCAGGGTGCCCTCCGCCTCGCCGGCCCGCTCGCGGAGCTCTGCGAGCGTGCCTTCGGCGAGGAGGCGTCCGTCCTTTATGATGCCGATGCGGTCGGCGATCCGCTCGGCCACCTCCAGGATGTGCGTGGTGAGGATCACCGTGGCGCCGGCGCGCGCCCGTTCCTGAAGCAGGTCCTTCACCTGGCGCGAGATCGCCGTATCAAGTCCGGTGAGCGGCTCGTCGAGGATGAGCAGGCGCGGCTCATGGATCAGCGCGCCTGCCAGCGCCGCCTTCTGTTTCATGCCGCGGGAGAACGCCTCGCAGCGCTGCCCGCGCTGGTCCCAGAGGCCCAGGAACCTCAGCAACGCCTCGGCGCGTTCACGCCCAGCCTTCGGCTCGATGTCCCAGAGTCCGGCCACGAACTCCAGGTACTCCATCGGGGTCAGCCGGTCGTAGAGCAGCGGCTCGTCCGGCGCCCAGGCGATGATCCGCTTGGCGTCGGCCGGACGGGCCAGCGCGTCGATGCCGAACACGCGTATCGCGCCCGATGTCGGCTTCAACAGGCCAGCCACCATCCGCAGCGTCGTCGTCTTGCCGGCGCCGTTGGGACCCAGCAGCGCGTAGAGTTCGCCGGCTCGCACGGTGAGGCTCAGGCCGTCGACCGCGGGTTTGGCGAAGACCTTGGTCAGACTCTCCAGCACCAGCGCGTCGGTCATCGCAGCGTCACTCCCGGAGCGTCGCCACGGCTATGCCAGAAAGCCCGCCTCGGCGAAATCCAGCATCCTGCGCAGCAGCGCCTCGGTGTCGCCTTCCCGGGTCAGCCCGTCGGAGAGGGTGTGCAGCCGGTCGAACTCAGCGAAGCGGTTGTTGTGCACCATGCCCAGGCAGAAGTGCAGGCGCCAGTAGACGTCTTCCGGCGCAAGGCCCGGCCTGGCCGCCATCAGCGCGTCGGCGAAGCGGCGCAGGTGCGAGACGTCGGTGCGCAGCACCTCCTTGATGCTCTCGGCGCCCTCGCTGCGGGCGCGGATGATGAACTGCACGCTGATCCGTCGCTGGCTGTCGGGCTTGGACCAGCGCAGCGGCGGCTCGAACAGGGCGCGCAGGATCTCGCGCACCGGCGGCTTGCCGGCGTGCCGGTCCGACGCCTCGTGCAGCATCCTGGCCCGGTCGCGGTTCAGCTCGGCCGTGCGCCGGCGGAAGATCTCGAACAGCAGCGCGTCCTTGGAGCCGAAATGGTAGTTCACCGACGCCAGATTGACGCCCGCCTCGGCGGTGATGTCGCGGACCGATACGTTCTGGAACCCGTGCAGCGCGAACAGGCGCTCGGCCGCCGCCAGCACCTGTTGCTTCGTCGCAGCCTCGCGCTCGGAATCGGCTTCGGGGATGGGGCCGGCGGCTTCTGACACGTCGCTAGCTGTCGTCAATCCTTCATGGGCCGGCGCGAAGTGTTAGAGACTCGGGGCGCTGGCGCAAGAGGATGAGATCCGATGACCTCCGAGCTGCAGGCCGGTGAGCGCCACGTTTCAGACGCCGCGACCTGCGATGTGAACGTGGTCGGCGCCGGCTTCGCCGGTCTCTACCAGCTGCACCGCCTGAGCGGTTCCCGTCATGGGAGGAGCTGCGGGTGCGTGGAGGCGGGTTACGCTGGGTTCCGCATGGGCTGAACCGCGCGCGGCGCGTCCGGCTTTCGGTCAGGTCGCAGCCGCCGCCGTACGCCGGGCGGAGGCGCTGCGCCGCCTACGACAGGAGCGGCCGGATCGAGGTGGGACCACCGCCGCGGACGAGCTCTCGCATCGCCGCATCGAGGCCCTCGAGGGTCAGCGGGAACATGCGCTCGCCCATCAGCTGCTTCATAAGGCCGATCGACGGGGTGTGGTCCCAGTGGCGCTGCGGCGTGGGGTTGAGCCAGCAGACGCTGTTCCAGTGCTGGGCCACGCGGTCCATCCAGATGGCGCCCGGCTCCTCGTTCCAGTGCTCCACTGACCCGCCCGGATATGTGATCTCGTAGGGGCTCATGGTGGCGTCGCCGACGAAGATCACCTTGTAGTCCTTGCCGAAAGTGTTGAGCAGGTCCCAGGTCTCGATCTTCTCGGCGTGGCGACGCCGGTTGTCCTTCCAGACCGCCTCGTAGAGGCAGTTGTGGAAGTAGTAGAACTCCATGTGCTTAAACTCGGTCTTCGCGGCGCTGAACAGCTCCTCGCAGACCTTGATGTGACTGTCCATCGACCCACCGATGTCGAAGAACAGCAGCACCTTGATCGTGTTGCGCCGCTCCGGCTGCATGACCAGGTCGAGATAGCCCTTGTTGGCCGTCTCCTTGATCGTGCCCTTCATGTCGAGCTCGTCCGGCTGGCCGACACGGGCGAACTTGCGCAGGCGGCGCAGGGCGACCTTGATGTTGCGCGTGCCGAGTTCGACCTGGTCGTCGAGGTTCTTGTACTCGCGCTTGTCCCAGACCTTGATCGCCTTGCCGTGGCGGCCCTTGTCTTGGCCGATGCGGATGCCCTCGGGGTGATAGCCGTTGGCGCCGATCGGGAAGTTGCGGCCGTTGCCGCGCCGGTTCTCGTCGCCGTCCTCGTCGTCGCCTTCGCCTTCACCCTGCTGCTGAGCCTGCCGCATGCGCTCCTGCAGCATTTCCATCAGCTTCTCGAAGCCGCCCATCTCCTCGATCTGCTTCTTTTCCTCCTCCGTGAGGAAGGTGTCGGTCAGGCGCTTCAGCCACTCCGCCGGGATGTCCTTGATCTGCTCGGCCTGCAGGAGCTCCAGCCCCTTGAACACGTGACCGAACACGACGTCGAAGCGGTCGAGATACTTCTCGTCCTTCACCAGCACCGAGCGCGACAGGTAGTAGAAGTCCTCGACCTTGCGGTCGATCACGGAGCGATCCATGCCCTCCATGAGCATGAGATACTCCTTCAGAGTGACGGGCACCTTGGCCGCCTTCAGCTCGGTGAAGAAGCGCAGGAACATGGGGGCAAGTCTCGCGGACGGCGTCTAACGATCGTTTAAGTGAGGATGGGGCTGGCGGCGTTCCATGTCCAGTCCCCGATGGTTGGCCCCTCCCCCCGCGCGGCGCCCCGCATCGCGTCGGGGTTCAGCGGTCTCGTCGCAGGATGAACTCGAGGTCGCGCGAGCGCCCCACGATGAACTCGTAGGTCCCGACCTGACGGAAGCCGTGGCGGGCGTAGAGCCGCTGCGCGCCGTGGTTCAGAGACCACACCCCGATCCAGATGCGGCGCGGGCCGTCCTTCGCCAGCCAGCTCATCGCCTCTGCGAAGAGCCGTGTCCCGAGCCCGCCGCCTTGGCTGCCCGACCTCAGGTAGATGCGCTCGAGTTCGCCGCACGCCGCCGTCACCTCCGGATGTGGTAGTTTGCACGGGCCGGCGAGCGCGTAGCCGATCGCCTGGCCTGCGTCCTCGAGCAGCCAGACCGCCTTGGCCGGGTCGGCGAGATCGGCGCGGGCCCGCTCGAGGCCGTGCGCCTCGGCCAGGAACGCCGCCAGATCGTCGGGCGGATAGAGGTGGCCGAAAGTCTCCGCGAACGTGGCCGCGCCGATGGCTGCGACGGAGTCGGCGTCGCCGGGACCGGCGCGGCGTATTGTCGGCGCCGGGACGGTCCGCGTGGAGGCCGGGCCAGCTTTGCGGTAGGATGAGTCCATCGTGATCGCCCTCTACACCCACCGCGAGATGCTCGGCCATGCGCCGCCCGAGGGCCACGTCGAACGACCGGCGCGGCTCGAAACGGTCGCTGAAGCGCTGACCGGCGCGCCAGAGCTCGACCTCGAGCCGCTGGAGGCCCCGCTCGCGGACCCGGCCGACCTCGAGCTGATCCATCCGCGGGCGTATGTCGCGGCGCTCGAGGCGGCGACGCCATCGGAAGGCCATCGCCCGCTCGACCCCGACACGTGGCTCTCGCCCGGATCGATGCGGGCCGCCAGACGCGCGGCCGGGGCCGTCGCCGCGGCGGTGCGGCGCGTCGTGGCGGGGCAGGGGGCGCGGGCGTTCTGCGCCGTGCGTCCGCCGGGCCATCACGCGGGCGCCGACACGCCGATGGGCTTCTGCGTTTTCTCGAACGTTGCGATCGGCGCGCGGGTGGCGTGGGCCGCGGGCCTGGCCCGCGTCGCCGTGGTCGATTTCGACGTCCACCACGGCAACGGGACGCAAGACCTGCTCGAGGGCGAGCCGGGCCTGCTGTTCGCCTCGATCCATCAGTTTCCCGGCTGGCCTGGCAGCGGCGGACCGGACGAGCCGGCCGCGGCGAACATCGTCAACGCCGGCGTGCGTCCGTTCGCGCCACGCGAGACCTGGCGGCGCGCCTTCGAGGGCCTCATGGATCGCGTCGATGCGTTCGCGCCGGACCTGATCATCGTTTCGGCCGGGTTCGACGCGCACGCCGGCGAGCCAGTAAGCGACGCCGACCAGCAGCTGGAGGCGGCCGATTTCGCCTGGGCGACACGGGCGATTGTCTCCGTCGCGGAGTCGCGCTCCCATGGGCGGGTTGTGTCCTCGCTGGAGGGCGGATACGACCTGGACGCGCTCGGCCGTTCGGCCCTGGCGCACGTCCGGGCATTGCAGGGGGTGTAGCGCATATGCCGGGTCGGGACGGGGCGACGTCAGCGCATGGCTGACGCCGACTACGGCGATCTAGACGAGACCGCAGCGACGCCGGGCGCGGTCATCCTCGCGCGCCACGGCGAGCCGGCGTTGTCGCGCCGGCGCATGCTGAACGCGGACGAGTACCGCGAATGGTGGGCCGACTATGAGATGGGCGGCCTCGCCGAGGGACAGGCTCCGCCTGAGGCGCTTCAATTCATCGCCGAGCGCGCCGGCTTCATCATCGCCTCGACCCGGCTGCGCTCGGTGGAGACCGCGCGCGCCATCGCCGGCGGGCGCGCGTTCGCGGAGGACGCCCTCTTTATCGAGGCTCCGCTGCCGCCGCCACACTGGCCAAGGTGGCTGAAGCTGACTCCGCGAATCTGGGGCGCCGTCTCGCGATTCTGGTGGTGGTGGTTCAATCACCATGACAACCAGGAAAGCCGCGTCGAGGCGCAGGCTCGGGCCGACGAGGCGGCGCGGCAGCTGATCGAGCTCGCCGCCGCGGGACAGGACGTGCTGGTCGTCGCGCACGGCTTCTTCAACACCATGGTGGGGTTGTCGCTGCGCCGCCAGGGTTGGCGGTGCGTACAGGACGGCGGCTTCCGTTACTGGGCGGCAAGGCGGTTCGAAATGTCACGCCCCTGACTTCATTGTGGTCTCGCGGCCCATCCGCGGTTGCCCGGACGCGGCGGGGTTACTAGTTTTGTCCGCCATTCCGGGGAGGCTGGATGACGGTCGCCGCCAACGAGATCGCTTCCTTGAGCTTTGAACAGGCGCTGGCGGAGCTCGAGAAGATCGTCGCCGAGCTCGACTCAGGCAAGACCGACCTGGAACAGTCCATAGACGCCTATGAGCGCGGCGCGCGACTCAGGGCTCACTGCGAAGCCAAGCTGAAGGAGGCCCAGCTGCGTGTCGAACGGATCGTCATCGGACCTTCGGGCCCCACCGGCGTCGAACCGGCCGAGTTCTGAGGCGGACATGAACGCGTCCTTCGCGGCGCGGGTCGCCGAGACAGCGCGCGCCGTCGATTCGGCGCTCGCGGCGCTGCTACCTGTCGCCGAGGGGCCCGAGCGCCGGCTGACCGAGGCGATGCGGTACGCCGCCCTCGGGCCCGGCAAGCGCCTGCGGCCCGTGTTCGTGCTCGAGACCGGCCGCATGTTCGACCTGCCGGAGCCGGCGCTGCTGCGCGCCGCATGCGCCGTGGAGTGCGTGCACGCCTACAGTCTCGTCCACGACGACCTGCCCTGCATGGACGATGATGACCTGCGCCGTGGCCGTCCGACCACGCACAAGGCCTTCGACGAGGCGACGGCCGTGCTCGCGGGCGATTCGCTGCAGACAGTGGCCTTCGAGCTGCTGGCCGATCCGGAGACCCACCCGGACGGCGCGGTGCGGGCCGAGCTCGTGCGGCGTCTGGCGGTCGCCTCTGGCGCCAAGGGCATGGCCGGCGGCCAGATGATCGACCTTCTCGGCGTGCGCGACGACCTGGGCGCCGTGGCGCGCATGCAGCGGATGAAGACCGGCGCGCTGATCGTGTGCGCGTTCGAGCTGCCGGCCGTGATGGCCCGCGCGCCCGAGGCCGAATCGCGCGCGCTGACCGCGTTCGCCCAGGATCTCGGCCTCGCCTACCAGATTGTCGACGACCTGCTCGACGCGGAGGGCGATCCGGCGCTGCTCGGCAAGGCCGCGGGCGGCAAGGACGCCGAGAAAGGCAAAGCGAACTACGTCACGCTGCTCGGCGTCGATCAGGCGAAAGAGCGCCTGCGCGTTCTGATCGAGCAGACCAAATCTCACCTCGACCCTTTTGGACCGCGCGCCCGGCATTTGCGGGCCGCAGTCGATTTTGTGCTAGATCGGCGCAACTAGCGTGCCCTCGCGAATGTGCGGACGCGAGAACCCACGCCAGTCTCAGGCTTTAAGGTAATCTGATGTCTCCAATGACGCCTCTGCTCGACAAGATCGAAAGCCCGGCCGACACGCGCGAGCTCTCGGTTACCGAACTTCGACAGCTGGCCGACGAACTTCGAGCCGAAACCATCAGCGCCGTCTCCGTGACGGGCGGCCATCTCAGCAGCGGTCTCGGCGTGGTGGAGCTGACCGTGGCGTTACACCACGTGTTCGACACGCCGCGCGACATCCTGATCTGGGATGTCGGCCATCAGGCTTATCCGCACAAGATCCTCACCGGGCGTCGCTCCCGCATCCGCACGCTGCGCCAGGGTGGCGGCCTTTCTGGCTTCACCAAGCGCGCCGAGAGCGATTACGACCCCTTCGGCGCCGCGCACGCCGCCACGTCGATCTCCGCCGCGCTGGGCTTCGCCGTGGCCCGCGACCTGCGCGGGGACGACAACGCGGTCATCGCGGTGATCGGCGATGGCTCGATGAGCGCCGGCATGGCCTACGAGGCGATGAACAACGCCGCGGACACCACGCGCCAGCTGATCGTCATCCTCAACGACAACGACATGTCGATCGCCCCGCCGGTGGGCGGCCTGAGCGCCTACCTCGCCGGCCTGGTGTCAGGAGGCGCCTACCAGCGCGCGCGGCGGCTCGGCAAGGATATCGCCGAGCATCTGCCGCGGCCGCTGAAGGTGATGGCCAAGCGCGCCGAGGAATACGCGCGCGGCATGGCCACTGGAGGCACCCTCTTCGAGGAGCTCGGGTTCTACTATGTCGGCCCGATCGACGGACATAACATGGACCACCTCGTCGGCGTGCTGAAGAACGTGCGCGAGATCAAGGACGGGCCCGTGCTGGTGCACGTTGTCACCGAGAAGGGTCACGGGTACGAGCCGGCCAAGCACGCACCGGAGAAGCTGCACAGCGTGCAGAAGTTCAACGTCGTCACCGGCGAGCAAGCCAAGACAATCTCCAACGCGCCACAATATCAGAAGGTCTTCGCGGCGGAGCTGATCAAGCATGCCGAGCGCGACGAGAAGATCGTCGCCATAACCGCCGCCATGCCGTCGGGCACCAGCGTCGACATGTTCGCCAAGCGCTTTCCGACCCGTGCGTTCGACGTGGGCATCGCCGAGCAGCATGCGGTGACTTTCGCTGCGGGCCTCGCGGCCGACGGGATGAAGCCGTTCGCGGCGATCTATTCCACCTTCCTTCAGCGGGGCTACGACCAGGTGGTGCACGACGTGGCGATCCAGCGCCTGCCCGTGCGCTTCGCGCTCGACCGCGCGGGTCTCGTGGGCGCCGACGGTCCGACCCACGCCGGCAGCTTCGACGTCGGGTACCTCGGCCAGCTCCCGGGGTTCGTGGTCATGGCGGCGGCCGACGAGGCCGAGCTCGCGCACATGGTCTCCACCGCCGTCGCCATCGATGACCGGCCGAGCGCATTCCGTTATCCGCGAGGCGAGGGTGTCGGGGTCCAGATCCCCGAATTGGCCGCGCCGCTCGAGATCGGCAAGGGGCGCATCGTGCGCGAAGGGAACTCGGTCGCCATCCTGTCGCTCGGCACGCGCCTTGCTGACGCCCTGAAAGCGGCCGACATGCTCGCCGCCCGCGGCTATACGGCGACCGTCGCCGACGCCCGCTTCGCCAAGCCCCTCGATATCGACCTGCTGCTGCGTCTCGCGCGCGAGCACGAGGCGCTGATCACGGTCGAGGAAGGTGCGATGGGCGGCTTCGGCGCCTTCGTGCTCCACGCGCTGGCCGAGCACGGCGCACTCGATCGGGGTCTGAAGGTTCGCACGCTTATGCTGCCCGACGTCTTCCAGGACCAGGACAAGCCGGACGCCATGTACGCCGCCGCCGGCCTCGACGCCGAGGGTATCGTGCGCAGCGCCCTGACGGCCCTGGGCGCGGACCGCGCGGTGAAAGGGATCAGGGCTTAGCTCTGACAGCTTAGCCCGGGCTGGTGGGCCGGATCACCACCACCAGCCGGGGCCCCAGGCGTCCCAGGACCAGCCGTCCCAACTCCAGGGGGACTGGTACATCTCGGCGGTCATCTCCTGCTCGTCGGCGAGATGCTGCTGGAAGAGCATGCTCTGGTAGGCGCCGTACGCGGATTGCCGGCCGACATAGAGACAGTTGCAGACGACCGGGTCGGCGTAGACGTACTCGACCTCGCCCCCGCGCGTGCGTGTGACGAAGTGATTGGCGGGCAGGCGATGCAACGCCGCTTCGCGCGAAGGCGTGTTGGCCGGCAACACGGTGAATCCGGCCGCCGCCAGCATGTCCTCTTTCGATGCGACCCTCTCGCGCATGGTGGCGCAGGCGCTGAGCGAAGCGGCGAGCGCCGCTGTGACGAACACGAGGGCCTTTTTCATGTCTTCCCAAGCGCAGAGTGAACGGTGGCGCTAGGGAACGCGTCGCGTCGGAAAGGGTTCCAGGTTTTTCGGCGGCCGCGCGCTCGGCGACGGCGCCCCAGAACCGAGGCTTGCGGGCCCGCGCCTCAGAACGGCCAGAAGCGCTGCAGCAGGCTGGTCCCCCAGGGGGTGGGCTGGACGTTGCTGATGTCGCCGCGGCCCGCGTAACTGATGCGGGCTTCGGCGATCTGGTTCCAGCTGATCGTGTTGGCCGCGGTGATGTCCTCGGGCCGCACGATGCCTGAGACGGTCAACTGACGGATCTCGTTGTCGGTCTTCACTTCCTGGCTGCCTTGGATGACCAGGTTCCCGTTTGGCAGAACCTGAGTGACCACGGCGGCAAGGGTGAGGTTGATCTGCTCGGTGCGGTTCACGCCGCCGGTGCCGGCGGACGTGTTGGCCGTGTTGGTGGTGATCAGCTTGCTCGGGTTCGAGCCAGGAATCAGCTTGCCGAGGCTCGATTCCAACCCGAACAGGTTCGGCACGCCGATCGCATTGCTCGTGGTCAGGCCGGTATTGCTGGTGTTCTGGGTCTTGGCCGAGTCGGCGATCGCCACGTTGACGGTGAGGATGTCGCCAACACGGCCCGCCCGCTCGTCGCTGAAGAAGTTGCGCGTGCCCACGGCCCAGATCGAGTTGGCCGTCGGTGTCTCCGGCGGCGGCTCGCGCACGGAGGAGAGCACGGGCTGCACTTCGCCGACCAGCACGCTGGGGTAGGCCATTGGGCCCAGCGTCGGGCCCTTGAAGAGACTGGTGATCGCCGAGAAGGGCCCGGCGTAGGCGAGCCCCGGGACGGCGAGGCTGGTGGCGGCGAAGACGGCGGCGAGAACTGAGGGACGCATGGACAGATCCTAACGCAAGGCGATCTGCTGGTGGGCGTCGGCCCGCATCTGCAGCGCGGCGGGGCCGACGGCCGCCTGATCGATGCCGGTGGCGACGGTTTCGATGACCTTCTTCGAGGTGGTGTTGACGACATCGAGCGTATCGCCGACCGCCGCACTCCCGAGCGCCTTCGCCTGCAGCGTCAGGGTGATGCCCGCGTCGGTGTAGGTGACGAGCACGGCGTCGCCGGCCTTGACCACCATCGGCGGCGCGACGTCGTGGACCAGCACCGGGTCGCCCTGCCGCAGCGGACGACGAGCAGCCTCGCCGATGACGAGGTCGACCCGTCCGGGCGCGTCGTTGGGCGCGGCGACGGCCTTCGACCAGACCATGTCGCTGGCCTGGACGATCTCGCCGGTGGCGATGTTGCGGGTCCAGGTCAGGACTTCCTGGTTGCGCGCCGGGCCGCCGACCGACCCCTCACTGCGCACGATGATGCGGCTGATGCCCCGCGGATTGTCCCAGTCGAGGCCGTAGCGTCGTGCGAACGCCTGCACCGCGTTCGCGTCCAGCACCACGGTCGGGCCTGCTCGCTGCGCGACGACGACGTCGCGGGCAGGTCCGGCGTCGTTGAAGAGTTCGCCGAGCGTGACCTGGCCGTTCGCGTCCACGATGTTGGCGTTCAGCTCCACCGGTGTGCCCGCGAACGCCGGCGCAGCTGGGAGGACCAGCAGGAAGGCGGCGGCGAGAATGCGAAAGTTCATGTGCGTCACCCCTTCGTGTTGACGGCCGTCGACAGCATCTGGTCGGCGGTGGTGACCACCTTGGAGTTCATTTCGTACGCGCGCTGGGCGACGATCAGATTGGTGATCTCGGTGACCGGGTCGACGTTGGAGGCCTCGGTGTAGCCCTGCATCACCACGCCGACGCCAGGCGAGTCTGGGTTGCCCAGGATGGGCGGCCCAGAGGCCGCGCTCTCGGCGAAGAGGTTGTTGCCAACCGCCTGGAGCCCGGCCTCGTTGAGGAACGTGGCGAGCTGCATCTGGCCGACGACGGTCGGGATGGGATTGCCCGGCGTCATGACCTGCACCTGGCCGCTTTGCGAGATCGTGACGTTGCTCGAGCCCTGCGGAATGGTGATGGTCGGCTGCACCAGAAAGCCGTCAGCGGTCACGATCTGGCCCTGCGCGTTGACCGAGAAGTTGCCGGCGCGTGTGTAGTCGATGGTGCCGTCGGGCATCAGCACCTGGAAGTAGCCGTCGCCGTTGACCGCCACGTCGAGCGGGTTGCCAGTGTTGGTCAGCGTTCCCTGGCCGATGATCCGGTAGACCGAGCCGGCCTGCACGCCGGCGCCGATCTGCACGCCGGTGGGCACGACGGTGCCCTGCTCCGACGACTGCACCCCCGGCTGCTCCTGGGTTTGGTAGAGCAGGTCCTCGAACACCGCGCTCTGCCGCTTGAAGCCGATGGTGTTCATGTTGGCGATGTTGTTCGAGATCACCTCGACATTGAGCTGCTGGGCGGCCATGCCGGTGGCGGCG
>JAKAZA010000086.1 GCA_021816155.1 Pseudomonadota bacterium | reverse complement strand
CTGGCCGTCGTAATGCGTGTGGATGTCGACGAAACCCGGGGTGACCAGTTTCCCGCGCGCGTCGCCCTCCTCGACGCCCGCGCCGAGGCCCTTGCCGACCGCGACGATCTTGCCGTCCGAGACGCCGACGTCGGCCTCGAACCGCTCGGCGCCGACGCCGTCGACCACCACGCCACCCCGCACCACCAGATCGAAGTTCGCGGCCATGTCCTGTGCTCCTCGCTGCCGTCCCCGGCTGTCGTCCCCGGAAACGCCTACCAGCTGCCGACGTTCGGCATCGACGCCCAGGGCTCCGCCTTGGGAAGCGAGCCGCCCTTCTGCAGCAGCTCGACCGAGATGCCTTCCGGCGAGCGCACGAACGCCATGTGGCCGTCGCGCGGCGGGCGGTTGATGGTGACGCCGCCGTCCATGAGCCGCTGGCAGGTCGCGTAGATGTCGTCGACCTCGTAGGCGAGGTGGCCGAAGTTCCGCCCGCCCTGGTAGTCTTCGCGATCGTAATTGTAGGTCAGCTCGACCATCGGCGAGGCGCCCTGCCGGGCCAGATCCTCGTCGCCGGGCGCGCAAAGGAACACCAGCGTGAAGCGGCCGGCGGGGTTGTCGATGCGACGCGCTTCCTTCAGGCCCAGCTTGTCGCAGTAGAAGTCGAGCGCCCGGTCGAGATCGGCGACCCGAACCATGGTGTGAAGATATCTCATTCCTACGCTCCCGCGCCCATGCCCTCTCGTCCGCCATTTAGCGGAAAAGCGGCGGTCGGGGCCAATGGCGATTTCGCGCGGCGTGCGTCCCGCCTGGCCGGGACGAGACCAGCTGCCCAAGCCGCGCCGCGAGCTCAACTCAGGTCAGCGGCAGCCCTGCGAACACCAGCGTGGTCTGCTGGCCGCCGCCCGGCGTCACCCAGTCGACTCGCCAGCCCCCCGCGAAAGGCTGGGCGGCGAACAGACCGTGCAGCGTCGCCGGGGCCCCGATCGTTGCCGAGAAGCGGACGTCGCCCTTGCTCTCGGCGAGGTCGAAGTCGTGCGGCCCTGGGGTGAGGGGTTCGTTCAACAGCAGCACGAACCGGCCCGCCCTGTCGGCGGTCGCCTGGCCGCGGTCGATGCCGTCCACGCGAAGGTCTGCGCTGGCGCCCGGCGTCGCCACTCCGCTCAGGGTCGCGGCGGCGCGATTGTCATAGTCGAGCACCAGCGAGACGCGCGTCGCGGTGTCCGGCGTGAGCATGGCGCTGCCGCCGCCGGCGACGAGCCGCGCCACGGCGCCGTCCGGCATGACGAACAGATATCCGGTCGCAGGCGAGACGCGGCCGCCGTCGGACATCGACAGCGCGAACAGCCGCGCGTCCGGCGACGCCGGCAACGTCATGCGCCAGACCCCGTGCGCGTCCGCGACCGCGAACTGCGCCACCCCGCTCGGGCTTTCGAGGCGCACGGCCGCGCCCGGCGACGCCGCGCCTTTCAGGACGAGAGCGCCGTCGGCGCGGCGCACCGCCTCGGTCAGCTGCGGGGCGAGCCGAAAGCCCTGCTCGCCGGAGGCGTTCGACACGCTGACGTTGGCCGCGTCGCCGCCGGAGCCAGAGCAGCCCGCCGCCGACACAGCCGCGATCAGGATCGCCGCCAGCAGCATCCCCCTGCCCGCTTGCAACCGGACGCGCTCCATTCCTACTATCCCATCAGCGCCGCGCGCCGCGAACCGGCTGTCAGGCGCCCATCTTCTTCCCGGAGCAGGCAGGAATGTCGAGCGAATCGAGACGCCTGGACTCCGTCTGTGTGTACTGCGCCTCGTCCGACACGGCCGCAGAAGAGTATCTGAGCGCCGCGGCCGAGTTCGGCCGCTTGCTGGCGCGCGAGAACGTGCGGCTAGTCTACGGCGGCGGCGGCGTCGGGCTGATGGGCGCCTGCGCGCGCGCCGCGCACAGCCGCGGCGGCCGCGTCCTCGGCGTCATTCCTCACTTCCTGACCTCGGCGGAGCGCCAGCTGGCCACGGTGGAGACGGTGGTCGTCGGCTCCATGCACGAGCGCAAGATGATGATGTTCGAGGCGTCGGACGCGTTCGCCATACTGCCCGGCGCGATCGGCACCCTCGAGGAGGCGATCGAGCTGCTTTCCTGGCGACGCCTGGGCCTGCACGCCAAGCCGATCGTGTTTCTCAACCTCGGCGGCTTCTGGGAGCCTCTGTTCGAGCTGTTCGAGCATATCGTCGCCCAGGGCCTCTTGCCCGAGGCGTTCCGCGACACCTGGCGCTCGGTCGAACGCGTCGAGGACATCCTGCCCGCGCTGAGGACGATGCCCACCCTCGCCTTCGTCGGCCCGCCCGGGGTCAGCGAAATGACGTAGCGGCCGGGATCAGAAGTCCTTGGTGACCCCGAAGAAGAACCCGCGGCGCGGCCCGTATTGCGGCGCGAACACGCCGACGCCCTGGCCGCTGCGGATCTGGTAGACCTGATCGAAGGCGTTGGTCACGTCTAAGCGCAGGTCGACCGGCCCGAGCGGCCCCTTGTCGAAGTGGTGCGACACCGCCAGGTTGACCTGCAGGTACCGCTGCACCGGCGCCCCGTTGGGGATCGTCGTCAGCACCGAACCGTCAGGCTCCGTGAACGTGCCCGTGGGCGTCGGGACGGGGGCGTTCTGCCGAAGTCCGGTGCCGAAGATGAAGTCTCCGCCGAAGCGCGTGCCGCGCCAGAGGTAGGACAGGCCGCCCGAGGCCGCGATGCGCTCGTCGTGGTCCAAGTAGATGTAGTGGTTGGCCGAATAGTCGAGCTGCGCGAGCGGGAAGACGAACTGGCTCGACTGCCAGCCTTCCCCCTGCGCCACCGAATAGGCGATGTTGCCGTAGGCGCTGAACGGACCCTTTTCGTAGGACGCGCTGAACTCGACCCCGTACTGGCGTCCCTTGGCGTAGTTGAACGGCGTCAGGATGATCGGCGCGCCGAACTGACCCTCGTCGAGCAGATGGTCGGAGAGCTTGAGGTAGCTGTCGAGGGACAGGGTCAGAAACCGGCCGACCTTGTGGGTCGCGCCGACGTCGTAATAGTCGGCTCGTTCGGCGGTCGGCGTCATGTCGGTGGTGACGAGGGGACAGGCGGTCGTCGCGACGAGCGCGCCGCAGGACGCGACGACGGGACTGCCTGTGGTCGTGATGTAGGGACTGCGCGGGAACGGCGTGACGAACTTCTGCACCGTCTCGTTCGCCACCAGCTCGAACGGCGGCGGGGTGAAGTACTTGGCGTAGCCGACGTGCACGGTTGTCGCCGGGTCGGGCAGCCAGACCAGGTTGATCCTGGGGCTGGTCTGATTCTGATCGACGTAGCCGTTGAACTGGTCGAAGCGCGCCCCGTAGTTAAGCGTCAGGTTTTGCGCGATCTTCCACTCATCCTGCAGGTAGAAGCTGTACGTTTCGGCCGTCTTTCCGGTGTTGTCGATGACCGTGAAAGGCGCGTTGCTGATCTGACCGCCAAAATTCGCGCTGTTCGGGTTGGCGTCGATCAGGAGAACCTGGGAATTCGTGTTGCTGACAGCGCGGTCGACGTCGATGATGACGCCACCGCGCAGCGTGTGCCGGTCGTTGAGCTGGTAGTCGCCCTCGGCCTGCAGGCCTCCGTTGAGGTCGGTCTTCTCGGCGAGCTGTGCGATGCCATTGTAGAGCATGTCGCCCAGGGCCGAGGGGGTGAAGCGGAGCGACGAATAGCGACCGTATACCGACACCTGCATCGTGAAGCGTTCGGTCGTGTGCAGGTAGCTCGCCACGCCGTAGGTGCTGAATTCGGTCTGGTTCTCGTTGAGGTCCTGGCTCGGAAACCGGCTCACCCCGTTGACGTTCAGGCCGAGCGCGGGTTGCTGCCCGTAGAGATTGGGAATCTGGAAGCTCTGGTCCGATATCCCCAGGATTGTGGAGATGCGGCTCGAGGGATCGATGACGTCCTCGGCGTACGCGAAGCCCTGGAACTGCTGGGTCCAGTCGTGCAGCGGATTCGAACGGCCGTCGGGTGACTCGATGCCGAGGTCGTTGGCCACGTAGCTGCCGGAAACGAAGTAGTTCAGGCTGCCCTTGGAGCCGCCGTCCTCGAAGCTAGGCTCGATGTCGCCGTGACTGCCGCCATAGAGCGAAACCGAGCCTCCGTTGTTGAACTCGCCGCTCTTTGTCGTGATGTCGACGATGCCGGCCGTGCTCAGGCCGTACTCGGCCGGCAGCGCCCCGGTGATCAGCTGGACACTGTCGGCCAGGCGCGGGTTGAGCGCTTGGCTGAACACGCTCAGTCCCTCGGGCAGGATCACGCCGTTCAGGCGGTACTGCAGCCCGTTGTGCTCGCCGCGGATATGCAGCTGTCCAAAGGAGTCCTGGGCGACGCCGGGCGCCTGCAGGATCACCTGGTTCAGCGGCGTATTCTCGCCGGCCGGCAGGGTCTCGATGGTCTGCTTGCTGATCGTGTACGTCGACGCGCCGACCTGCGGCTCGATCGCGTCGCGCGCGACGTCGAGCTTGCGCGCCGTGACGACGATCTCGGAGACGCTGGACGTCGAGCTGGATGCGCCACCACCCTGGCCCTGGCCCTGGCCCTGGCCCGTCGTCTGCCCGCCAGCGAACGCAAGCGCCGGAACGGCCAGGGCGCAGACAGTGGCCAGCAACACTGCGCGAGCAGACACGAGCGCCCCCTGCGTCGGATATTCGCGGCGGTTGGTATCTGCGCCGTGGGGCGCCTCCCAGGGACGCGCTCCCGATAAACCGGGAAAGTCTTCCCGTCGGCCGGCCGGGCAGGTCGCGAAAGTCGGTGCGCTCATCTGGACACGGTTCGGTTCGCAGGCGCGCCTGCGCCCATCTGGGTCGGCCGGCGACGGCGTGGGTGGGGCACCCGTCGCGGGCGGACTTCAGGACAGGCCGGCGATCGCCTTGGCCGCCGCTACGGTGTTCTGCAGGAGGCAGGCGACGGTCATGAGGCCGACGCCGCCTGGAACCGGCGTGATCCACCCGGCGACCTTGCTGGCCGCCTTGAAGGCCACGTCTCCCACCACCTTGGTCTTTCCGGCTGCGGCGGCGGCCGGATCGTCGAACGGGACACGGTTGACGCCGACATCGATCACGGCGGCGCCCGGCCGGATCCAGGCGCCCTGCACGAAACGCGGGCGGCCGATGGCGGCCACCAGAATCTCGGCCTCTCCGCACACGTCGGGAAGGTCGCGGGTCTTGGAATGCGCGACGGTGACGGTGCAGTCGGCCTGCAGCAGCAGCTGGGCGATCGGCCGTCCCACCAGCACTGAGCGGCCGATCACCAGCGCCCGCTTGCCCGTGAGGTCGCCCAGGGTGTCGCGCAGAAGGATCATGCAGCCTAGCGGCGTGCATGGCGTGAGCGCCGGCAATCCGCTGGCCAGGCGTCCGGCGTTGGCGATGGTCAGGCCGTCGACGTCCTTGGCCGGATCGATCGCCGCGATGACCTGCTTGTCGTCGATGTGCTTCGGCAGCGGCAGTTGCACCAGCACGCCGTGGATCGCCGGATCCGCGTTCAGCTGGCGCACCAGCGCGATCAGGTCGGCCTGCGTGGTTGCGGCCGGCAGCCGGTGGGTCACCGAATGCATCCCCGCCGCGCGGCTCTGCTCGCCCTTGCTGCGCACATAGATCTGGCTCGCGGGGTCGTCGCCGACCAGCACCACCGCCAGGCCGGGCGTCAGGCCGTGGTCCCGCTTCAGCGCCGCGACCTCGACGGTCACTCGAGTCGTCAGCGCCGCAGCCCGCAACTTGCCGTCGATGATCTGCGCCGTCATCGGAATCCCTTCAGCCGCCGAGGCGATCCGCCTACGCCGCTCCGCCCCCGCCGGCAATCGCACGTCCGGCGTATTTGCGCGGGCGCTGGGCGGCGCAGGCGAAACTGGCTAGAGGCAAGCCATGGCGCCCGCACAGCCCGGTCAGACGACGCAGGCAGATGTTCTCCTGGTGGGGGGCGGACTCGCGTCCGGCCTAGTCGCCCTGCGCCTGAAGGGCGCGCGGCCTGATCTCAGGGTCATCATGCTCGAGCGCGACGCCCGTATCGGGGGCGAGCACACGTGGAGTTGCTTCGCCACGGACGTCTCCCCCGCTATCGACCAGTGGCTTCGCCCGCTGATCGCCCACGAGTGGGCCGGGTACGACGTGCGTTTCCCGAGCCATAGCCGCACATTGACCACCGCCTACCGCGCCATAAGCTCGGCGCAACTACACAGCGTGATGAGCGAACTCCTCGGCGCCGACGCCTGGCTGAGCGTGGAGGCGTCGGAGGTGAAGGCCGAAGCCGTGCGCCTCAGCGATGGGCGCCGCCTCGCCGCGCCGCTGGTGATCGATGCGCGCGGACCGCGCCGCTCGCAGCACCTTGCGCTGGGCTGGCAGAAGTTCCTCGGCCAGGAGATGCGCCTGGCCGCTCCGCATGGCCTGACCCGGCCGGTGATCATGGACGCCACGGTCGCGCAGCTCGACGGCTATCGCTTTCTCTACACGCTGCCGCTCGCCGCCGACCGCGTGCTGATCGAGGACACTCGCTACGCGGATGGCCCCGCGCTTGATGTCACGCGCATCGCCGGCGACATCGCCGCCTACGCTGACGCCCAGGGCTGGCGGGCGCTCGAGGTGACGCGCGAGGAGGTGGGCGTCCTGCCGATCGCGCTTGCGGGCGACATCGACGCTTACTGGTCGGAGCCGACGACAGGGGCCGCCGACGCCGGCATGCGCGCGGCGCTCTTCCACCCGACCACCGGCTATTCGCTGCCGGACGCGGCGCGCCAGGCGGAGCTGATCGCAGCCTTGCCGGCGCTGACCACCACGGCGGCGCGCGAGGCGATTATGGCGATGTCCAAGCGCGCCTGGCGCGAGCGCGCCTTCTACCGCCTGCTCAACCGGATGCTGTTCCGGGCCGCCGCACCGGGCGAACGCTACCGCGTGCTCGAGCGGTTCTACCGGCTCCCTCAGCCGCTTATCGAGCGCTTCTACGCCGGTCGGGCGAGCGGCGCGGACAAGCTGCGGATCCTGACCGGCAAGCCGCCGGTGCCGATCCGTCGCGCGCTGGGCTGCCTGCCCGAGGCGCCGCTGCTTGCCGAGCGAGCCGAGTCCCGATGACCCGCGTCGCCGTCATCGGCGCCGGTTTCGGCGGACTGGCGCTGGCCGTGCGCCTCCAGAGCGCGGGCCTCGACGTGACGTTGATCGAGGCGCGCGACAAGCCGGGCGGACGCGCCTACGTCTGGCGCGACCAGGGCTTCACCTTCGATGCGGGGCCGACTGTCATCACTGACCCCGCCTGCCTCGAGGAACTCTTCGCGCTCTCGGGCAGACGGATGTCCGACTACGCGCAGCTGGTCCCGGTGTCGCCGTTCTATCGCCTGCTCTGGCCGGACGGCGCGCAGTTCGACTACGTCAACGACCAGGCGGAGCTCGACCGCCAGATCGCGGCGAGAAACCCAGCAGATGTCGAGGGTTATCGCCGCTTCCTCGCCTTCTCGGAGGCGGTGTACGACGAAGGCTACAAGCGCCTCGGCCACGCGCCCTTCCTGAAAGTGACCGACATGCTGGCCGCGGCGCCGCAGCTGATCGGCCTTCAGGCCTGGCGCAGCGTCTATGCGAAGGTCGCCGCGTGCGTGCGCGATGACAAGCTCCGCCAGGCCCTTTCGTTCCACACGCTGCTGGTCGGGGGCAGCCCGTTCGCCGCCTCATCGATCTACGCCCTGATCCACGCGCTCGAGCGCGACGGCGGCGTCTGGTTCGCGATGGGCGGCACCAACGCGCTGGTCTCCGGCCTGGCCCGGCTCTTCGCCGACCTCGGCGGACGCCTGGTCACGTCCGACGCCGTGCGGCGGATCGAGACGGCCGGCGGGCGGGTGACGGGCGTCGTCCACGCCGACGGGAGGTTCGAGACGTTCGACGCGGTCGCCTCCAACGCCGACGTCGTCCACACCTACGCGACGCTGCTCGGCGACGACGCGCGGGGTCGCGCCGTCGGACGGTCGCTGAAGCGCCGCCGCTTCAGCCCGTCGCTGTTCGTTCTGCATTTCGGCCTGAAGCGCGCTCATCCGGAGCTGGCCCACCACACCATCGTGTTCGGCCCGCGCTACAGGGGCCTGATCGACCAGATCTACAAGGGTCCGGCGCTAGCCGACGACTTCTCGCTCTACCTCCACGCCCCCTGCGTCACGGACCCGAGCCTCGCGCCGGACGGCTGCTCCACCTACTACGCACTTTCGCCGGTCCCGCACCTCGGCGCGGCGCCGGTCGACTGGGACGCCGAGGGACCGGCCTACGCCGCGCGCATGCTCGAGGCGCTCGAGGCGCGTGTCATCCCGGGCCTGCGGGAGGATCTCGTCGTGCAACGGCTGTTCACGCCAAAGGACTTCGAGCGCGAGCTGAACGCCTGGCAGGGCTCGGCCTTCTCGCTCGAGCCGGTGCTCACGCAGAGCGCCTGGTTCCGCACGCACAACCGCGACGATGCGATCCCGAACCTTTACTTCGTCGGCGCCGGCACGCACCCCGGCGCGGGCGTCCCCGGCGTCATCGGCTCGGCGAAGGCGACTGCGGGGCTGATGATCACAGACCTGAAAGCGAGTCGATGACCGCCGACGCCGACCTCGTCCAGGCCAGTCGGGCGACGATCCGAAAGGGGTCGAAGAGCTTCGCGGCGGCGGCGGCTCTCTTCGACGCCGAGACGCGCGCAGACGCCGAGATGCTCTACGCCTGGTGCCGGCATTGCGACGACGTGATCGACGGGCAGGCCCTTGGCCACGGCATGGCCGCGCCGGGACCGGACGCGGCCAAGGCGAGGTTGGAAGCGCTCTACGCCAGGACCCGCAGCGCGCTCGCCGGCGAGCCCACCGACGATCCCGACTTCGCCGCCTTCCAGCGCGTCGCCTTCCGTCGCCACATCCCCGAGACTTACGCCCTTCAGCTGATCGACGGCTTCGCAATGGACGTCTCCGGCCGTCGCTACCGCGCGATCGAGGAGACGCTCGACTACTGCTGGCATGTGGCGGGCGTGGTCGGCGTGATGATGGCGCTCGTCATGGGTGTGAGCCCGGACGACCTCCCGACCCTGCGCCGCGCCCAGGACCTCGGCCTTGCGTTCCAGCTCACCAACATCGCCCGCGACGTGGTCGAGGACGCCGCCAACGGCCGCATCTACCTGCCGGCCGACTGGCTGGCCGAAGCCGCCCTCCCGGAAGGCGAGATCGCCGCGCCGGAGCATCGCACCGCGCTCTCAGCCGTCACGCGCCGGTTGCTCGACACCGCGGAGCCCTACTACGCCTCGGCGCTTGCGGGGCTTCCCGCCCTCCCCTGGCGCTCGGCGTGGGCGATCGCGGCCGCGCGGGGCGTCTACCGCCAGATTGGCGTGATCGTCCGCCGGCGCGGCCCCGCCGCGTGGGACACGCGCGCCTCGGCGAGCGGCGCGATGAAGGCCTGGCTGGCGCTGCACGGCGGCTGGATCGTGCTGACCACGCGCGGCGCGGCGGAGGCCGGGCGGCCGCCCCTGTGGTCGAAGATCTAGCCCGGGCGCCCGTCGGCGCCCGGATCAGTCTCGTTCTTCACGATTTCAAAGAGCGGCCGGGAGAGACGGCCGCGGCGATTCACGGTCAAGCCCTGCCGGTCTTCACGGGGGAGCGGGCCTGGATCGAGGCCAGCTGCGCCTTCAGCTTGCGGACGGGCTGGGCGAACAGGAAGCCGAACGAGACGCAGCCGTCCTTGGTCGACACCGCGTGGTGGATGCGGTGGGCCTGGATCAGGCGCTTCCAGAACCGCGACTTGGCGCTCAGGGGCGTCCGGTAGCGCTTGTGGACAAGGCCGTCGTGGAACATCGAATAGAACACGCCATACGCGGTTATTCCCAAGCCGATCGGCAGCAACGGCGGCAGACCGTGGACGCCGAAGTAGATCGCGACGATCGCCGGCCCCGCGAAGACCACCGCGTACAGGTCGTTGAGCTCGAATATCCCCGCCCTCGGCGAGTGGTGCGACTTGTGCCAGACCCAGCCGAAGCCATGCATCACGTACTTGTGGGTGAACCAGGCGAAGCCTTCCATGAAGGCGAACGCGGCGGCGAACAGCGCAATGTCGAGGGCGAGGACGGCCATGGTCAGCTTCGAATGCGTCGGGCTGCGACTTGCGCGGCGGTGAATCCGCCGAGCCCGATCGCCGCGAGCACGATCCAGGCCTTATAAAGCGCGGCCGCCCCTTCGTCGCGCCAGAGCAACCCCTGGTAAGCGTCTATCACCCAGGCGTGAGGGGTCCACCACCCGAGATCCTGGAGCCAGGGCGGCATCAGGAAGCGCGGCACCATGCTGCCGCCGATGGCGGCCAGGATCAGGATCACGAACGTGGAGAGCATCTGCGCCTGCTCCCGGGTTCGGCAGAGCGCCACGAGGCCGAGCGCCAGGCCACCCGCCGCCGCTGCGGTGGCTGCGGTGGTGACCGACCAGAGCCCGAGGTGCTGCAGCGTCGGAACCTGGTAGACGATCTGGGCGGTCGCGAAGATGACCGCGGCCTGGGCCGCGCCCTGGGCGATGAGGAACAGGAACTTGCCCGTCACCACGGGACCCATCCCGGCGCGGCCGGCGAGGATGCGGTCGGCGATGCCGGACCGCCGCTCGTCGATCAGGGTGAGGGCGCCGTGGGTCGCCGCGAACATCGAGAAGAGGATTGTGACAGCCCCGGCGTAGTAGGCGATCGCCGCCCCGCCTCGCTTGGCCTCGGCCACCTCGTCGTGCTCGAACAGCGGCGCGATCGCGGGCTGCAGCTTGGGGTTCTGTGCGAGTTGCTCGACCGCGATGGCGACGTTGTCGCGCTGGTCGGCGGTCAGGTCGCCGATGGCGGGATGAAGGTCACGGACGGTGCGGGCGAGCAGCACGTCCGGCGTCGCCTGCTGCAGCACCTCCCGGGCACGGGCCTCGGTGAGCGGCGCGGCGACGGCGCGGCTGGGATCGGCGAGAATGACGAGCGGCGTACCAGGCGCGCCCGGATCGGAGCGGATCACGAAGCCGGCGTCGGCGCGACCCGAGCGAACCGCTTCCCGCACGGCGGCGAGCGTCTGCGGCCTGACGCGCTCGGCGCGCAGGTTTGGGTCGGCCAGGAAAGCCTTGGCGAGCCGCTCGGAAGCCGGAGTGCGGGCGAGATCTGCGACGGCGATCTTGAGCTTCACGTCGAGCCCGGTCGCGCCGGAGAAGACTGACGAGAAGATCAGGAACACGACCGACGGCAGCAGGAAGGTCATGACGAGGGCCGGGCGGTCGCGCCACAGGTCCAGCACCATGACGCGGAACATCGCAAGGCTCATGCGGCGCGCCTTGTGTCGGCGAAGCGAGCGAAGAGGTGCTGCAGCGACGGACGCCGCACACGCACCTCCAGCACCTCGACGCCGGCGGCCTGGAGCCGCTCGGCCAGCCTTCCGGCGAAGACGTAGCCGTCGGCGGCGAAGCAGGTCCACGCCCCCGGGATCGGCCCCGGCTCGAGCCCCTCGCCCGACAGACGCTCGGCCCCGCCGTCGCCGATGTCCCCCACGTCCACCTCGACCTCCATCTGCGCGCCGAAAGCCTCGGCGATCAGCAAGGCTGGATCGCCCTCGAGCACCTTCTCGCCTTCCCGCAGGATCGCGACCCTATCGGCGAGCGCTCCGGCCTGCTCGAGGTCATGCGTGACCAGCAGGGTGGCGACACCGGACGCTCGGAGCTGGCGAAGCGCCTCCGACACCGCCTCCCGCGCCGCCAGGTCGACGCCGACCGTAGGCTCATCGAGCACGAGCAGCTTCGGCCCGGCGACGATGGCCGCGGCGATGTTGACCCGCCGCTGGAACCCGCCGGACAGCACGCGCACCAGGCTGCCGGCGCGCTCGTCGATGCGGGTCAGGGCCATGGCCCGGCGCACGGCGTCGGCGGCGTGTCGGCCCTTGAGTCCGGCCAGCGCCGCGAAGGCCTCGAGATTCTCGGCCACGGTCAGCTGCGGGTAGAGGGCCAGCGCCTGCGGCGCCAGACCGAGCGCGGCGCGCGCCTCTCCTTCCGAGTAGGGATCGCGGCCGACCACCCGAACCGCGCCGCTGGCGGGGCGCAGGCGTCCGCAGATCGCGCGCACCAGCGTGGTCTTGCCGGCCCCGTTGGGACCGAGCAGCGCGTAGATCTCCCCGGCGCGGACCTCCAGGCTCACGCCTTTCAGCACCTTGCGCGGGCCGAAGGCGTGGCGGACGTCGCTGACGGTTAGTACGGGGCCGGATTGGCCTGGGGTCACGCGGCCGCCTTGCGCCCCAGGAACAGGCTGCGGGCGAAGACGCCCAGCCGCCCGTCGCAGCCGGCCCGGGCGAGCGCCGCATCGGCGGCGACGAGGTGGGTCTCGATCGCGGCCCTGGCGGCGCGCGGCCCCAGCGCCGAGACGACGGTGGTCATGCCGGCGTCCTTGCCGACATCCTTGCCGATGTGCTCGCCGCCCTCCTGCACATCGATCAAGTCGTCGCGGATCTGAAAGGCGAGGCCGATCCGGCGCGCAAATTCGCCGAGTTCGCGACGCGCCTCCTCCGACGCTCCTCCGATCCGCGCGCCGGCCTCGGCCGCGCACATCATCAGCACCCCTGTCTTGCGGTGATTGAGCTCGTCGAGTTCCGCGACTGTGCGCCGGCGAGCGCGCTCGGCGAGATCAAGCGCTTGCCCGGCCACCAAGCCTTCGAAACCGACGGCGTCTGCAAGCGTCTCGACCAGCGCGATGCGGGTGTCTGCCTGCAGACCGGCGTCGCCGGCGATCGCGCCGAAGGCGCGCGTCAAGAGACCGACCGAGGCGAGGATCGCGGCCGCCTCGCCGTAGACGCGGTGCGTGGTCGGCCGTCCGCGGCGCAGCCGTGCGTCGTCCATTGAGGGCAGATCGTCGAGAACGAGCGAGGCGGCGTGGATCATTTCCATCGCGCAGGCCGTGTCGAGCGCCCGGCTCGGCGAGACGCCGAACGCTTCGGCGGCGAGGAGGGTCAGCAGCGGGCGGAAGCGCTTGCCGGGTGCGAGGAGCGCGTAGTGGGCGGCTTCGCCGAGGCGTCCTGGTTCTTTCCCCGGCAGTGGGATCAGCTCAACAAGGCGCCTGTCGACCTGCAGGCGCAACGTTTCGACGCTGTGGAGAAAGATGCCGGTATCGTCCATGCGCCCCTCCGACGCCCGCGAGCCATACACCACTCGCCGGCGAGTCTGCTCGAAATCTGAAAGCCTTGGCGAAGCGCGTCAACCCGATGGGCCACGTCCGGCCGCTTCAGCGGATCACACCTGCTGGCGGCGGCGCTGAAGCAGGGCGACGGCCCAGCTGTGGGAGTCGTGCCGCAGCCGCGCAATAGCCTCGAGCGGCGCCAGCCAGGCGAGCGCGTGGTCGACCTCCAGCTTCAGCGCCGGCGCCTCCCTGACCAGCCTCGCCTCGAACAAAGCCTGCCGGTTGTTGCGCGGCTCACCATCCGTGGTGACGAAATACTGATCGGCGCGGCCGATCAGCGCGACCGGCGCTACTGTGAGCCCCGTCTCTTCGCCGAACTCGCGGACCATCGCCGCCGCGTCGTCCTCGCCGGGCTCGAGCGCGCCGCCGGGCAGGTCGCACCAAGGCGGATAGCCCGGCTTCTCGACCACGACCACCGCGACGCGTCCGTCTTCCCTGGTCAGCACCCCGAAGGCCGCCGGCCGATCGCGATAGGCGAGCGCCGGGCCCCGCTCGCCGAACTGCGGCGTCGCCATCAGTCGGCGCCATACAGGCTGCCGTACGGGTCGACCTTGCCGGACTCCGCGTCCGGGACGCTCACCTCCGGCTCGTAGCCGACCTTGGCGTCGGCGCTGGCGCGCCAGGCGAGGATGATCTCGTCGCGCAGCTCGGAAGCGCCCGCCGCCACCCGGCCAACAGTGAACGCGACTCCCCGGGCAACGCCCGGCTTGAACGCGCCGGCCTTCTGCAGCCGGTAGAACGGGGTCACGGCGTGGTTGTCCTCGGCCAGATAATCGCCGACGCGCTGCGCGATCGGGCATGGGCAATCATGGAAAGGCGTCATGGCGGCTCGGAGGGCGGGCATCGTCACCACACGGCGCACGTAGGCGCCCTCCCATGGCACGTGCACGCGGTCCTGCGTGTAGTTGTCGGGGTTCGGAAACGGCCCCCAGCCGTTGTAGTGCACCGACGTATGCAGCGGCATGCTGCCGTCGCCGACAAAGTGCGAGAGCAGCCCAATGTCGATCAGTATCTGCTGCTCGCGGCGCGCGCCGTCGGCGGCGAGCCAGGCGCGATGGCCAGCGTCGGGCGACAACCGCGCCCCGGCCTCGTCGACGCGCCAGTAGGCGAAATCCTTAACGAGCTGCTGCCAGTCGCCGATGATCGAATAAGGAAGATATCCTTGCTTCCAGCTCGTCGTGCCTGCGGCGCGCAGCGCCGTCTCGTAATCCTCACGGGTGACGGGAAGCTGGTTGAGCGGGACGACGCCGGCCACCTCGCCCGCGTCGTCGCCATCGACGAAATGACCCGGATCGCGGTCGGCGTCGTGCATCTTCCCTGCGCCGCGCGAGCGGTCCGGTTCGCGGCTCAGCTCCCCCACCGCCGTCGCCGCGGCCTCGGTGCGCAGGAAGGCGGGCAAGGCCTGGGGCAGCGCCTCCATCGCCGCCACGCCGATCATGCGGTGGCCGCTGGAGCCCCAGCCGAACGCCGGTCCGCCCAGGCTCAACGCCAGGGCGGCGCCGAGCGCGATCTGCGCGCCCCTCATCTTGGCTCCCTGATCGGCAACTCCGCCTCCATCCGCTCGACCCAGGCTTCCACCGCCGGGTAATCGGCGAGTCGGAACCCGGCGTCCGCGACGAAGCGGGTGTAGCCGACGAGGCAGATATCGGCGAGGCTCAAGGCGTCGCCAACTAGGTAGCGTCGGCCCGCCGGGGCGTCCTCCAGCCGCCCCAGCGCCACCTCGGCGCCGACGATCAGCGCCGGATCGAGATCCTCACGCCTGCGCCCCAGGAACTTCACGCGGAAGCGGACCAAACTCGTCCTCGTGGCTGCGCCAGTGCCGCAGGCTCGACCAGACGCCCGGCGCGAAAGTCGTGAGGTTGACACCGAACTGAGTGAGGCCGCCGGCCAGGCCGAGCCGCCGGCAGACCTGCGCCCTCACCGGCTCGTCAAGAGGCGGCGGATAGTTGGAGCCGATCTCGGTTGGGATCGATTCGATATCGAGCTTCTTCATCGGACAAGGCTCCCGCCGCTCGTCGGAGACGGCGAAACCCTACGGCCATGTCTGAACCAGTAAGTGTCGGGAACCGTCTAGGTCTCGACGAACGCCCGCTCGAGCACGAAGTCGCCGGGGCTGGCGACCGAGCCTTCCTCGTAACCTCGCTCAAGCAGCAGCTTCTTCAGGTCGGCCAGCACGCTCGGACCGCCGCAGAGCATGACGCGGTCACGGGTTTTGTCGAACGACGGAAGGCCGATGTCGCGGAAAAGCTGGCCCGACTGAATGAGGTCGGTGATCCGGCCCTGATGGACGAAGGGCTCGCGGGTGACCGAGGGATAGTAGATCAACTTCGGCGCTACAATCTCGCCCAGGTCGGGATCGTTGGGCAGATCGTGCTCGAGATAGCGACGATAGGACAGGTCCGCCGCGTGGCGCACGGTGTGGGTGACGATCACCTTCTCGTAGCGCTCATACGTCTCCGGATCGCGCGCCAACGACAGGAATGGCGCGAGGCCCGTGCCGGTGCCGAGCAGATAGAGGTTCTTGCCGGGGCGAAGGCCGTCGAGCACGAGCGTGCCGGTGGGCTTGCGGCCGACAAGCACCTCGTCGCCGACCTTCACGTGCTGCAGGCGGCTGGTCAGCGGGCCGTCCTGCACCTTGATCGAGTAGAACTCGAGCTCGTCGGCGTAATAGGCCGAGACGATGGAATAGGCGCGCACCAGCGGCTTGCCCTCGGCCATCAGGCCCAGCATCACGAACTGGCCGCTGGCGAAGCGAAGCGCCGGGTCGCGCGTGGTGCGCAGAGTGAAGAGCTCGTCGGTCCAGTGCTCGACATAGGTCACCTTCTCGACAAAGAACGCGCCCGAGGCCTTCAGCGGGGCCTTTACGGGCTCGGGCGTGACGACGGTTTCGGTCATGAAGTTCCCTGCGACAGCCCCGGCCGATCGCCGGCAGGGTTCGGGGTGATGGCGGCGGCCCGCCGCGCGGACGAACGAGCCCGACCGTGACGGATGACCCGTTGGATGAGCAAACGCCTTGATCCTTGTCAGATATCGCCGCCGAGGTCGGGCGCCGCCCCCGGCGCGCGGGCGGTATGTATGCCACACTCGGTCTTTTGCGAACCCGCCCAGCGGCCGGACCTTATGTCGCCCCCCTCTTCG
>JAKAZA010000085.1 GCA_021816155.1 Pseudomonadota bacterium | reverse complement strand
GCGGCGGCGGGGACGGCGGCGGCTGCGGAGTCGTCAAGTTGCGGCGCACAGTCTCGGCCAGCGCGTCGATGTAGGCGTCCACCGGCTGCGGAAAAGCGTCTAGCCAGTGCATGCGCCCCAGGTAGAAGTGCAATTCGGGTCCGAACTCGACACTGGCGATGCGGAACGGCACGATGGTGACGTTGGCGCCGGCCGCGACGTTGATTTCGTTCAGCACCGCCTGCGACTGGTTCACGTGATCGGAGAACACCAGCACCATCACCTGGGCTTCCTCGATCGCGCTGGTGATCTGCTGACCGTAGGGACGGCCGGCCACCTGGTCACGCGGCGCGATCCAGCAGCGGACGCCTTTTGCTTCCAGTCCGTGGCAGATCGCGTCGGCGGCCAGCTTGTCGAGCGACGAGTGACTGATGAAGACGTCGTGGCTCATGCGCGCCGGTTCCCCCCGCGACGATGCTGACGCTTGCGCTAGCACATTTGGCGAGGTCGCGGCAGGCTTAGCTCAGACGAAGCAGGCTATCTCGGCGTATGCGCTCGCGACCGGATACCCGGTCACCTGGACTCCGGCCGCGTCGAGCCACGCGTGCGCTTCCAGCGGTTCATTGGGCCGCTTCGAGGCACCGAAATGCATGGCGCTGGCGACCCCGCGCCGCCTCAGCATCATCCGCGCCGCCATGGCCTGCGGCAGGCATACAGCTCTGAACGGCACATAGACCGCGCCACGCGTCACCGCCCAGCTCACATCGCGGGCGATGGCCGCCGCGCCCGGACCGACGGGCGCGGCGGCTCGGGAAACCCTCAGATCAGTGGGCGGCACGAAGGCGCCGAGACGGCGGGCCAGCCTCGGGAAAGGCACGAAGATCAGGGCCAGGCGCGCAACGAGGAGACAGGCCGCCGCCTCGAGCATGAGCGTCCGTCGGCGCCAGCCTACGAGGCGGAAGCTGCGCCATCGGCGCGGAAGCGTGGCGAGGAGCGACATGGGGCCAGAGCTTATATCGCCGGCCCGGCGCGCGCGAGACTCGGGGCGCCCCTTGGCCGGGCGCCGCGGCGCCGAGGGCCCGCGATCATACGGCAGCAGGCTTGGGGTCGCGCATGTGCGCCGGCACGGCGTCATAGGCGCTCGGCGGGGTCAGGCCGAGGCGCCTGCGCGCATCCTCGAGTGGCTCGCTCATGAGCCGCGTGTAGTCTTCTCCAGGTAGCCACGCGGCCGCCTTGCCGCGTCGATATCCTTGCCAGATCGCCTTGCGCGCCTGTCGTCCGCCTTCTCCGCGCGAGCGCAACATCGCCCCGAGCGCGATCAGGGCCCAACCGAGGCTCCCGGTCTGCGCGTAGGAGAACGCCACAAGGCACGCCTCGCCCAGACCGTCGCGATGGTAGCCGGCGAGCACGTGCCATATATCGTGCGAGTCGCGGATGCGACGGCCGAACCAGGCGTAAGGGTGCTGCGCGTCACCGCGCGGCTGGCGCTCGCGGCTCAGATCGCCGAGCCCCTTGGCGGAAAGGTTCTCGCTGCGCACGAACCGACGGTAGGCGGCGCCGACCGTGCCTGGCGCGAAACCGTCCAACCATGCGGCGTCCATCAGCAGCGGCTCCAGTTCGACATGCTCCCAGGCGAGACGCCCGCCGCCCGGCGTGGCCAGAAGCCGGTCGTAGTTGCGCCGGCCGGAGTCGCCGTTCAGCGCGCGCATGATCTCGAACACCTGGCCGGTATCCTCCTTGTCGGTCATCAGCCGCCGCAGCGCCCTCAGCGCCGCGCCCCACTCGCGCCTCTGCCGCACGGCGGCGGATGCCGGGGCGCGTTCCACGATGTCGGTCATGGCCATGGCGATCTACTCCCTGTCGCGCGGCTGCGTTGCATCCGCGAATGACGGCTCGGTGAAAAGGGCGCCGCGGATCATCGCGCGGAGCAAACGCCCGATCCCGCCGAGATCCAGCGGCTCGCCCCATGCGGCTTGCAGCGTCAGCCCTTGGAACGTGGCGATGAGGGTGCGAGCGACGGCGTCCGGGTCAATGTCGTCCCGGAAGCGGCCGGCGGCCCGCCCACGTTCGACCAGGCGCACCAGTTCGGTGCGGACCTCAGCCATGCCGGCGGTGACCCCGGCGCGGATGGTCGGGTTGCGGAGCGCCTCGGCCCAGCCTTGCACGCCCACGCGCCGGGCTTCGTCGCGGGCCGGATCAGCCAGCGAGCGCCCGTACACCTCCAGGAGCAAAGCCAGGCCCTCGGCCGGATCCTGCTCGCTCTGCGCCATCGCATGGACGAGCGCCTCGCTTTCGCGCCGGTCGTCGGCGAGGGCCAGGATCACGTCGTCCTTGGTGGCGAAGTAGAGGTAGAGCGTCCCCTGGCTCACCCCGGATTCGCGCGCGATGTCGGCAGTGGTGGTGGCGTGGAAGCCCTCGCGCGCAAAGCAGCGGCGCGCGGCGTCCAGTATCTGCTGACGGCGCGACTCCTTTCGGGCGTCGCTGATCTTGGGCATGGCCGCCGACCACATTAAAAACTGATCGTTCAGTCATTATTATTTCGCTGGGCCGCCGTCAAGCGCGAGGGCGCGAGGGCGATTCACGTCTCAGCGCCGAGAGGGTGACGTGGCGCCGCCCAGACGCCGGCGCGGCCCGTCGGAAGCAAGCCAATCAGGCGATCACCGCTCCGCGATGACCGGACGGCCGCATTGTTGGCCCGCGGACCGCCGAAGATAGAGCCGGACGACCGCTGGGAAGAAAGGATTGACTTGGGCCGGCATTTCCCCGAGCCCGCCCGGGGCAACGATGCGGAACGGCGGATGGATCGAGGCAGCCCCGAAGCCAGACGCAGCCGACCGTACAGCCGCCTGGCGATCGGTCTCCTGGCCGGCGCCTCGGTGGTTGTTGTGGGCGCTTTCGGCCTCTTCGCCGCCCGCAGCCTGATCGGCGAGCGCGTCGCCGTCGACTGGCTCGCCGCGCGCGGCGTCCGCTCGCAGGTCGAAATCCGGTCGCTCTCGCTGACCCGTCTGACCGCCCGCGTCCGGATCGGCCCTCCCTCGGACCCCGATTTGACGATCCGGCGCCTGGAGGTGGACTACGCGCTCACCGGCCCATGGCAGGGTCAGGCGCTGGGCGTCGAGGCTCGCGCCGTCCGCCTCTGGCGGCCTCACCTGAAGGGGCGGCTCGTCGACGGACGCCTTAGCCTCGGCGGGCTCGACCGGCCGCTCGCTGAGCTGGCTCGCGCACCCCCGAGCGCCGCCCCGCTGCCTGACGTCACCGTCGAGCAGGGTGTGCTCGATCTCGCGACGCCAACCGGAGAACTGGTGCTGGAGGGCGGCGGCCAGGCGGTTGCGGGCGCGATCGTCGCCGTGCAGGGACACCTCAGGCCGTTCGACTTCGCGCTTCCCGGCTTGCGGCTGTCGGGCGGCGGCGTCACCTTCCGCGTGCTGAGACGCGGCGCCCGGCTGCTCGCGAGTGCGGAGGGGGTGGACCTCGCGGCGACCGCGCATGCCGAAACCATCCACGCCGGCCCAGTCAGGCTGCAGGCCGACCTGCCGCCGTTCGTGGCGGGCCGACTGTCAGGCGCGGCGCGCGTCGCTGTGGCGGCCCCGAATGCACGGGTCGAGGGCCCGGACGGCCTCGCAGCGAGCGCGGCCTTCCAGACTAGCTTCGATGGGCGGATCGAGATCGATCGCGCGCGCCAGAGCCTGACCGGCCGACTGACCACGGGCGTACGCGCCGCCGGCGTCTCGGTCGCGGGAGGCATGGGGCGTCGGGCCACGGCCACCCTTGACCTCGCGCGGTTCGTTCTCGCCGCGGCACCGACAGGCGTCTCGCTCAGCCTGGCGGGTCAGGGGTTGGTGGAGGCTAGCGGTGCGAGCATTGGATCGCTGGGGGTCGATGATCTCACGAGCCACGTCCGTCTGGACGGCTCCGTCTCCGCACCGCGCGCGTCCACATGGAAGGGCGACCTCGCTTTGGCCGGCGACCTGTCGGCCCACGGCGGCGTTCGCGCCACGACGGCGCGCTCCCTCGCCGCTCAAACGCCGGTGCTGGGCTCTGAGCCGTCCTACCAAGCCGCGCTCGCCCGCGCCCTTGGCGCGTGGCGTGTTTCGGCGCCTGCGTGGAGGGCGCGGCTCACGGGCGCCACCGCCAGGTTCGCGTTGGCGGCGCCGGCCAGCATCCGGGCGCGATCGGGCGCCGCCATAAGGATTGATGGCGTCGTCGCGACCCATGGCTGGCGGGGCGCATCGGGCAGCGTCAATCTTGCTCTCGGGGGCGGCGGGCTGCCGTCCCTCACCGCCGCCGCCGAACACTGGTCGACCGCCCCTAACGGGCTCAGAGCCGATGTGGCGCTCAAGGGGCGCCTCGACGCGCTGTTCGCCGAAGGCGCGCGCCTCGACCTGCGGGGGCGCGTCGTCACCACCGGACCGCGGCTCCGTCTCGACCTGGCCGGCTGTGCGCGCGTCGCCGCGGCGCGCCTCGCCCTCGGCCCTTACCCGATCACCGGCGTAGCGGGCCGCATCTGCCCGCAGGGCGCCCCTCTGCTCGAGGAGGGTCCCCTGGGCTGGCGGGCGGCGGCGCGGATCGAGGCGGCGCAGGGCCTCGCGACCGCCTTCGCCGCGGAGCTCACCGACGCAAGCGGCGACTTGAGCGCGAACGGCGACAGTTCGGGGCCGCACAGCGTCGTGTTCGCACTCGATCGCGGCCGCATCGCCGACACCGCCACCCCCGTCCGCTTCTTCCCGGTCTCGGCCTCAGGTCGCCTCAAACTGACCAACGGCGTGTGGCGCGGAGACTTCGCCGCCGCGACCCCGCGCGGCCAGCCCATCGCCAGCCTGCGCGTCACCCATGATGTCGCGACGGGCGTCGGCCGCGCCGACATAGACGCGCGGGACCTCGCCTTCGCGCCCGGAAGCCTCCAACCAGCCGACCTGACGCCCTTGGCGAGGTTCGCCAAGAACGTCGCGGGGCCTGCCGCCTTCACCGGCTTCTTCACCTGGATCCCTGGACGGGCCCCGGCCAGTGGCGGTGAACTCGTCGCCCGCGACCTGCGCTTCAGGAGCCCGGCGGGCGCCATTGTCGGGCTTGACGCCAACCTCCATTTCTCGAGCCTCGCCCCGCTGGTCACCGTCGCCGAACAGCAGCTCTCCGTGCGCCAGATCGAAGGTGTCGCGCCGCTGCAGGGGCTGAAGGTGGTGTTCGACTTCGACGCGCAGGGTGCGCGGATCGAAGCCGCCGGGGCCGGCTTCTCTGGCGGGCAGGTCCGCCTCGAGGCGATGCAGGCGCCTTTCGCCAGCGGCGCCACCCTGCGGGGCGCGCTCGACTTCGATCATGTCGACTTCGGCCGCATCGTCGCGGCTTCCAACCTGGCCGAACGGGTCAAGTTGCAGGCGGTGGTCGATGGCCGCATCCCGTTCGAGGTGGGGCCGCAAGGCGTGCGCATCATCGGCGGCCGGCTGGCGGCCGTCGGGCCGGGCAGCATCTCAATCGCGCGCGCGACCTTCGGCGGCGGCTCGAGCCAAGGCGGCGCGGCGGCCAGCGCTCAGCCCGGCCTCGCCGAGGACCTAGCCTACCAGGCCATGGAGCACCTCGCCTTCGATCAGCTGAACGCGAGCTTGAACAGCGATGCGAGCGACCACCTCGACATGATCTTCCACGTCAACGGCCGCTACGATCCGCCCAGCCCGCAGCACGCGCGCATTGCGCTTAGCGACCTGCTCGCGGGCAAGGCGCTGAGCAAGCCCCTTCCGCTGCCGTCCGGCACCAAGATCAACCTCACTCTCGACACCACCCTGAACTTCGGCGAGCTTGTCCGGGCGCTCGAACAGACTTGGCGCGAGAGTCTAGGGCAGACGCCACAGCCCGACGGTTCAGCGCCGGTTCAGGGCGCAGCGGCGTCTACTCGAACCGGACAGTGAGGCGGATCGCATGACAAGACGAAGGGTCATCACCGGGGCCGCGCCGGCCCTGGTCATCCTACCGCTGGCGGCGGCGTTGACCGGCTGCGTCCCCACGATCGACGTCAAGGTCGAGCCGATCAACATCTACGCCAAGCTCCAGGCGGACGTGCGCATCCGCCTCGACAAGGAAGTCCAGAGCACCATCCAGCAGAATCCCAACCTCTTCTAGCAGCAAGGTCAGACCGATGATCCGCCGCCTTTTCATCGCGCTCGCCCTAGGCTTCGGCCTCGCCGCGGGTCAGGCGCTGGCGCAACCAGACTCCGCCAAGACCATCGTCGACGCCGCCAAAGCCAAGGGGATCGTGGGCGAGCAGGGAGATGGCTTCCTGGGATTTGTCACCGGCTCGGCCGATCCGACGGTGACGGCCGCCGTCGACCAGATCAACGCCGGCCGCGCTCAGGTCTACAAGGGCATCGCCGCCCGCACCGGCGTGTCGGACGCGGCCGCCGGCGAGGCTACAGCCGTACAGCTCTTCTCGCGCACGCCGGCCGGCGAATACTATCGCCCCCTGGGCGGCGCCTGGACGCGGAAGTAGCGTCCCGTCGGACCCGCGCGGCTACGCCGGGGGCGCCGGCTACGAGAACGCTCGGCGCAGTTCGTCGGCCAGGTCGGTCTTCTCCCAGCTGAAGCCGCCATCCGCGTCGGGGGCGCGGCCGAAGTGGCCGTAGGCGGTGGTCCGGGCGTAGATCGGGCGGTTGAGGCCCAGGTGCTCCCGGATCGCGCGGGGCGTCGCGCCGCCGATCATCTCAGGCAGCAGCTTCTCGAGCCGCTCCGGGTCGACGTCGTGGCCGCCATGCAGGTCGACATAGAACGAGAGCGGCTCGGAGACACCGATGGCGTATCCGATCTGGATCGTGCACTTCGACGCCAGACCTGCGGCGACGACATTCTTCGCCAGGTAGCGGCAGGCATAGGCCGCCGAACGGTCGACCTTGGTCGGATCCTTGCCCGAGAAGGCGCCGCCGCCGTGAGGCGCCGCGCCACCATACGTGTCGACGATGATCTTGCGCCCGGTGAGGCCGCAGTCGCCGTCCGGGCCGCCGATCACGAAGTTGCCTGTGGGATTGACCAGCCAGCGCGTCTCGTCGGTGACGAAGCCTTCGGGAAAGACCCTGAGCGCGTAGGGCTTCACCAGCTCTTCGATCTCGCGCGGCGAGAGGCCGTCGCGGTGCTGGGTGGAGATCACGATCGAGGTCGCGCGGACCGGGCGTCCGTTCTCGTAGTGCAGCGTCACCTGGCTCTTGGCGTCAGGTTCGAGCTCCGGCCGCTCGCCCGAGTGGCGCGCGTCGGCCAGCACCTTCAGGATGTTGTGTGAATACTGCAGCGTGGCCGGCATCAGCTCGGGGGTCTCGTCCGTGGCGTAGCCGAACATGATGCCTTGGTCGCCCGCGCCTTCGTCCTTGTTGCCCGCCGCGTCGACGCCCATCGCGATATCGGCCGACTGGGCGTGCAGATGGCATTCGAAGTGGCTGTGCGCCCAGTGGAAGCCGTGCTGCTCGTAGCCGATCGCCTTGACCGCGGCCCTGGCGCGCGCCTCGAGGCCGTCGACCACCTCGCCCGGTCCCCTCACCTCCCCGGCGAGGATGATCCGGTTGGTGGTGACCATGGTCTCGCAGGCGACGCGCGCATAGGGATCGGCGGCGAGAAAGGCGTCGACCACCTCGTCCGAGATGCGGTCCGCCACCTTGTCGGGGTGGCCCTCGGAAACGCTTTCACTGGTGAACAGGTAGCTGTTGCGGCGGCTCATGAAACGTCCTTCAGGGCGGTCAGAAAAGGCCGTGGGCGGCGGCGAGCTCGGCGAGCGAGACGGCCGGCCTGGGACCATAGTGGGAGATGACTTCAGCGGCGGCGAGGCCGCCCAGCCGGGCGCAGACCTCGAACGGACGGCCGCGAGCGAGGCCCAGCATGAACCCGGCGGCGTACTGATCGCCAGCGCCCGTGGTGTCGAGCACCTTCGCGACGGGTTCGGCGTCCACGGCGACGCACTCGGTGTCGGTCAGTACGATCGACCCCTTTTCGCCGCGTGTGATGGCGGCGACGCCGGCGCGGCCACGGATGGCGCGCGTCGCGGCGTCGAAGTCGTCGGTCTGGAACAGCGACTTCAGTTCGATCTCGTTGGCGAACACGAGGTCGACCTCGGTCTCGATGAACTCAAGCAGTGCGGCGCGATGGCGCTCGACGACGAATGCGTCGGAAAGCGTGATGGCGATCGTACGGCCTGCGGCGCGCGCAAGACCCGCGGCCTTCGCGAACGCCCGGCGAGCCCCGGGCGGGTCGAAGAGGTAGCCTTCCAGGTAGACGATAGCCGCGCCTTCGATCACCGACGCCGAGACATCGGCGGCGGTCAGCTCGACCGACGCGCCGAGGAACGTGCACATGGTGCGCTCGCCATCGGGCGTCACATTGATCAGACAGCGGCCCGTCGCCGGGCCGCCGGCCAGCATCGGCGTCTCGAAGTGGACCCCGAGCGCGCGCGTGTCGTGCTGGAACACCTCGCCCAGCTGGTCGGCGCTGACCTTGCCGACGTACGCCGCTCGGCCGCCGAAGCTTGCGACGCCGGCCACCGTGTTGCCCGCCGAGCCGCCCGACGCCTCGATGGCCTGGCCCATCCGCCCGTAAAGGTCGTGCGCCCGCGCCTCGTCGATGAGCATCATCGAGCCTTTGACGAGATCGTTCGCCGCGAGGAACGCGTCCTCGGCCGGCGCGATGACGTCGACGATGGCGTTGCCAATGGCGGCGACGTCGTGGGAAACGGACATGCGCTTTCCGTTATATGATCCGACGCCCCGTCGTCCAGGGCGGCGCAGCTATGCGGGCGTCACGGCGGCCATGCCGCCGCACATCGGCCGGCGCGCCTACACGTCGTAGCCGGGGCTCTCGCGCTCGAGCTTGCGCAACGCGCCGGGCCACGCGAGGCCGCCGCCGATCCCCTGCCGTGTCTGGCCGTCGACCTCCTTGCGGGCGGGGGCCGGCGAGAGCAGAACGCCCTCGCGGCCGGCCGAGAGCGCCAGCACCTGCATCTTGCAGGCGCGTTCGAGATAAAACATGCCGGTCCAGCAGTCGGCGGCCGTGAGCCCAAGCGACAGCGTGCCGTGGTTGCGCAGAAGCATCAGCGTCTTCGTGGGCCCGAGGTCGTTGACGAGGCGCTCGCGCTCGTCGAGGTTCAGCGCGATGCCCTCGTAATCGTGGTACGCAAGTCTCGGCAGCACGATCAGAGAGTGCTGCGTCAACGGCAGCAGGCCGTCCTTCTGGGCCGCCACTGCCGCGCCCTGGTCGGTATGCAGGTGCATCACGAAATGCGCGTCCTCGCGGTTCATGTGCACTGCGGAGTGGATGGTGAACCCCGCCGGGTTGATGAAGTAAGGGGTCTCCTGGAGGATGGCGCCGTCACAGTCGATCTTGACGAGCGCCGACGCCGTCATCTCTCCGAACCACATTCCGTACGGGTTGATCAGGAAGTGGTGGCCGGGCCCAGGAATGCGGGCGGAGATGTGAGTATAGATCATATCGTCCCACCCGTAGAGTGCGACGAGACGATAAAGGGCGGCGAGATCGACCCTCGCCTGCCATTCCTCGGCCGAGACCTTGCCCTTCAGCGAAACCGAGCCCGCCAGCGATCCGTCGGCCATGGGGCCATCTCCTCGATACCGTCTGATTTCGGCGAAGCGTCGGCCTTTGCGCCAGCCGGGTCAAGCGCGCCGCCTCCGCGGCGAAATGCACGCGCCTCATCCTAAGGCTGTTCTTAACCCACGCTGTGCACCATTCTGGGCATGGTATGCCGTCAGGGGCGTGGGAGCAGGCTGTGGCTACCCAGGGTGTCGCCGAACCACTGCTGAAACTGGCCAAGAGCCGCGACCCGACCGATCGCGAGCAGCTCTTGTCCCGGCTGGTGGATCTTTGTGAGTCCCGACAGGGAGCGCTGGCGTCGCGCGCAGCCGCCGAGGTCGAGGCCGTCTTCCTGACGCTCGTCGCCGAGGCCGAGCGCGACATCCGGGCCAGGCTCGCCGAACGCCTGGCGCTGGCCGACTGGGCGCCGCCCCGGCTGATCGAGACCCTGGCCCGCGACGACATCGAGGTGGCTCGGCCGATCATCGCCGTCAGCCCGCTGCTCAAGGACGAGAGCCTGATCCGCCTGCTCACCGAGGCGACGCTGGCGCACCGGGTCGAGGTCGCGCAGCGGCCGCGGCTCTCGGCGGCCGTCGTCGAGGCGGTCATCGATCAAGGCGAACCCGCCGTGCTGACAGCGCTGGCCGGAAATGCGACCGCCGACATGACCTCGGCGTCGATGAAGCGGCTGGTGGAGCACGCCAAGACCATCGCCGCGCTCGGCCAGCCGCTCGCGCAGCACCCTCGGTTGACGACCGAACTCGCCGAAGGCCTGTACCTATGGGTCGGCCAGGCCCTGCGCTCCGCCATCATCGCCCGGTTCGACGTCGACGCCGCCAAGCTCGACGCAGCCATCGCCGCCAGCCTGGTTGGCGAGGCGAGACCCAAGCGCACCGGACCGACGACGTCGGAGCTAAAGCTTGTGACCAAGCTCGCGGCGGCGGGCCAGCTGAAGTCCGGATACCTCGTCAAGGTGCTGAAGGAGCACCAGTTGGGCCTCTTCGAGGCCGCGCTCGCCAAGCTCGGCGGGTTCCGCGTGGAAGACGTCCACCGCGCTTTGGTCAGCCCGGAACGCCCGGAGCTGCTGGCGCTCGCGTGCGCCGCAGTCGGCATCGACCGGAGCGTCTTCCCGACCATCCTGCAGATGGTGCGCCAATGCAACGACGACCTGCCCGGCGGCGGCGAGGAAGGCGCCAGGCGCGCCGTCTCCGCATTCGGCCCGTTCTCGCCCGACATCGCCGCCAGCGCCTTCCGCCAAGCCATCGCCACGGTTTGACAAAGCAAGGCCGCTGCGGCCTTGGATGTCCGGCATGGCTCTCCGCCTAGCTTTCCTCGCCAGCGACCGCCCGGAGGCGCAGGCTGCGCGCTCCTCCCTCGCCGCCCGGTACGGCGACGTCGCGGCGTCCGAGGCCGACGTTGTGGTGGCGCTCGGCGGCGACGGCACGATGCTGGAGACGCTGCGGCGGACGCTGCAGGAGCACAAGCCGATCTACGGCATGAACCGCGGCTCCGTCGGCTTCCTCATGAACGACTTCGCCGAGGACGGGCTCATCCAGCGCATCGAGGCGGCCGAGAAGGCTGTGATCCACCCGCTTACGATGCGCACCCTGGACGCCGCCGGCGTGCGGCGCGAGGCGATCGCGATCAACGAGGTTTCACTGCTGCGCCAGACCTACCAGAGCGCCAAGCTTCGGATCCTGATCAACGGCAAGGTCCGCATGGCGGAGCTGATCTGCGACGGCGTGCTGATCGCCACGCCCGCCGGCTCAACCGCCTACAACCTGTCCGCTCACGGCCCGATCGTACCGTTAAGCGGCCAGGTGCTAGCGCTGACCCCGATCAGCGCCTTCCGGCCCCGCCGCTGGCGCGGCGCGCTTTTGTCGCACACCGACAAGGTCACGCTCGATGTGCTCGAAGCGGACAAGCGGCCGGTCAGCGCGGTCGCCGACAACGTCGAAGTTCGCGATGTAATTCAGGTGGATGTGGCCGAGGACCGCTCGATCAGCCTGACCTTGCTCTTCGATCAGGGGCGCAGTCTTGAAGAGCGCGTTCTCGCCGAGCAGTTCACCGGCTGACAGCCCCTTCTCATCGGTCGTTAAGGCTTTTCCGATACCTTGGCCGTAATTTGATGGACGGACGGAGATTCCGTTGAGCGAGAACAATCCGGGTCAGATGATCCAGGTTCCTAACACCCTGCGGCTCAAGGTCGGGGGTCGTCTGGGGGCGATCGACCCGGCGGCGATCGCCAAGGCCGAGGCCGCGCTGAAGAGCCTGTCCGGCAACTTCGCCGAGTGGCTGGCGGACGAGGTCGGCAAGCTCGAAGCCGCCCGCCAGCGCGTGCGCGCCGAGGGCCTGACACCCGAGGCGTCGGAGAACCTTTACCTGCGCGCCCATGACCTCAAGGGACTGGGCGCCACCTACGAGTACCCGCTGGTGACCCGGATCGCCGGGTCACTCTGCAAGCTGATCGACGATCCCGCCAAGCGCGCCACGGCGCCCATGGCGCTCGTCGACGCTCACATCGACGCGATCCGTGCCGCCGTCAAGGACCACATCCAGACCGACACCCACCCTGTCGGCGCGGCGCTCGTCACCGAACTCGAAAAGCGGGTGAAGGAGTTCATCGCCTAGCGCGCTGCGCCGCACGCGGTTCAAGTCGCCGCCGCCGTCCCCACGTGATTTGCGCCGGTCACGCCCCCGCGGGCTACGACACCCGCGACATCGGCTCGAACACGTCGCCGTAGCCGGCGTTCGGGGGGATCACCAGCACGCGCTCGCCGTTCCGCTGCGCGATCTTGGGCTCGACGGTGACCAGCTCGCGGGCTCGCGCCCGCTCCACCGCATCGTCCGCGCTGTTCGCCTCGGCGAGCAGCTGCAGGTTCATCCGGGTCGGGAAGATCACCGTTCGCTGGCGGGCCTCGCCGAGACGGATCGCCTCGGCGGGATCGATCCACTCCGCATCGACCGTCTCCTGGCCGTCACAGGCCGCGAGCTGGTCGTCCGGCGCCCGGGCGACGTAGAACCAGGTGTCGAAGCGGCGCGGCATCATCGCCGGCGTGATCCAGCGGGCGAACACGGTCAGCGCCTCGAGATCCAGATAGAGGTCGAGCTCGCGAATCAGGTCGAGGAACGGGCGGCGATCCTTGCCGACGTCCTCCCTGGCCGCTGTCGCACGCTCGTCGCCGCGAAACGGCGTCCCGTCCAGGTGGCGGGCCAGCAGGATGCCGGCCTCCTCGTACGCCTCGCGGATCGCGGCGATGCGCAGGGGCCGCTTGTGCGGCAGCGCGGCGCCCCAGCCGAGGGTCCGTTCCTCCCATCCGGGCGCATCGTCGCCCGCATGGGTCTTGCCGCCGGGAAAGACCAGCGCCCCGGCTGCGAAATCGATCTGATGGTGGCGGCGCACCATCAGCACCTCGAACGCGGGCTGGTCGCGCAGCAGCAGGATGGTGGCGGCCGGGACGACGGCGGCGGGCGGCTTTTCGGCAGGATTGTCGCTCATCCCGCCACCTTAGCCCGCTCACGTCGCGGCCGGAAAGCGCGTCCCGACGTCAGGCGGCGTTGGCGGCGGCCGGCTCGGCGTCCTCATCGACCGCCTCGTCGAGGCTCAGGCTGTCGATCTTGTCCAGGAGATAGTCGACGTCTTCCGTCGATATCGCCAGCGGCTGGCTGAGGAAGCGCTCGAGCATCCGGCGCTGGAAACGCTGCAGATCGCCCGGCGCGCCGTCCAAATCCATCGAGTGGAAAGCATCGACGGCGGCCCGGAAGGCCGGCAACAGCCGCCCCGGCAGGCCGGCGCGCTCGTAGATCGCCTTCAGGCCAAGCTCGCCCGCATCATGCACCATCAGCCAGGTGCGGTGATGCGGCACGCCGGACAGTTCGGCCAGGCCCCACTCGAAGAAGCTCATCTGGCCGTTGGCCAGGGCGCGGAGCAGCAGCGAGGCGGTGAGCCTCTGGCCGCGCCGCAGATGGGCGACGAAGGCCGGCAGGTCGGAGGCTCTCGCGGCCTGTTCGACGAGGTCGAGGCTGGCGCGCTCGCGGGTCCCGATCGCCACAGCCAGCGCTGTCTGGGGTGTCAGGCCGTGCCTGGCCACGAGGCGCTCGCGCAGCTCGCCGGTGACCAGCGTGACCAGTCGCTCGGTGATCCTGGCCGGGAGCGCCGCGCGCAGGGCGATCGAAGCCAGCACCGCCTCCGAGGCCGCGAAGCGCTCGATCGCGGCCGCGAGCCCCCGCTCGCTGAACGCCGCGCCGTCGTTTCCGCAGGCGATCTGCACCGCCTCCTCGGCTCCGGCCTCGGAGATGACGGCCGTAACGGTCTCGGACAGCACGGGGCGCCGCGCGACCGCGCACTGGCGCACGGGCCCGCCGATTCGCACGATCTCGGCCAGATCCTCGTCCGTGAATGCGGGCGAGAAGTTCAGCATCGGCACGGCGATGCTCTCGATGTCACGGGCGAGGCGGTTCGCCACATCGCGCGGAATCAGCGGCGAGGCCTTGAGTGTCACCGCGAGCGCGCGGCGCACTTGTTCGGCCGCATCGCGCGCCATGAGGCGCAGGATCTGGTGCGCCTCGGCCCTCTCCTCCTCGGTGAGGTTGGCGCGGTCGATGTGGCGGCAGAGGCGGTGGGCGACCAGCGCACGCTCCTCCGGCTCGGCGCCTTTGAGCAGAAGGCGGATATCGGCTTCGGACAAAGCGGATCGGGTGGTCGTCATGGCGCCGAAGGCGGCTCCCGGCCGGCTCGATGAAAGAGGTCAGCGCCATTAGAGCTGAGGTAAGCTTAACGTTTAGTTGGGGCTCTCGGCCGCGCCGACGCTCGCTTCGCGAAGCTCGCCTCAGCCCACACTCACCGGTCGTTAAGCGTGATGCGTAACCGGAGCACAACCGGGGCGGAGCTAGGCTGCGCCTCATGCTCTCTTCGCCCGTCCCCGCCAGAGAAGGCGCCTCGGTCGCCGAACAATCGCTGGCTGCGCAGACCGCGCTTCTCCCGCAGGCGCTGGGCGTCTTCGCCGTATCGCTGCCGATCTATGTCTGGGCCGGATCGTTCGCCACCGACGCGGCCTGGATGTCGGCTACGTTCGCCATCTTCGCGATCAATTGGGGCGCGTTCTATTTCGCCCTGCAGCATCTGCGCCGTCCGGACGTGCAGGCGGACCTGGCTCGCCGCACGCGGGTGCATGTGCTCTGCGGCCTCCTCTGGTCGGTCGCCGTCGCGCAGATCGCCGCGTTCGCCGACCACGCCGGCCCGGCGCGCGAGACGCTGCTGATGATGGCCGTGGGCGCGGCGGTGCTTTGCCTGTTCTTCACCACGCCCTCTCTGCCGTCGCTGCTGATCGTGGGGCCGGCTGCGATGACGGGGCCGCTGATCGCGCTTCTGTTGCGGCCGCAGACCAGCCACATCGCGCAGACGGCGTGGGGCGCCTTCGCGTTGGCCTCCACCCTCTCGCTGATCCTGAACCAGAACCTGCGCCGCCAGTTCGCGTTGGCGGCCGAGCGCGAGCAGCTGGCCCGGGAGCGGGCCGCCTCGCTCGCCGAGGCCGAGCGACTCGCGCGGTCGAAATCCGCGTTGATCGCCACGCTCAGCCACGAGATCCGCAACGGCCTCATTGGCGTCGCCCACGTCCTGGCCGCCGCAGCCGGCCAGGGCGGGCGCAGCGCTCCGTCACGCGAGCAATCGGCGGCCGCGCTCACGGCCGCCAACGATCTCATCACGGTGCTCAACGCGACGCTCGATCAGGAGACCGCCGAGTCCGGGCGCCTGATGATCGACTTCGCGCCATTCGACCCGGTGCGGCTGGTGCGTGAACTGACAATGCAGATCCGCCCCCAGGCGTCGGCCAAGGGCCTCGAACTCCACGTCTTCATCGATCCGGAACTGGACGACCGCACGTCGGGGCAGGCCATGGCGGACGCCGCGCGCGTGCGCCAGGTTCTCGGCGCCCTGCTCGCCAACGCCGTGAGATACACCGTGCGCGGACGGGTCGAGGCGCGGGTCGAGCGCCAGCGCGAGCGGCTGGCCATCGCGATCGCCGACACCGGGCCGGGGCTCTCCTCGGAGGAGCTGGCCGAGGCGTTCCAGCCGTTCAAGCGCGTGGACCGCACCGCCGCGGGGCTGCCGGGCGCGGGCCTCGGCCTCTCCCTGTCGCGTCAACTGGTGGCACTGATGGGCGCGGAGCTGGTCGTCGACAGCGCGGTCGGCGTCGGCAGCTGCTTCACGCTGCTGCTGAAGTGGGACGAGAGCGCGCTCGTCGATCTCGCCGGGCCGCCGCGTGAGGCGGGGCCGGCGGCCGACACGCCGCTAAAGGTTCTGATGGCCGAGGACGACGGTCTCAACGCCGCAATGCTGCGCACGATTCTCGAGCAGCTCGGGCATCAGGTGGTGCACGCCCAGAACGGGCGCCGCGCCGTCGATCTGGCTCGCGCCGTAGGCTTCGATCTCGTGATGCTGGACGGCAAGATGCCCCTGATGGACACCCCGGACGCGATCCGCGCCATCCGCGCCCTCGCCGATCCGGTCGGCGGCGTGCCCATCATCGCCGTGATCGGCGGCGAGGCCGTCGAGTCCAGCGATTGCCTCGCGGCCGGCGCCGACGCTGTGATGCGCAAGCCGGTATCGGTCGCCGCCGTGGCTCGGGCCATCGCCGAAGCCGGCGCGGCGCGCAGGAAAGCCCAAGCCGCCGCCTGAACGCGCCCTTCGCCCTTCGCCTTCGCCGCGTCCTCTGCAATATGGCGGTCGGAGAGCCTTGAGGGAGAGACGCGCGTGCTGGAAGGACTGAAGGTCATCGAGCTCGCCACCTACGTCGCCGGGCCCAGCGCCGCCGCCGTGATGAGCGACTG
>JAKAZA010000084.1 GCA_021816155.1 Pseudomonadota bacterium | reverse complement strand
CTTCGAGGGGAGCGACTTCGCCGCCTATCCGCGGGTGAGCCCTGGCGGCACGCGGCTCGCCTGGATCGCCTGGGACTTCCCGGCCATGCCGTGGGACGCAACCCGTCTCTATGTCGGCGAACTCACCGCGGCCGGCCTCGCCGACGTGCGTGTGGTGGCGGGTGGCCGGGCGATCTCGGTGCTGGAACCGCAATGGACTCCCACGGGCGCGCTGACCTGGATCTCGGACGAGAGCGGTTTCTGGAACCTCTACGACGATCGCGACGGCGCGCCCCGCCCGATCCTGCCGCGCCGCGCCGAGTTCGCCGGGCCGCTGTGGGGCCTTGGCCAGGCCAACTACGCGATCCTCGAAGACGGCCGCATCATCGCAGCCGCACGGGAGACGGGCGGCGAGACGCTGCTCGTCATCGACCCGGTGGCGGGCGCAGCGCGCCCGCTCGACCTGCCGTTCGTCTCGTTCTCGTCGATCCAAGGCCTGGATGCTGGCCGCGTCGCCGCCGTCGGTCACGCCGCGAGCGAGACCTCGGCGCTGATCGTCGTCGACGTCGCCACCGGCGCGCACGAGGTCGTCCGCAGGCCGTCGGCCGCCGCCATCCCGGTCGAGCTGGTCTCCCGCGCCGAGCCGATCAGTTTCCCGAGCGCCGGGGGGCGTACTGCGCACGCCCTCTTCTATCCGCCGACCAGCCCGGCGTTCCGTGCTCCCCCTGGGGAGAAGCCGCCGCTGATCGTCCAGGCCCACGGCGGGCCGACCGCGCAGGCCTCGGCCGCGTTCAGCCTTTCCGTGCAGTACTGGACGAGCCGCGGCTTCGCTCTCGTCGACGTCGACTACGGAGGCTCGTCCGGCTACGGCCGCGCCTATCGCACCCTGCTCGACGGCCAGTGGGGCGTGGTCGATGTCGAGGACGTGATCGCCGCGGCCCGCCACCTCGCCGATGCGGGCCGGGTCGATCCTCGCAGGATCGCGATTCACGGCGGCAGCGCCGGCGGCTTCACCGTGCTGGCCGCGCTGAGCCAGAGCGATGTCTTCACCGCTGGCGGCGACTTCTACGGAGTCGCCGACCTCGAGGCGCTCGCGAGAGACACCCACAAGTTCGAGAGCCGCTATCTCGACGGGCTCGTCGGCCCGTGGCCTGCCGAGAAGGCCCTCTACGACGCGCGCTCGCCGATCAACCATCTGGACGGCTTCTCGGCGCCGCTGCTCATCCTGCAAGGCGCCGAGGACCCGATCGTGCCTCCCAACCAGGCGCACATGATCCGCGACGCCTTGCGCAGAAAGGGCGCGCCCGTCGCGATGATCGAGTTCCCCGGCGAGGGTCACGGCTTCCGCAAGGCCGAAAACATGATCCGCGCCAAGGAAGCCGAACTCTACTTCTATGGCCGCGTCTTCGGCTTCACGCCGGCCGACGAGATCGCGCCGGTGGAGATCGACAACCTCCCCGCCTAACGCCGCGCGCCCGGCTTTGTAGGTCGCGCCGATGTCGTCTATGCGGGGCGGCATGCTCGCTCGCCACAACCTGCAACTGATCCTCACAAGAACCGAGAATTTGCCTCGCGTGCTGGACGTCGGCGGTTGCGCGTCGCCGCTCAACACAGCCACGCACATGATCGACTGCCTTCCCTACGAGGATGCCGGCGCGCCCCTCGTCGAGGGCGCCCCGATCCGCCTCCGCGCCGACGGCTGGACAGTAGCGGACGTCTGCGCGGCGCCGTGGCCGTTTCCCGACGGGTTCTTCGACTTCGCGTTCTGCAGCCATCTGCTGGAGGACGTGCGCGATCCGATGCACGTGTGCCGGGAACTCGCCCGCGTCGCCCGGGCCGGGTACGTCGAGACGCCCTCGAGACTGCGGGAATCCACGCACACCAAGCAGGGCTATCGCTGGCGGCGCGTGATCGGTCGTCCCGTGCGGGTCGGGTTCGGCCACCATCGCTGGTTCGTCGAGCGCGAAGGTGACGGGCTCGTCTTCACCGCCAAGACGCTGACCGCCATCGCCTCCCCGTCCTACTTCGTCACCATCGAGGAGCTGGGACGGCGCCTGACCCCGGAGGAAGCCTCGCTCACGCTCTTCTGGGAGGGCGTTCTGCCGGCGCGCGAGCGCCTGCTCATCCGGCCCGGCGAGACCGAGGCCGATCTGGCCGACTTCAAGCGCAAGGCCCTGGCCACGCTCGCCGCGCGCCGATGACCCCCGCGGACGGCGCCGCCGCGGGTCAGCCGATGATCAGGAAATGGCCCCTCAACGCCGCGATCGGCGCGTTGCGGTCCTCCTGCCAGGCTTCCACGGCGAGGTTCGCGGCGCGGCGGCCCAGCTTGAGGATCCGAGCCTCGGCGTAGGTCGTGACCGGTCGCGCTGGGCGAAGGTAGTCGACCGTGACATCGATCGTGCGAGCGCGGCGCCCCTCGGCGTCGAGGCGGGCGAGCGCGGCCATCTCGAGGAACGAGGCGACGGCGCCGCCGTGCAGCGCGGGGAGTATCGGGTTGCCGATCAGGCGCTCGGCGAACGGCAGCACGGCCACGCCGCCTTCGAGGCGCACGTCGAGGAACCGTGCATAGGGCCAGGCGGCGACGGGTCGCTGGGCGCCGGTGCTGGCGATGACTTCGCTCATGCGCTGAACAGCGGCACGTTGGTGAGCATGAACGCGGCCTGCGCCGCCGCGATCGGGTCTTCGGCGCTCTCCTCGTAGGCCCAGCCGCGGACCACGGCGACGTCTCCAGTCAGCTTCAGGCACTCGGCCTCGGCGGTCACGGAGGCGCCGGGCCTGGGCGCGCGGATGTGATCCAGCCGGAAGTCCAGCGTCGCCATGCCGCCGGGCCTTGGCTCGCGGCCCTCGGCCTCGGCTCGCGCCCGCAGCGCCTGACTGATCGCCATGCCGCAAGTCTGGTCGAGGAGCGCGAAGATGACGCCGCCGGCGAGCGCGCCTCCTTCCGGATCGCCCACCAACTCGGCGCGGAACGGCGCGCGCATGGCGCAGAGCCGGTCCGCCAGCGTCTCGAAGCCCATGGCGATCGACAAGGCCGTGCCGCGCCATGCAAGGTCGCCGCGCAGAGCGTCGCCCATCGGTTCCTCGGGAGGCCGGGACTCATCGGTCATAGGCTCCCTATACGGTCCTGACGCGACGTTGCGGAAGCGGCGCCTATATCTTCCGGCGTGATCCGCCCCGAGAGCCTGATCTGCCCGCGCCCGGCCGGCCTCTACTGCCCGCCCGGCGACTTCTACATCGATCCGGTGCGCCCCGTGGCGCGCGCGGTGATCACCCACGGCCACAGCGACCACGCACGCGCCGGCCACGAGAGCGTGGCCGCGACTCCCGAGACGCTGGCGATCATGGCGGCGCGCTACGGCGAGGGCTTCGCTGGGTCATCGCGGCCGCTCGCCTATGGCGAGACGATCGCGCGCGACGGCGTGGAGGTGACCCTGGTCCCTGCCGGCCACGTGCTGGGCTCGGCCCAGGTCGTGGTGCGCCGGAAAGGCCTGACCATCGCCGTTTCCGGCGACTACAAGCGCCGACGCGACCCGACCTGCCCCGCGTTCGAGCCGGCGCCCTGCGACGTGTTCATCACCGAGGCCACCTTCGGCCTGCCGGTGTTCCGCCACCCTGACGACGGCGGCGAGGTGCGCAAGCTGTTGCGTTCCGTCGCCCAGTTCCCAGAGCGCACGCACGTGGTCGGCGCCTACGCGCTCGGCAAGGCGCAGCGGCTGATCGCCCTGCTGCGGGAGGCCGGTTGGGACCGCCCGATCTACGTCCACGGCGCGTTCGAGCGCCTGAACGCGCTCTATGCCCGGTTCGGCGTCGACCTCGGTCCGCTCGCCCCCGCCACGAGCGAGGCGACGCGCGACACGTTCGCCGGCCAGATCGTGATCGCCCCGCCGGGCGCGCTCGCCGATCGCTGGGCGCGACGCTTCGCCGACCCGGTCTCCGCGTTCGCGTCGGGCTGGATGCGGGTGCGCGCCAGGGCCCGCCAGCGCGGCGTCGAGCTGCCGCTGATCATTTCCGACCACGCCGATTGGGACGAGCTCACCGCCACCCTCGCCGAGCTGGCGCCCGGCGAGGTGTGGATCACGCACGGCCGCGAGGAGGCCCTGGCCCGCTGGGCCGAGCTGAGCGGGCTCTCGGCGCGTGCGCTGGCGATGGTCGGCTACGAGGAGGAGGACTGACGCGCGCCTCGCCGTCAGGCGGCGGGCCTCAGCTCGCTCGCGGTGCGCAGCGCCCCGGAGAGCGCCCGCTCGCGGTGTTCCGGCCCGAGCTGGATGCCGTCGGCGGCGACGAAGGTCAGGTCGGTGACGCCGATGAAGCCGAACACCGTGCGAAGGTAGCTCTCGGCGTGCTCCGCGGCCGCGTTCGGGGTGCCCGCGGCATAGACGCCGCCGCGCGAGATCGCGACGATCACGCGCCGTCCGCCCGCCAACCCCTCGGGACCGCTCGCGGTGTAGCGGAACGTGCGGCCAGCGACCAGCAGCCGGTCGATCCAGGCCTTCAACTGGGTCGGCAGGCTGAAGTTGTACATCGGGGCGCCGATCACGACCGTGTCGGCGGCGAGGAACTCGTCCAGCGCCGCGCGGCCGGCCGCTACGTCATCGGCATGGTCCGGGGCCGGATCGGCGCCCTTCAGCGCCGCCAGGTGGTGGCCAGCGAGATGGCCCAGCGGCTGGGCGGCGAGATCGCGGTAGACCACCGCGGCGCGGGGGTCCGCGGCGGAGAGGCGCCGCACGATCGCGGCGGAAACCTGACGGCTGATTGAATGCTCGCCCAGCACGCTGGCGTCGACGTGAAGGATGTTCATGGGGAGGACGCTCCTTGGTGGTAACAAAAAGTGACCAAGGCTAGATGGGTGACCGTTGCACCGCCCCGCAAGAAGGCACACCTAGGGTACTGGAGCACACGCAGGTGACCGTCCTCGAATCCGAAAACCGCCGCGATCCCAATTCGTCCGACTGCCGGGCCGTCAGCGGCGTGCTGGCGCGGATCGGCGACAAATGGAGCGTGCTGATCGTGGCGCTGCTGGGCGACGGGCCCAGGCGCTTCAACGAGATCAAGCGCCTGGTGAACGGAATCTCGCAGCGGATGCTGACGCTGACCCTGCGCGGACTCGAGCGCGACGGTCTCGTCACCCGCACGGTCTTCCCGACGGTGCCGCCCCGCGTGGACTACGAGCTGACGGAACTCGGCCGGTCGCTGTGGCGTCCGGTTGAGGCGCTGGGGGCCTGGGCGCGCGAGCACCAGGGCGAGATAGAGGCGGCGCGGCGAACCTTCGACGCCAGGCGGCGCGTCTGGGAGGACGGCGACGACTGATGCGCGCCTTCGCCCGCCTGCTCGACCGGCTGTCGCTGACGCAGGGGCGCAACGCCAAGCTGACACTGGTGCGCGACTTCCTCCGGGCGACGCCGGACCCCGACCGCGGCTGGGCGCTTGCGGCGTTGACCGGCGAGCTGTCCTTCGCCGCCGCCAAGCCTGCGGCCATCCGCGCCGCAATCGAGACGCGCGTGGATCCGCTGCTGTTCCGCTGGTCGTACGACTTCGTGGGCGATCTCGCCGAGACGGTCGCTTTGGTCTGGCCTCCCGCGCCCGGCGCCAACCGCGAGCCTGAGCTGTCGGAGGTCGTCGACGGCTTGCGCGGCGCCCAGCGCTCGCAGGCGCCGCGCATGATCGAGGGCTGGCTCGACGCTCTGGACGCCGACGGCCGCTGGGCGCTGCTCAAACTCCTGACCGGCGGGTTGCGGGTCGGCCTCTCGTCGAGGCTCGCCAAGCAGGCTGCGGCGGAACTCGGCGGCAGGAAGGTCGCCGAGATCGAGGAGGTCTGGCACGCGCTGGACCCCCCTTACGAGGATTTGTTCGCCTGGCTGGAGGACCGCGCCGACAAGCCCTCGTCCGCTGCGCCGGGGCGGTTCCGACCGGTCATGCTGGCCCAGGCGCTGGATGCGGACGTCGACCTCGGGCGGCTCGACCCGGGTGACTACGCCGCGGAATGGAAGTGGGATGGCGTCCGCGTGCAGGCGGTGAGCGAGCGCGGCCAGAGGCGTCTGTGGAGCCGCACCGGCGAGGATGTCTCGGCCGCCTTCCCCGATGTGGTCGCCGCGCTCGACTTCTTTGAGGGCGCGATCGACGGCGAATTGTTGGTGATGCGCGAGGGCCGCGCCGGCCCGTTCGGAGACCTGCAGCAGCGCTTGAACCGCAAGACCTCCGACGCCAGGCTGATGGCCGCCCACCCGGCCGGCATCCGCGCATACGATCTGCTCGTGGACGGCCAGGAGGACGTCCGACACCTGCCGTTTCGCGAACGCCGCGCCCGGCTCGAGGCGCTCGTCTCCGACGTCCGCACGCCGCGCATCGACCTCTCGCCGATCCTGCCCTTCGCGACGTGGGCGGAACTCGCCGCCTTGCGAGCGGACCCGCCGGACGGCGATCCGGCCCAGGCCGAAGGGCTGATGCTGAAGCGCTGGGATTCGATCTACGAGGCGGGGCGGCCAAGAGGGCCGTGGTTCAAGTGGAAGCGCGACCCGCGCCTCATCGATGCGGTGCTGATGTACGCGCAGAGGGGGCACGGCAAGCGGTCGAGCTTCTACTCCGACTACACCTTCGGCGTCTGGCGCGAGGACGAGGCGGGCGAGCCGAGCCTCACGCCCGTCGGAAAGGCCTATTTCGGCTTCACCGACGAGGAGCTGAAGGCGCTCGACAGGTTCGTCCGCGACCACACGACCGACCGGTTCGGCCCAGTGCGCCAGGTGCGCGCCGACCGCGACTTCGGCCTCGTGCTGGAGGTCGCTTTCGAGGGCCTGCAGCGCTCCACGCGCCACAAGTCCGGCGTCGCCATGCGCTTTCCGAGAATCAACCGCATCCGCTGGGACAAGCCGGCGCGCGAGGCGGACGAACTAGCGACGCTGGAGGCGATGCTCGCGCCGCGGTAGCGGCGGCTACCCGTTGAACCCGCGCACCGCCTCGATGATGTGGTCCTGCACCTTCTCCTGCAGGTATGCATGCATCGGCAGGGCGAGCACCGTTGACGCCTTGACTTCCGATACAGGCAGGCCGCCGGGACCGAGCGGGAAGTCGGCGTAAGGGACCTGGCGGTGCATCGGCACCGGGTAATAGACCGCAGTGGGCACGCCGAGCGCCTTCAGGTGCGTGGCGAGACTGTCACGGTCGTGGTGCTCGATCACGTACTGCGCCCAGACCGACAGCCCCCCCTCGATCACCTTCGGCGTCGCGATCACGTGGTCGGCGAGGCCTTCGGCGTAGCGGCGGGCGATGTCCTGCCGAATCTCGATCTCCTCGGCGAACACGGCGAGCTTCTCGATCAGGATTGCGGCCTGGATCGTATCCAGGCGCGAGTTCATGCCGATCCGCATGTTCAGGTACTTCGGATCGTGCGGGAACGCGCGGCCCTCGAGGTCGCTCTTCACCACCTTGCCGTGGTTGCGCAGCGAATCCATCCGCTCCCACAACGCGCCGTCGTTGGTCAGCACTGCGCCGCCGTCGCCGTAGCCGCCGAGCGGCTTGGCCGGGAAGAAGCTGGTGGTGGCCGCGTCCGCCCATCGGATCGGATGGTCGCCGTGGAGCGTGCAGCCGAAGCCCTGCGCGCTGTCGGCGATCAGCTTCAGGCCGTGGCGGCGGCAGATTTCGGAGATGCGCGGATAATCGGCGGGCTGGCCGAAGAGGTCGACGGCGATCACGGCGCGGGGCCGCAGCTGACCGCGGGCCTTCACCGCCTCGATAGCCGCCTCCAGGTGGGCGGGATCGAGATTGTAGGTGTCCGGCAGAATGTCGACGAACACCGGGGTCGCGCCAGTCCAGGGGATCACTTCCGGCGTGGCGGCGAAAGTGAAGGAGGGGCAGAACACCGCGTCTCCGTGGCCGACTCCCCAGGCCATCAAAGGGAGCACGAGCGCATCGGTGCCGTTGCCGCACGAGAGCGCATGCTTCACCCGGCCGAACTCGGCCAGCTGCTCCTCGAACGCCCGTACCTCGGGCCCCATGACATACAAGCCGTGCGTAAGCACCCGCTGGATCGCCGCTTCGATTCGCGGCTTCAGGCGGGCCTGCTGGGCCGCCAGGTCAATGAATGGAATCATGGGTTACCGCTGAACGCCCGGAAACTGGCCGGGGCTGATAGGGTGGTTCGGTCATCTGGGCGACACAATCTGCGTAACCGACTGTTTCGCTTCCGCTTTGAAACATGATCGGGCGGGTTTGAACCTGCGCCGCGCGCGCCTACACTTCTCAGCGCACGATCGGAGGCGAACGGATTGGCCAACAGCGCGGCGCGAAGGCTCCAGACCCTGGACCCGGCTTTGGCGGCGGTGCGGACGGTGCGCGCCGAGGTCGAGGGGCTGAACGCGCTGGCCGCCGCGCTCACGGGCTCGCTCGGCGTTCCGTTCCGCGCGGCGGTCGAGACGATCCTCGCCGCCAAAGGGCGCGTCGTCGTGACCGGCATGGGCAAGAGCGGTCACGTGGCGCGGAAGGTCGCGGCCACGCTCGCCTCGACCGGCACGCCCGCGTTCTTCATGCACCCGGCCGAGGCGAGTCACGGCGACCTGGGCATGGTCGGCGCCGGCGACGTGGTGCTGGCCTTCTCGCTCTCGGGCGAGACGCCGGAGCTGCGCGACGTGATCCATTACTGCAAGCGGTTCGCCATCACCCTCGTCGCGGTGACGTCAGGCGCCAAGAGCGCCCTGGTGCGCGCCGCAGGTCACGCGCTGGTGCTGCCCGCGGCCGAGGAGGCCTGCCCGAACAAGCTGGCGCCGACCACGTCGACCACGATGCAGCTCGCGTTCGGCGACGCGCTCGCCATGGCGCTTCTCGAAGCACGCGGCTTCTCGGCGCGCGACTTCCACGCCTTCCACCCCGGCGGCAAGCTCGGCGCCCAGTTGATCACCGTCGGCGACCTGATGGGCGAGGCCGCGGTGGTCCGCGAGGATGCGACCTTCGCGGAGGCGATCGAGGCGATCAGCGCGAAGGTCTGGTATGGCGGCGTCGCTGTGGTCGACGGCGACAGGCGTCTCGTCGGCGCGCTCACGGATGGCGACGTACGCCGCTCCATCGGCCGGGCCATGCCGGATTCTCCGGTGGCCGAGTTCATGACCCGGAGCCCCGTCTCGGCCGGACCCGGCATGCTGGCGAGCGAGGCGATGCGGCTGATGAACGAGCGGGAGCGGCCGTTCAACCTGCTCTTCGTATGCGAGGACGGCCGCCTCGTCGGCGCCGTGCACATGCATGACTTCCTGCGGGCGGGGATCGCCTGAGGCGCCACAGCGGCGGAACGCCGGGGCCTTCGCGGTTGAATCGCGGCCAATCGGTCACGCGATGCGGGTGACCGCGCCGGCGCATCCTGCCGAACTGGACGAGACGCCTCGCCCTATCCTACATGCGGCGCATGGCCGGCAGGACCCTCTACGACAAGATCTGGGACGCGCATGTCGTCTCTCAGGACCCAGGCGGCGAATCGGTGATCTACATCGACCTCCACCTGATCCACGAGGTGACGACCCCGCAGGCGTTCGCGGGGCTTCGCGCGGCGCACCGCGGCGTACGCCGGCCCGACCGCACGCTGGCTGTCGCGGACCACAACGTGCCGACCGAGAGCCAGGCGCTGGGCGTGGCGGCCGTCGCCGACGAGGAGGCTCGGCTGCAGCTCGAGACCCTGGCGCGCAATGTCGCCGACGCCGGCATCGAGTTCTTTCCGATGGGCGACCCGCGCAACGGCATCGTTCACGTCGTTGGGCCCGAGCAGGGACGCACGCAGCCGGGCATGACCATCGTCTGCGGCGACAGCCACACCTCGACCCATGGCGCCTTCGGCGCGCTGGCCCAGGGCATCGGCACCTCTGAAGTCGAGCACGTGCTGGCGACGCAGACGCTCCGGCAGCTGAAATCGAAGAACATGCGGGTGACGTTCACCGGCGCGCCCGCGCCCGGCGTCGGGGCCAAGGACTTCGCGCTCGCCATGATCGGCGAGATCGGCACGGCCGGCGGCACAGGCTGCGTCATCGAGTACGCCGGCGAAGCGGTGCGCGCGCTCTCGATGGAAGGGCGCATGACGCTCTGCAACATGACCATAGAGGGCGGCGCGCGTGGCGGCCTGGTGGCGCCGGACGAGACCACGTTCGCCTACATGGCGGGCCGCCCGTCGGCGCCCAAGGGCGGCGCGTGGGAACTGGCGCTGGCGCACTGGCGGACGCTGTTCTCCGATCCCGACGCCGAGTTCGACAAGGAGGTCGTCATCGACGTCTCCAGGTTGGCGCCGATGGTGACGTGGGGCACGAGCCCCGAAGACGTGACGCCGGTGACCGGCCGCGTCCCCGACCCCGCCGCGCTGGGCGAGGCGCGCGCCCAGCAGGTGCGCCGGATGCTCGACTACATGGGTCTCGAGCCTGGCCAGCCCATCGCCGACGCGCGGATCGACCGCGTCTTCATCGGCTCGTGCACCAACAGCCGCATCGAGGATCTGCGCGCGGCCGCCGACGTGGCGCGGCGCGCCACCGAACGGGGCCGGCGCGTGGCGGATCACGTGCGGGCGATGGTCGTCCCCGGTTCGGGCCTCGTGAAGGAGCAGGCCGAGATCGAAGGGCTGGACGAGGTGTTCAGGCGCGCCGGCTTCGACTGGCGGGAGCCGGGCTGCTCGATGTGCCTCGGCATGAACCCCGACCGCCTCGCCCCCGGCGAGCGCTGCGCCTCGACCTCGAACCGCAATTTCGAGGGACGCCAGGGCCGCGGCGGCCGAACCCACCTGATGAGCCCCGCCATGGCCGCCGCCGCCGCCATCGCAGGCCACATTGTGGACGCCCGAAAGTTCCTGTAATGTTCCGACACCTTGGCGGTGGGGGCACAGGTGGGGTTGTTCGGCAAGTCGACCTTTCTCGAGCAGGAATTGGAGGCCTGGAGCCTCGAGACCTGGGGGTGGCTGATGCGCGCTCTGGGTGGCGTGACGCGGCTGCGGCGCACCCCGCTGGTGTTGGCGAACACGGAATTCTTCCCGCGGACCGATACGGAAGGCGACGAGCGTGGCCGGTATGTGTTCGAGACGGTGAAGGGCTGGATGGGGATGGCCGACCTGCCTGGCCGCCTCGAGTCGTACGATCGGGGGCCCATCAACGCGCACGTTGCAACGTACGCTTTCGTCCGCGCTCCGGGACAGCCCCTCGGGCTGTCCCGCGTCGAGGAAGGCGAGGCCGTCATCACTTACGCCAGGGACCTCCTCGACCAGCCCCGCCTCTTGATCCCAACCCTGGCGCACGAGCTATCGCACTATCTGGTGGCCGGGGCCTTGACCAAGGAGCCCGCCCCGGGCGGCCCGGACGCGCTTGAGCTGACGACGGAGCTCTGCGTCGCCTACGCCGGCTTCGGGGTGTTCGCCGCCAACGCCGCTTTCCACTTCGAAGGACATCACTTCGCAGGCGGACACGGCTGGAGCTCTCGGCGGCTCGGCTACTTCTCCGAGCGCAGCTGGGCCTTCGCGCTCGCGGTGTTCCTGGCGCTGAAAGGCGAGGAAGCGCCGGCGGATGTGTTGAAGCCGAGCGTCGCCGACTTGACGAACAAGGCCGCGCGCTATCTGTCACGCAACCCAGGCCTGCTGGAGCCGCTGCGCCGCATCGCGTGACGCCATGATCGGAGTCCCATGATCGAAGCTCTGGACCACGTCGCCGTCGCCGTGCGCGACCTCGACCGCGCGGCCAGCGCGTTCGGCGCGCTGCTGGGCCGGCGCGCGGACTGGCGCGAGGAGGCGGCCGGCGAGCGGCATGCATGCTTCCAGCTCGCGAACATGGCGCTCGATCTCGTGCAGCCGGACGGCCCCGGCAAGGGCGGCGAGCGGGTGCGCGCGCAGCTCGAGGCGCACGGCGAGGGCCTCTGGGGCCTGGCGTTCGCCGTCTCCGATCTTGCCGAGACGCGGCGCGTGCTCGCCCGTCGCGGCGCGCCGACCGGCGAGCCGGCCGCCCTGCTGTCGACCGACGCCTGGAGCCTGGCGTTCATCGATCCCGCCGCGACGCACGGCGTCACCATTGCGCTGGCGGAGCGCACGCGGCCGGTGGAGCGACGCGCCACACCCGCGGACGCGGTGCAGGCGCTGGACCACGTCGTGATCAACACGGAGAACCCCGAGCGCGCGGTGGCGCTCTACGGGGCCCGGCTCGGTCTCGACTTCCGGCTGGACCGGACGAACCTACAGTGGGGTTCGCGTCTGATGTTCTTCCGCTGCGGCGGCGCGGTCGTCGAGATCGGCGCCCGCCTCGGCGCCGACACGGGCGATGCGCCCGACCGCATCTCCGGCCTCGCCTGGCGCGTCGCCGATCCCGAAGCGGCGCACGCCCGCCTCGCCGGAGCCGGCTTCGACGTCTCCGAGGTGCGCGCGGGCCGCAAGCCCGGCACCAAGGTCTTCACCGTCCGCGCCGGCGTCCCCGGCGCCCCGACCCTGATGCTGAGCGCCACGCCGCAAGCAGACGAGGAGTAGCGATGCGCCCCTTCACCGACCTCCACGCCAAGGCCGCCCCGCTGCCAATGGCCAACCTGGACACCGACCAGATCATTCCCAAGCAGTTCCTCAAGACGGTGGAGCGCGAGGGTCTCGGCAAGGGGCTGTTCTACGACCTGCGCTTCGATGCGGCGGGGCATCCGAAGCCCGGTTTCGTGCTCAACGACCCGCGTTACGCCGGCGCCGGCATCCTGGTCGCCGGGGACAACTTCGGCTGCGGATCGAGCCGCGAACACGCAGCCTGGGCGCTGGAGGACTTCGGCATCCGCTGCGTGATCGCACCCAGCTTCGCCGACATCTTCTACGGCAACTGCTTCCAGAACGGGCTGCTGCCGATCGCACTGCCGGAAGCCGACGTGCGCGTGCTGATGGACGAGGCCAAGGGCGGCAACCACGTGTTCTCGGTCGATCTCGCCAGCCAGACGGTGACGGCGCCGTCGGGCAGGCTCTTCCGCTTCGAGATCGATCCGGCGCGCAAGGAGAAGCTGCTGCAGGGGCTCGATTCGATCGGCGAGACCCTGCAGCACGCCGCCGAGATCGACGTCTTCGAGATGCGGCAGGCGTTGGGCCAGCCTTGGCTGGAGCGAGCCTGATGCTGATCGTGGCCGGGACGATCCGCGTCCCGCCCGAAAACATCGAGGCGTTGCGGCCGCACATGGCGGCGATGGCGGACGCGAGCCGGGCCGAACTCGGCTGCCTCGACTACAGTTACGGCGAGGACGTCGCCGAGCCCGGCCTGATCCGGGTGTTCGAACGCTGGCGCGACCAGGCGGCGCTGGACGCGCACTTCGCTATGCCGCACCTCGTCGCGTGGCGAGCGGTCTGGCCGCGCTTCGGGGTTTCCGATCGGCGTCTCTTCGCCTACGAGGTCGGCTCCGAACGTCCCACCTGAAAGGCGCTTGATGCCCAAGCTTCTCCTCCTGCCCGGCGACGGGATTGGCCCCGAGGTCACGGACGAGGTGAGGCGCGTGGCCGAACGGCTGACCAACGACCTGACCATCGACGAGCGCCCGTTCGGCGGGGCCAGCTTCGACGCGCTCGGCGCGCCATTGACCGACGACACCCTGGCTGCGGCCAAGGCGGCGGACGCAGTGCTTATGGGCGCGGTGGGCGGACCCAAGTGGGCCGCCGCGCCGCGCCACCTGCGCCCCGAAGCCGGCCTGCTCGCCTTGCGGGCCGGCATGGAAGTGTTCGCGAACCTGCGGCCGGCGATCTGCTACGGCCCGCTCGCCGACGCGTCGACGCTGAAGCGCGAGGTGGTCGAGGGGCTCGACCTGATGATCGTGCGCGAGCTGACCGGCGGGGTCTACTTCGGCCAGCCGCGGGGCGTCGAGACGTTGCCCGACGGACAGCGGCGCGGCGTCGACACGCAAGTCTACACGACGCACGAGATCGAGCGGGTCAGCCGCGTGGCGTTCGAGTTGGCGAGGCGGCGCCGCGGCAAGGTGACCTCCGCGGACAAGTCCAACGTGATGGAGACCGGCCAGCTCTGGCGCGAGGTGGTGACGGCGCTGCATGCGCGCGAATACGCAGACGTGACACTCGAGCACATCCTCGCCGATGCGGCGGCCATGGTCCTGGTGCGCAATCCGCGCCACTTCGACGTGCTCGTCACCGACAACCTGTTCGGCGACATCCTTTCCGACGAGGCGGCGCAGCTGACGGGCTCGATGGGCATGCTGCCGTCGGCCGCGCTCGGCGCCCCGGGCGCGCCAGGCCTCTACGAGCCGATCCACGGGTCGGCCCCCGACATCGCCGGTCAAGGCGTGGCCAATCCGCTGGCGGCGATCCTCTCATTCGAGATGGCGCTGCGCTGGTCTCTCGGCCGGCCTGACCTCGCCGACCGCCTCGCAGACGCTGTGCAGGCGGCGCTGGCGGCCGGGGCGCGCACCCGCGACATTGGCGGTCAACTCAGCACCCGCGAGATGGGCGACGCGGTCCTGGCTCATCTCTAGGGCCGGGGGGTTGAGCGGCGCGGTCGAGGAAGAGCACGTCGTCCACGAGGCCATCGGCCCGCCCATCGGCGGCGTCGAGGTCGCCGGCGCCCTGGGAGTCGGGGTCAACTCGCTACTGGTGCTGGGCGTCCTCCCCGTGATGCTCGGCGCGCTGGCGGCGGAGCACCGGCTCAGTGAACAGGGCATCGGCCTGGCCGCGATGATCGAGGTGCTGACCATGGGCGTCTCGACGGCCCTGGCCGGCATCCTGCTGAAACCCCGACGTCTCAAGCTGATCGGTCTGGTCTTCTCGCTGGCGATGGCCGGCGCCGACCTCGCCAGCGCTGGCGCCAGCGGGGTCGCCATCCTGGCGCTGCGGTGCGTCGCCGGCGCGATCGAGGGTGTTCTGCTGTGGATCACGGTGGCGATGATCGCGCGCACCATCACCCCCGAGCGCTGGGCCGGCGTCTTCTTCACCGCCCAGACGGCGGCCCAGCTGGCGCTCTCGCTCGCGCTCGCGCTCTGGGTCCTGCCGCGGTTCGGCGCCACCGGCGGCTTCCTGACGGTGACGTTCTGCGCCCTGGTTGGAGCCGGAGCGGCCGCCTTCGCCCCGAGTGTTCTGCCCGACCTCAATCCCGGAGAGGAGATCGCCGGACCACCGCCGCTCCGCGGCTGGGTCGCCCTGGTCGGAACGCTGATCTTCGTGGCCGGCGGGGGCGCGGTCGGCGTCTACCTGCAGCCGCTCGCCGCCGAGATCGGCCTCGGCGCCGGCGTCGCGCGCACGGCTTTGTCGGCCTCGTTGGCCGCCCAGGTGATGGGCGCGACGGCGGCGACCATCGTGGCCGGCCGCGTGCGCTGGTTCCACGTCTTCCTCGTCGTGACCGTCATCGACCTCCTCGTCTGGCGACTGTTCGCGGCGCCGGTTCCGGCCTGGCTGTTCGTCGCCGCCAACGCCACGGGAGGCTTCGCAGCCATCTTCCTGGCCCCCTTCCTGGTGCCCATGACGATCGAGGCCGACCGATCGCGCCGCGCGGCCGTGCAGAGCGGCGCCGCGCAGTTGCTCGGAAGCGCAATGGGGCCCGCGCTCGCCGCGACGGTGATCAACGACAGGGACGTGCACGGCGCGCTCTGGCTGGGCGCGGGGCTCCTGCTGACCGGCCTTGCGACGTTGGCCTGGCTGCACGTCACGCACCGACCCGAGGCCGCGCCAGCCTAGGCCGCCTTCTCGAGCAGCCCGATGACGTCGCGCTGCAGATCGGCGGCCTGGTACGGCTTGGGCAGGATCGGAAAGCCGCGCGCCCTGGCGCGGCCGTCGGCCACCACATCGGCGTAGCCGGTGGTCAGCAGGATCGGCAGAGCGGGCCGGATGCGCCGCACCTCTTCGGCCAGGGCGATGCCGTCCATGCCATCCGGCATCACGATGTCGGAGAACAGAAGGTCGACTTCATCGCTGTTGCGCAGAATGTCGAGCGCCGCGCGGGCGCGGTGGGCGACCTTCACCTCCAGGCCGCAGTCCTCGAGCAGGCTTGCTGCGAGGCCCGCGACGCCCACGTCGTCGTCCACCACCAGCACCACGCCCTTGCCAGCGTGTGTCGGCTCTGGGGCGGCCGGCGCCGCGGCCGCCGCGCCGACGTACGAGGCTGCGCCCGGCGCGGCGGGCAAGTAGAGCCGAACAGTCGTGCCCTCGCCGAGCCTGCTTTCGACCGAAACCGCCCCGCCCGACTGATGGGCGAAGCCGTGCACCTGGCTCAGACCCAGGCCGGTGCCGCCCGCCCCCTTTGTGGTGAAGAACGGATCAAACACGCGGCCCAGGTCTTCCGGGGCGATGCCGCCGCCCGTGTCGGTGACCTCGACCACAACGTAGTCGCCCCGCGCCCCGACGACCGGCTCGTCGACGTGGTGGTTGGCTGCGGCCAGGCGCAGCACGCCTTCGCCCCCCATCGCGTCGCGGGCGTTGAGTCCGAGGTTGATCAGAGCGAGGTCAAGCTCGGTAGGGTCGATCTCGATCGGCCACAGATCGTCAGCCAGGTCGGTTTCGATCTCGATCGCCCCGCCCAGGGCGCCCGCCATGAGGTGCGCCGCCTCGCTCAGCAGCATCGTCGGATCGAGAC
>JAKAZA010000083.1 GCA_021816155.1 Pseudomonadota bacterium | reverse complement strand
CCGATCTTCTGGGAACGCGGCGTCGGCGTCACCAAGGCCTGCGGCACCGGCGCCTGCGCGGCGCTGGTCGCCGCCGCGCGCCGCAATCTCGCAGGGCGCAAGGCGACCGTCGAAATGGACGGCGGCGACCTTGTCATCGAGTGGCGACGCGAGGACGACCATGTGCTGATGACCGGCCCGGTCGCGGTCGAGTTCACGGGGACGCTGCCATGACCTTACATCCCGCCATTGCGCCCGGCCGTGTCGCGGTGATCACGGGCGGCGCCAGCGGCATCGGCTTGGCGGCGGCGAGGCGGTTCGCGGGCCATGGCATGAAGGTGGTGATCGCCGATGTCGTCGGGCTGGACGAGGCCCGTGGCGAACTCGAAACCGGCGGGGCCCCGGTTCTGGCGCTCCGAACGGACGTCTCGCAGCTCGATCAGGTCCGCGACCTCGCGCGGCGCGCCGGCGAGCTGGGACAGGTCTCCATCCTGATGAATAACGCCGGCGTCGGCGGCGGCGGCGGCGCGATCGAAAACCCAGAGGGCTGGCGGCGGGTCATCGAGACCAACCTCTTCGGCGTGATCAACGGAATGCAGGCGTTCGGACAGGCCATGATCGACGGCGGGATTCCCGCTGCGATCGTCAACACCGGCTCCAAGCAGGGCATCACGACGCCGCCCGGCGACACCGCCTACAACGTTTCCAAAGCGGGCATAAAGGTCGCCACCGAGGGCCTCGCGCACACGTTGCGCAACATCGCCGGCTGCCAGGTGACCGCTCACCTGCTGGTGCCTGGCTTCACCTTCACCGGCATGACCCGCCGCCGCGTCGCGGAGAAGCCGCCCGGCGCCTGGACGCCCGAACAGGTCGTAGACTTCATGATCGCCCGGATGAGCGGGGGCGATTTCTACATCATCTGCCCTGACAACGAGGTCACGCGCGAGATCGACAACGCCCGCATGACCTGGGCCATGCAGGACATCACCCGGAACCGCCCGCCGCTGTCGCGCTGGCATCCCGACTACGCCCACGCCTTCGCCGAGTTCCTGGCCGAGGAGACCGGGGTTGGCTGACGATGCGCCAACGGCGGCGCGCGCCGCCGAGGTCGTCACCTTCGGCTGCCGGCTGAACGCTCACGAGTCCGAGGCGATTCGCGCGCGGGCGGCGGCGGACGGCGTGACCGACACGATCGTGTTCAACACCTGCGCTGTGACCGCCGAGGCCGTCCGCCAGGCGCGGCAGGCTGTCCGCAAGGCGCGGCGGGAGCAGCCGGGCGCGCGGCTGATCGTCACCGGCTGTGCGGCGCAGATCGACCCCGTCAGCTTCGCAGCCATGCCCGAGGTGGATCTCGTGCTCGGCAACGCGGAGAAGGCCGCGCCGGGCGCCCTGACAGGGCGCGGGCAGCGGGTCGGCGACATCTTCGCGGTCCCTCCGCCGCTCGCCTCGCCGTCCCCCGTCGTCGTTGGCGAAGCGGCCGCGGGCGTCTTCCCGGCCGTCGGTGATCGCGGGCCGAGGGCGCGCGCCTACGTCGAAGTCCAGAACGGTTGCGACCACCGCTGTACGTTCTGCATCATCCCGTTCGGACGCGGCAACGCGCGCTCGGTTCCCGCGGAGGGGGTCGTGGCCGGGGCGCGCCGCCTTGCGGCCGCCGGCTTCGCCGAGGTGGTCCTCACCGGCGTCGACCTGACCAGCTGGGGCGCTGATCTGGACGGGCGCCCGCAACTCGGCGGCCTAGTGCGGCGGGTCCTCGGCGAGGTCCCGGAGCTTCAGCGTCTGCGGCTCTCGTCGATCGACGCCGCAGAGATCGACGCCGAGCTGATGGCGTGCCTCGCGACCGAGCCACGCCTCGCGCCTCACCTGCATCTCTCGCTCCAGTCGGGCGACGACCTCATCCTGAAGCGGATGAAGCGCCGCCACTCGGCCGCCGATGCGCTGGCGCTGATCGCCGCCGTGCGCGCGGCGCGGCCCGATGTCGCCTTCGGAGCCGATTTCATCGCCGGCTTCCCCACCGAGACCGACACCGCATTCGCGAACACGCTGGCGTTCGCAGAGACGGCCGGCCTCGCCTACCTCCACGTCTTCCCGTACAGCCCGCGCGCCGGCACGCCCGCCGCGCGCATGCCGCAGGTGGCGCGTGACCTGGTCCGCGAGCGTGCAGCGCGGCTCAGGGCCGTCGGTGAGGTTCTGCTCCGCCGGCATCTTGAGACCCGGATCGGTGATGTGGTCGGCGCGCTGGTCGAACGTCGGGGCCGCGCCCGCGCGGCCGACTTCACCGAGGTCGCCTTCGACGGGCCGGCAGCCGTCGGCGCGATCGTTCCGATGCGGATCGTCGGGCACAACGGGCGCCAGGCCGAGGGCGCCTTCGCGCTCTGAGGGGCGGGCTGCGCTGCGACGATTTCACACGGCAGCCCTTAACGCAGCGACACAGCCCTGACGGTAGGCTCCTCCTCACCGCAACGAAGAGGGGGCGCTCCATGTCCGAATTGCGCCCAGAAGGCGCAAGCAATCACCGTCCGACGCCGCAGGGCTCGTTCAGCTTGGCGGCGTCGCTGGGGGTCCGTCGCGGCAACATCGTCGGCCCGATGGCTTTCGCCGGCCTCTTCGCGCTGGTCTCGACCGCCGTGCTGCCCTGGTGGTGGCCCGCGGCTTGGATAGCCGCACTTGCGCTTTGGGAGTTTCTCGCGACGCCCGCATGGAGGCGCGTCCAAGCCTTGTCGGCCGGCCAAGGTCTGCCGCTACTGGCGCTGCTGAATTTCGTCAGCAGCTGGCTCTACGGGCTTCTGGCGCTGGCGGCGTTGGGCGCCGGAAAGCCGCTGGGCGTCGCCATCGGCGTCACATGGCTGGCCGGCAGTTTCGTCAACGCAATCATCTATTTCAGCGACAACCGCATGCTGCTGACCGCAGTGCTGGTTCCACCGGTCTGCGTCGCAATCGCCGGCTCGCTTCTCGGCTTCGGACCGACCTCGGCGGCGCTCGTCGCGCTCGTCGTCATTCTCGCCAACCTCGTGGCCGCCGCCGCGTTCAAGAACGACCACCCGCAGTTGCTGCGTCGTCTCGCGGAGCGGCAGTGCGCCCTGGCCGACGCCGAACGCAAACTGTCCATCGTCGTCGAGGCGGCGGGCGACGGCATCTACGAAGCGGACCTCGACCTGCGGACCGTCAACGTCAGCGCCGGCTGGGCCGCGATGCTGGGCTACGACTTCGATCAGCTGCCGGCCCTGACCAGCGCCGGCATGATGGCCCTGGTTCACCCCGACGACCGGGCGCCGGTCGAGCAGGAATTTTTCGCCCATTTCCGGGGCGAGACGCCTCACACGACCTCCGAGCAGCGGATGCTCTGCAAGGACGGCAGCTACAAATGGGTGCTGTCGCGGGCCCGTCTCATCGACCGCACGCCGGACGGAAGGCCGCGACGGCTCATCGGGACCCTGATCGACATCTCCGCGCGCAAGGCGCTCGAGTTTCAGCTCGCGACCGCGCGTGACTTGGCCGAGGAGGCCAACGCCGCCAAAAGCATGTTCGTGGCGAACATGAGCCACGAGATCCGCACGCCGCTGAACGGCGTGATCGGCATCATCGGCGCGCTCGCCCGCACCGAACTGTCCGCACCGCAGCGCGATATGGTCGAGCTCGTGCAGTCGTCGGCGCAGGTGCTCGAACGCCTGCTGACGGATGTCCTCGACCAGTCGAAGCTCGAGGCGGGCGAGTTCGAGTTGCAGCCGGCGCCGTTCGAACTCACGGCGGCGGTGGAGGCGGCGGCAGAGCTGATGCGGCCGCGCGCCGAGGCCAAGGGTCTCGACTTCGAGGTGCGCCTCGCCCCGACCGCGCAGGGCGTCTTCTGCGGCGACGCGGCCCGCGTGCAGCAGATCATCTACAATCTCGCCGCCAACGCGATTAAATTCACCGATGCTGGGCGGGTGCGCGTCGAAGTCGACGCCGCTCCGTCGGACGGCGCGCGAGGCGCCGCTGAGGTCCGCATCGCGGTCAGCGACACGGGGATCGGCTTCGACCCGGAGACGGCCGATCGGCTTTTCATGCGGTTCGTCCAGGGCGACGGCTCCGTCTCCCGGCGCTACGGCGGCACCGGCCTTGGGCTCGCGATTTCCAAGGCGCTCGCGGAGATGATGGGCGGTTGGATCACCGCAGCCTCGACGCCGGGCGCTGGCAGTCGGTTTGAAGTCATGCTGCCCCTCGAACGGCTCGAAGCCCAGCCCGCCGACCGCACGGCCGCTGAAGCGACGGAGCTGGGCGTCGGCATGGCCGGCCTCAGGATTCTGGTCGCCGAGGATCATCCCACCAACCAGCGCGTGCTTCAGCTCATCCTGGCTCCGTTCGGCGCCGACCTGACCATCGCGAACGATGGGGTCGAAGCGGTGGAGGCTTTCCGCACGGGCGCCTTCGATCTCGTGCTGATGGACATGCAGATGCCGCGCATGGACGGTCTGAGCGCTGTGCGCGAGATCCGGCGGCTTGAGCATGCCGGCGGTGCGCCGCCCATCCCGATCGCGATGCTCACGGCCAACGCGATGGACGAACACAAGCAGATGGCCTCAAAGGCGGGCGCCGACGGCCACATCGCCAAGCCGGTCACGCCGCAAAGCCTACTCGGCGGCATCGCGAGAACCCTTCAGGAGCGCGCGGGCGCGACCGAGCGGCGCGTGGCCGGGTGAGCCGGCTGACGGCGTTACGCTTCTCCCGCTGGCGGCGCGGCCGACGCGTCGTTAAGAACGGCTCCGGATGAGCGAACCCAAGAAAGGCTGGCTGCAGCGGCTCTCGGAGGGCCTGTCGCGAACATCGCGGCAAATGACCGAGCAGGTCGCGGGTGTCATCGGCAAGCGGCCGCTCGATCAGGCGCAACTCGACGACCTGGAGGAGATGCTGATCGAGGCCGACCTCGGCCCGGCCGCCGCGGCGCGCATCACCGAGGCGTTCGCCGCCGAGCGTTTCGGGCGGCAGGTGGATGAGCGCGAGGTGAAAGAAGCTCTTGCCGCCGCTGTGGCGAAGGAGTTGACGCCGCGCCAGGGTCGGTTCGACCCGCTCGCCGGTCCGCGTCCTTTCGTCGTGCTGTTCGTCGGCGTCAACGGCTCGGGCAAGACGACGACGCTCGGCAAGATCGCGGCGGATCTCAGCGGGCGCGGCGCCAGGGTTCTGATCGCCGCGTGCGACACCTTCCGTGCGGCGGCCACGGAGCAGCTCCACGTGTGGGCTGAGCGCGCCCACGCCGCGTTCGTCAGCGGACCGCAGGGCGCCGACGCCGCCGGCCTCGCCTACGACGCTCTGGCGAAGGCTCGGGGCGAAAGCTTCGACGTGGTGCTGATCGACACCGCCGGCCGCCTGCAGAACAAGCAGGACCTCATGGATGAACTGACCAAGCTGGTCCGCGTGCTGCGCAAGCTCGATCCGGACGCGCCGCATGAGGTGCTGCTGGTGCTCGACGCGACGGTCGGGCGGAACGCGGTCGTGCAGGAGAACGTCTTCGGCAACATGATCGGCGTGACCGGCATCGTGATGACCAAGCTCGACGGCACCGCGCGGGGCGGCGTGCTGGTGCCCGTGGCGCAGGCGTCGGACAGCCCCATCAAGCTCGTGGGTGTTGGCGAGGGTGTCGACGATCTGCAGGCCTTCGACGCACGCGCTTTCGCCCGCTCTCTCGTCGGCCTGGAGGCTTGAGCGCGCCCGAGATGAACGTCCGATCGGCCATCCGCCATTTCGCCAACGCGGCCCCGGCCATCGCGTTCCTCGTCGTTCTCCTGGCGACGCACGGCGACTTCCGGGCTGCGACCTGGGTGCTGATGGCGCTTTCCGTCGCCGCGCTGGCGCTCGCGATTATCATGGATCGCAAGATCGCGCCGATCCCGGCCTTCTCGGGCGTCATGGCCCTGGTGTTCGGCGGACTCTCGCTGGCGCTGCACCGCGCCGACCTGCTGCAGATGAAGATGACGATCGTCGATGGCGTCTTTGGCGCGGTGCTGTTCCTCGGACTCGCCCTGAAGCGCCACCCGCTGCGCATGCTCCTGGGCCAGGCGATTTCTCTGCCGGACGAGGCCTGGCGGGTGCTGACCATCCGCTACGCCCTGTTCTTCTGGACCTCGGCCGTCGCCAACGAGATCATCCGCCGCACCCAGAACGCCGAGGTCTGGGCGACCTTTCGCGTTGCGGCGGTCGGGGCCGCCGTGCTCTTCGGCGCCGCGCAGTTTCCGCTCCTCAAGAAGTATTGGCGCGATCCGCAGCCGGCCGCGCCAGAGCCACCCGAGCCCGGATTCTAGCGGGCGATCACGCGTCCGCGCCATTGACGCCTACGGACGGTCTGTCGTCAAATTGACGCAACCTTCGCGTAATAGGCCGCTCGGGTCTGTCGCGGGCAAGGGGGCGTGATGGCCAAGAAACAGAAGAGTCCCGACGGTGGCCTTTCGCACTCGGTGACCCATCTACTGCACCGCGTTCTTCAACTCGCCCTTGATTTCCATGCTGAAGCTTCGGGCCCGACCCGTCTGACGCAACGCCAATACACGGTGCTGGCGGCCGTCGGCGCCGCCGATGGCGTCTCGCAAAGCGATTTGGTGCGGGCCACGGGCATCGACCGCTCCACTCTGGCCGACCTTGTGGCGCGGATGATCTCCAAGGGCCTGCTGGAGCGGGAACGTTCCGCCACCGACGCCCGCGCTAACACAGTGCGCCTCTCAGAGGCTGGGCGTCTCTCGCTCGCCGAGGGCGGCAAGCCTGCGGCCCGGTCCGACGCGCGTCTCCTAGACTTGCTGCCCCAGAAGAAGCGCGAAAGCTTCCTCAAGACGCTGGCCACGCTCGCGGCGGCTGCCGACGCCGCATCTTCGCAACCGAAGGCGCCTGCGTCGTCTGCGAAGGTCGCGAAGCCGGAAAAGCCGAAGGCGTCCAAGACCCCGTCGGCGAAGAAGAAGGGCAAGAAGAGCAAGAAGCAGCCCAAAGAGGCTGCGTAATCCGACGGCCCCGAGGCCAGGGCTCCGTCGGTCCTAGACGAGGATGTTGATGATTGAACCGGGTGGCGGGAGCCGGTCGGTCGCACGCGCTTCGGCGGCGGCGACGCTGCGCACGGCCTGCACGGCTGCGGCGCGAGGAGGCGCCGGCGCAGGCTGGACGGCGGCCTGAGCCTGCCCGGCCGCCTTGCCGGCCAGAGCGGCCTCGAAGAAGGCCTTCTGCGCGGCCATCCGCGCGTCCGTCCGCCCCGGTTGGAGCGAAGATGGAGCGGGCGCGGGCGGCCAGACTTGCGGGCGGACAGGGAGGGCCATGGCGTCGGCCGACAGCCTCAAATCACCAACTATGGTTAATGGTACCCAGGCTCGCGGGTTATGGTCAACGAGCGGTTAAGAGCCCGCCTTGTTGAGGAGCGCGGTGGCGTCGGCCGGCGTGAGCGGGTGGGCCTCCTTGTCGAGGATGCGCCCGTCGGGTCCGACGACGTAGGTCTCCGGCACGCCGGTCACGCCAAAATCGATCCCTACGCGACCGCTGCGGTCGACGAACACCGTCTGGTAGGGGTCGCCGTAGCGGGCCAGGAAGCCGCGCGTGTTGACCGGGTCGTCTTCCCAGGCGACGCCGACGACGCGCACGCCCTGCGCCTTCAGGGCGTTCAGCGTCGACGCCTCCTCGGCGCAGGGGACGCACCATGACGCGAAGAAGTTGATCAGTGTGACGCCGTTGAGCGCGGTCTTGAGTGGCGCTGGCGGCGAACCGTCGAGGCGGGGCAGGACGTCGTTGGGCGCCAGCCTTCCCACGGTGGCGCGCGGTACGACCTGAGGATTGTGCCTCAAGGCGAAGAAGCCGAAGACCAGCACCAGCGCGGCGAAGGCCAACGCCGGAGTGGCGGCGTAGAGGCGCCTCACGGCTTCTTCTCCTTCTCCAGCTGCTCGGCGCGGCGTCGCCAGCGGCGGGCGCGAAGCCAAGTGTCGACCGTCATCCAGCCCATGACAAGGAAGGTCACGACGTAGGCGGTGATGTAGTAGGGCGCGTGTTTGTCGGCGAACATCAGGCGCCTGCCGCCTGAACCGCCAGCGCCTGGGCCCGGCGGCTCCAGACCTCGGCGCGTATGCGCGTCACCCAGAGCGCGCCGAACGTGGCCAGGAAGCCGAAGATCATGAAGGAAAGCGGGATCAGGAAGGCGGGCGCCATCTCGCCCGAGAAGATCGACTCCCCCTGGTGCAGGCTGTTCCACCAGACGAGCTCGCCTCCGGTCAGCTGCCTGTAGAGCGGCGGGAGCCACGACGGCGGCGAGACCGAATACTTGATCACGAGGAGGTCGAGGAGGCCGACCATGGCCAGGATCGCGGCGGCGCGCCCGGCCCGTGTCTCATCATCGATCGAGGCGCGCAGGCCAATGTAGCCGACAAACAGCAGGAAGAGGATGAGCACCGAGGTCATCCGCGCGTCCCACTGCCACCAGGTGCCCCATGAGGTCTCGCCCCAGAGCGAGCCGGTGACCAGCGCCAGCAGCGTGAAGCCCGCGCCGAGCGGCGCCACCGTTTTCGCGGCCGCGTCGGCCAACGCGTGGCGGAAGACAAAGGAGACGACGCTCGCAGCGCCCAGGGCCATGTAAGCGACCTCGGCGGTAATCGCCGAGGGCACGTGAAGGTAAAGGATTCGGACCGCCGTGCCTTGCCACCGCTCCGGCGGCGCTCCGGTGACCAGAACGAGCCCGACGCCGATCAGCGTAACGGCGATCGCGGCGAGGGTCGGACCCATCCAGCGCGAGAACGCCATGAACCGATGCGGATTGGCCAGCGCCGCGAACATGGCGGGGAATTAAAGGCCTGGGCGGCGGGGGGCAAGCCGCCCAGGCCCGGGTTCGGCGGTCAGTCCGTGGGCGACGCGAACGTCATCCCTTCGACGGGCCGCCGGGCCCCATTGCGTGGTCATGAACGCCGCCGTCGTGGTGGTGGTGCATGGCGTCGCCCATGCCGGCAGGCGTGTCGCGGATGCCGTGCATCAGCGACATCATCATGAGCGGCGCGAGGTCGTCGAAGGCTTTCTGCTGGGGCGGCGTCAGCTGGGCGTAGAACGCCTTCACGGCCGCGGCGTGCGCGGCGAAGCGCGCGCGCATCGTGTCCATGTGCGTCTGCATCCTGTCGAGCCAAGCCGGAACGGTGACCCCCTGGCCCGGCTCCTCGTCCTGGCGCCACATGCCGTCGTCGGGCGGCGCCCGCAAGGCGGTGAGAAGGGTTTGGAGAGCCGGCTCCTGCGCGGGCGTCAGCTGCAGCACCGTTCGCAGATGGTCGGCGATACGGGCGTGGCGCTCGGCGGAGTCCCGGTGATGATGCGGCGCGTGGACGGCGGCGGCCGCGTGCGAGGCTGGCGCCGGATGCGCCGCGGGCTGAGCGAAGCCGGCCGTCGCCAAGCCCAGCGGAAGCACAAGGCCGGCGAGCAGCCCCAGGCGGTTGGAGGTCATTCGGGAGACAACTCCGTTAGCGGAAGCCTGTCTCATGCCTTGCCGCGATGTCAGGAGAATGTCTGGCCCGGCGTCGTTTGTTTCAGGCCTGAGCTTCATGCGGCGGTCTCATGACGCAGCGTTGCGCCACGCGGCGGCCATCGCGAACGGCGCGAGGGCGGCCGCGGCGAGCGCGTACGCGGTCAGCATCAGCAGTCCGCCGCGCCAGGACAGGCCGGCCGCGAACGCCGTGATCGCTTCGCCGCCGAAGATGACGGGCGGGGCCAGCAGAGGCAGCACGATCAGCGCGATCAGCAGGCCGCCGCGTCGGCTGCCCAGCGCCAGCGCCGCTCCGATCCCGCCCATGAAGGCGAACGCGATCCCGCCGATCGCCGCACAGGCGACGATGAGCGGCGCCAATGTGGGCGAGGCGCCCAGCGCGATCGCGGCCAGGGGCGCAGCCAGCGCGAGCGGCGCGCCGTTCGCCGTCCACTGCGCCAGGCACTTGGCGGCCGAGACGCCCTCCAGCGAGACCGGGCCCAGCGCGAGAAGGTCGAGCGCGCCGTCCTCGAAGTCTCGCTCGAAGAGGCGCTCCAGTGACAGGAGCGAGGCGAGCGCAAGGCCGACCCAGGCCAGGGCCGGCGCGACTTCGGCGAGGCGATGCGTGGCGGGCGTGTCCGAGATCGGCAAGCCGGCCGCCAGCGGGATCATCGTCGCGACAGCGAGGTAGAAGCCCAGCGCCAGGAGCGGGCCGCCGCCGCCGTTCCAGGCCAGCGCCAACTCGCGACGGAAGATGAGGGCCAGCGCACCCATCAGGCGCCTACCGGCGCCGGCTTGACCGGGATCGGAAGCGGGTCGTGGGTGGCGGCGACGATCAGCCCGCCGTCCGCTAGGTGAGCCGCCATGAGCTCGCCTACCTGTGCGCGATGCGCCGCGTCGAGCGGCGCCAGCGGCTCGTCGAGCAGCCAGAGCGCACGGCGGCTCGCGATCACCCGGGCCAACGCCAGACGCCGGCGTTGGCCCGCGCTGAGCTTGCGCACCTCGAGGTCAAGCAGCGGGGTGAGGCGCAGCGTCCCCGCGGCGGCCAGCGCCTCAGCCGCGTCGCCGCCGGTCCAGCGGACCTGGAACACCAGTTCGTCGCGGACGCTGCGCGAGGTTTTCAGCCCGTCCTGGTGGCCCAGGTAGTGGATGTCTCGGCTGCGAGCTTCCTTGGGATCGAGAAGGCGGCCGTCTTCTCCGCCGAATCCGATCTCGCCCTCGGTCGGCCGGATGAAGCCGGCTATGGCGCGCAGGAGGCTGGTCTTGCCCGCGCCGTTGGCGCCGGTGAGTGCGGCCGCTTCGCCCGCCGCAAGGTCGAGGCGGAAGCCTTCGAAGAGCCGACGGTCGCCGCGCTGGATCGCGACGCCTTGCACGGATAGGCGCGCGATCACCGGGCGTCGCCTCCGCGTCGATGGACGCGCCAACCGGCCAACGCTATTAAGCGCGCGGCCGCGAGCCGGGGTGTCTTCTCAGGATCGCGCGGCGCGGGGCGGGACGCTGTGTGTCCTCCCTGATCAGCGCGCGACCCCGGAACCGATTTTCGGGTGGCCTTGAACAGGGAAGGACCCTTCAATGTCGTCGATCGACAGCCTGAACACCCGCCGCGAACTCACCGCGGGTGGCAAGACCTATCATTACTACAGCCTGCCGGCAGCGGAAGAAGCCGGACTTTCCGGCGTCTCTCGCCTGCCAATCTCGCTGAAGGTGCTGCTGGAGAACCAGCTGCGGTTCGAGGATGGCGTCTCGGTCGGCGCCGACGACCTCAAGGCCTTCGCCGCCTGGCTGAACAACAAGGGCGCCACGGAGCACGAGATCAGCTTCCGCCCGGCCCGGGTGCTGATGCAGGATTTCACCGGCGTGCCGGCGGTGGTCGACCTCGCCGCCATGCGCGACGCGCTGGCCAGGCTCGGCGCGGACGCGGCCAAGATCAATCCGCTGGTCCCGGTCGACCTCGTCATCGACCACTCGGTGATGGTCGACTATTTCGGCGCGCCGACCGCCTTCGCCCACAATGTCGAACGCGAGTACGAGCGCAACCTCGAGCGCTACCGGTTCCTGCGCTGGGGCTCTTCGGCCTTCAACAATTTCCGCGTCGTGCCTCCCGGTACGGGCATCTGCCACCAGGTGAACCTCGAGTACCTGGCGCAGACCGTGTGGACCAACAAGGCCGGCGACGACACGCTCGCCTATCCGGACACCGTCGTCGGCACCGACAGCCACACCACCATGGTCAATGGACTGTCGGTGCTGGGCTGGGGCGTCGGCGGGATCGAAGCCGAGGCCGCGATGCTGGGCCAGCCGATTCCCATGCTGATCCCCGAGGTGATCGGTTTCCGCCTGACCGGCGCCCTGCCAGAGGGCGCCACCGCCACCGATCTCGTGCTCACCGTCACCCAGATGCTGCGCAAGAAGGGCGTGGTCGGCAAGTTCGTCGAATATTGCGGCGCCGGTCTCGACAACCTGACCATCGAGGACCAGGCGACGATCGCCAACATGGCGCCGGAGTACGGCGCCACCTGCGGCTTCTTCCCGGTCACCCAGGCGACGCTCGATTACCTGACCCGCACCGGCCGCGACGAAGATCGCGTGGCGCTGGTCGAGGCCTACGCGAAGGCGCAGGGCCTGTGGAGCGAGCCCGGCCATGCCGAGCCCGTGTTCACCGACGTGCTGGAGCTCGACCTCTCCACGGTCTCGCCCTCGATCGCCGGTCCGAAGCGCCCGCAGGACCGTGTGGCGCTCGCCGACGCGGCCGGCGCTTTCCGCACGGCCCTGACGAGCGAGTTCGGCAAGGACGACGAGAGCGCGGGCCAGCGCGTGCCGGTGCAGGGCGAGACGCATGACGTGGGCAACGGCGACGTGGTGATCGCCGCGATCACGTCGTGCACCAACACGTCCAACCCGAGCGTGCTCCTGGCCGCCGGGCTCCTCGCCAAGAACGCCGTCGCGAAAGGGCTGAAGACCAAGCCCTGGGTGAAGACGTCGCTCGCCCCCGGTTCGCAGGTCGTGACCGACTATCTCGAGAAGGCCGGCCTGCAGAAGCCGCTCGACGCGCTTGGCTTCAATCTCGTCGGCTACGGCTGCACCACCTGCATCGGCAATTCCGGGCCGCTTCCTGAGCCGATCTCCAAGGCGGTGCAGGACGGCGACCTCGTCGCGGTCTCGGTGCTTTCCGGCAACCGCAACTTCGAAGGCCGGGTCAATCCCGATACCCGCGCCAACTACCTGGCCTCCCCGCCGCTGGTGGTCGCCTATGCGCTCGCCGGATCGATGCTGGTCGATCTCGACAAGGACCCGATCGGCTCGGGCAAGGGCGGCAAGCCGATCTATCTCAAGGACATCTGGCCGACCTCCAAGGACATCCAGGCGCTGCAGAAGAAGGTGGTTGCCGAGGAGATGTTCGAGAGCCGCTACGGCGACGTCTTCAAGGGCGACAAGCACTGGCAGGCGATCGATGTGGCGGGGGGGCAGACCTACGCTTGGGACATCGGCTCGACCTACGTCCAGAATCCGCCCTACTTCGAGGGGCTGACGATGACGCCGGACCCGGTGAAGGACATCATCGAGGCGCGCATCCTGGGCATTTTCGGCGACTCGATCACCACCGACCACATCAGCCCGGCCGGCAACATCCGCAAGACCTCGCCCGCCGGCGAATATCTTTCGCAGCACCAGGTCAGCCAGGGTGACTTCAACTCGTACGGCGCCCGTCGCGGCAACCACGAGGTGATGATGCGCGGCACATTCGCCAACATCCGTATCCGCAACCGGATCACGCCCGATATCGAGGGTGGCGTGACCAAGCACTTCCCCTCGGGCGAGGTGATGCCGATTTACGACGCCGCCATGCGTTACAAGGCGGAGGGCCATCCGGCGGTGATCTTCGCCGGCAAGGAATACGGCACCGGCTCGTCCCGTGACTGGGCGGCCAAAGGGACCAAGCTCCTCGGTGTCCGCGCCGTGATCGCCGAGAGCTTCGAGCGCATCCACCGATCGAACCTCGTGGGCATGGGCGTGATTCCGCTGCAATTCATCCACGACGGCTGGCAGCGGATGGGCCTGACTGGCGAGGAGATCGTCTCGATCCGCGATCTTGAAGACATCGCGCCGCGCAAGCAACTGATGGTCGAGGTCTACCGCCCGGCCGACGGCAAGATCGCGCGCTTCCCGGTCCGCTGCCGGATCGACACGCCGACGGAGCTCGAATACTTCCACCATGGCGGCGTGCTCAACTTCGTGTTGCGCAACCTCGCCAAGGCGAACTGACCGACCGCGGACGAGAAGGGCGGTGCTCACGGCTTAGTGAAACGCCGCCTTTCCAAAGTCTGACTAATAGCCGCCCGATGAGAAGGGGCGCGTTGGTGTTGGCGATCGCGAGCCTCGCCGCTTCCGCGGCGGCGGCGTTCGCCAGGCCTCCTGTGGTGGTCGAGCTGTTCACGGCGCAGGGCTGCGACTCCTGCGACGCAGCCGAAGCGCGCATCAACAGCCTCGCCGACACCCACGGCGTGATCGCGCTTACGTTCTCCGTCGACTACTGGGACTACCTCGGCTGGAAGGACACGTTCGCCAAGCCCGAGTTCGCCGATCGGCAACGCGCCTACGACAAGCGTCTCGGTGTCGCCGAGGTGTTCACGCCGCAGGTTGTCGTCGACGGGCGCAGCCAGACGGCGGCGGCGCAGCCCGAGGCGATCAACGCCCTGGTGCGCGCCGCCAAGCGGGTGCGGATGGACCCGCCGCTCATGCTCTGGCGCGGCGAGCGGGTCGCCATCGGGGGCGGCCGGCGTCCACGCGGCGGCGCGGGCGTCTGGGTGATCCGCTACGATCCCCACCCGGCGCCGGTCGCGGTCAGCGGCGGCGACAACCGCGGCCACACGGTGACCGAGCGCAACGTGGTCGTGCAGTTACGGCGCATCGGCGCTTGGCGCGGCCATCCGATGCGGCTCAGCCTGCCGCCCGCTCCCAGGCCCGGCCTGAAGACGCTCGTCCTCGTCCAGGGCGACGATGGCGGCAAGATCCTGGCCGTGCTGGAAGGCAAGCCTTAGTCGGGCGAATTGCGGACCGCGCGGCTCAGCGGTAGCGGAACGGCCTTGGCAGCAGTCCGTTGGCGCCGAAGAAGGCGAGCAGGCGCTGCCAGCCGTCGATGGCGTCCGACGCGACGTAGCTCGACCGGTAGTCCGCGTGAAAGCCGTGGCCGGCGTCCTGGTAGATAATGATTTCGCAGTCGGCCTTGCCCGCGGCCGCCAGAGCCGCGCGCATGGCCGGGACTGCCGCGCTGAAGGGGTCCTTGCCGCCGTAGAGCCCTAGGACCGGCGCCTTCAGATCGGCCGCGTGATCGACGGGCCAGAGCCGCGGATGCGCGGGATCGACCGGCTGGCCTGGCCGGGGCGCCAGTTGGCCGTACCAGGCGACGCCCGCCTTGAAGTCCGGGAACGTCTCGCAGGCGTTCCACACCACCTTGCCGCCCCAGCAGAAGCCGGTGATCCCGATCTTCCGGGCGTCGACGTACGGCTGCCCGTCCAGGAACCTCAGCGTCGAGCCGACGTCGCTCATGACCTGCTGGTCGCTCGCGGTCGCCACGATGGCGCGGATCTGCTGCATATCGGTGAGCGGCGCCGGATCGCCGGCCCGGTCGAAGAAGCCCGGCGCGATCGCTACGTAGCCCAGTTTCGCCAGCCTGCGGCAGACGTCCATGATGTAGGCGTGCAGCCCGAAGATCTCGCTCGCCACGATGACCGCCGGGAAGCGGCCGCCGGCCCTTGGGCGTGCCACGTAGCCGCGGATGGTTCGGCCGTCGGCCGTCGGAATCCGCACAATCTCGGCGACCAGATCCGTGTCGTCGGTCCGGATCGGATCGGCCGCGGCCGAGAGCGCGGCCGCCGCGTAGCCGGTAAAGATCGCGGCCGCGAGGCCGCGTCGAGACAGGCGGAAGTTCGCGGACAGGCTCCCCTCGGGACGCTTCGGCGTGACCATCGGGTCGGCTCTCCGGAATGATCGCGTGGCGGGCGCCCGCGGCTATTGGCCGGCGGCTGCCAAAGGTCAAGCGCGACGGGCGCGGCGCAGCGTGAGGTTCAGCCGCCCGCCGCCGGCCAGCAGCCGCGAGGAGCCGAAGAGGATCCGGTCGACGCCGTGGTATGCGCGCCTGGCGGGGCCAGCCAGCACGCAGACGTCGCCGCTGGCGAGGCGAAGTTGGCCTGTGGGGTCGGAGCGCTTCAGGCCGCCGAGACGAAAGACCGCGGTGTCGCCCAGAGAAACCGAAAGCACGGGGAACCTGAGATCGGCTTCGTCGCAGTCGCGGTGCAAGCCCATCCTCGCGGCCGCGTCGTAGCGGTTGACTAGGCAACAATCGGGCGGGACGCCCGGATCCGCCAGGTCCCGCCACAGGTCCATGAGCGTCGCCGGGATCGGCGGCCAGGCGCGGCCGGTGACAGGGTGGCGCGGCTCATAGCGGTAGCCTGCAGCGTCGGAGACCCATCCGACGTCGCCGAAGTTGGTCATGACGACGCTCATCGGCTTCCCCGAGGGCGTCACCGGCCGGTACGGGGCCGCCTCAGCCGTCAGCGCTTCGACCTCGTCGGCGAGCGCGCTCCGCGCGGCCGGGGTCAGCCGCCCCGGCAGCAGCCGGAAACCCTCGATCAGGCCTGGCACGGTGCTGGCGATCCTGCGCGATCGGTCGCGCTTGCGAAGCTTGAAAAAGCTCTTGCGACAAGGGCGCCTGCAACCAATATCCGACTCGAAGCGGCGCTGGCCCTCATCGGTGGGTCGCCGCCGATGCGGGCGGACGGTCCGCGCCAATTAGAGAGACGCATCGAACCGGGAACGTTCGCAACCGGCGCTTCGGTCAAGAAGGCCCCCGCGAGCGTTCGCCAATGAAGGAGCGAGACGAAAGTTCTCATGAGCAAGATTATCGGCATCGACCTCGGCACGACCAACTCGTGCGTGGCCATCATGGACGGCAAACAGCCGAAAGTGATCGAGAATGCGGAAGGCGCGCGCACGACGCCCTCCGTGGTCGCCATCCTCGATGACGGGGAGCGTCTTGTTGGCCAGCCGGCCAAGCGCCAGGCGGTGACCAACCCTTCCAACACGTTCTTCGCCATCAAGCGCCTGATCGGCCGGCAGTACACCGACCCGATGGTCGAGAAGGACAAGGGCATGGTGCCCTACGAGATCGCCCGCGGCGGAAACGGCGACGCCTGGGTGCGCGCCCACGGCAAGGACTATTCGCCGCAGCAGATCAGCGCCTTCATTCTGCAGAAGCTCAAGCAGGACGCGGAGGCGCACCTCGGCGAGAAGGTCGAGAAGGCGGTCATCACCGTTCCGGCCTACTTCAACGACGCCCAGCGCCAGGCCACCAAGGACGCCGGCAAGATCGCGGGACTGGAAGTCCTGCGCATCATCAACGAGCCAACCGCGGCGGCGCTCGCCTATGGTCTCGAGAAGAACGAGGGCAAGAAGATCGCTGTCTACGACCTCGGCGGCGGCACCTTTGACATCTCGATCCTCGAGATCGGTGACGGCGTCTTCGAGGTGAAGGCGACGAACGGCGACACCTTCCTCGGCGGGGAAGACTTCGACCTGCGGATCGTCGACTACCTAGCCGACGAAT
>JAKAZA010000082.1 GCA_021816155.1 Pseudomonadota bacterium | reverse complement strand
GCCTTCTTCTCCAGCCCGCAGTTTGAATCACCTCGCCACTGATTTGGGAATCCTCGACGATTCACTCAGGACGGAAACCGCTCTAGCGCAGCCGCCACAGCTGTTTCACGTGAAACATTAGGCCTCGATGGAAAGCGGCCGGTCGTAGGCCGCCATCAGGGCCATGTTCAGGATGTTGGACACCGACGACGACAGACGGCAGATCTGCACCGATCTCGACAGCCCGAGCAGGACGGGCCCGATCACCGTCGCCTCGCCGAGCGTCTGCAGCAGTTTCGTCGAGATCGACGCGGAGTGGATCGCCGGCATAATGAGCACGTTCGCGGGGCCGGTGAGACGCATGAAGGGGTAGTCCGCGCGACGCTCGGGATCCAGCGCCAGCTCCGGCGGCATCTCGCCGTCATACTCGAAGCCGACATCGCCCCGCGCGTCGAGCATGGCCACCGCCTCGCGAACCTTCTCCGAGCGCTCGCCCATCGGGTTTCCGAACGCCGAATAGGACATGAACGCCACGCGCGGCGTGAAGCCGAGCCGGCGGACCGCGGCCGCGGCCTCCAGTGCGATCTCGACCAGGTCCTCGGCTTCGGGCATCTCGGTGACGTTGGTGTCGGCGATGAAGAGCGTCCGCCCTTTCGAAAGTACGATCGACATCCCGATCAGCCGCCCGGCCGGCGCGGGGTCGATCACCCTGAGGACCTCCTCCAGCGCCTGGTCGAAGGCGCGTGTCACGCCGGTCACCATCCCGTCGGCGTAGCCGCGCGCCACGTAGCAGGCCGCGAACGAATTGCGGTCCTGGTTGATGAGACGCAGCACGTCCCGCCTCAGGTACCCAGAGCGCTGAAGCCGCTCGTAGAGGTAATCCACGAACTCGGGATTGTGGCGCGAGAGGCGCGCGTTGAGCACCTCCAGCTTGGCCTCCGCCGGATCGAGCCCGACAGCATGCATGTTCTCCGCGATAAGCTCCTCGCGGCCAATCAGCACCGCGCGCCCGAGCCCCTGGCTCTGGAACGCATAAGCGGCGCGGATGACCTGCGGCTCCTCGCCCTCGGCGAACACGATCCGGCGCTGCCGGGCCGAGAGTACGGCGCCGGAAATCTTTTGAAGGAACCCGGCGGTCGGATCGAGCCGCCGCGCCAGCGCCTCGCGGTAGGCGTCCATGTCCCGGATCGGCCTGCGGGCGACGCCAGTATCCATCGCGGCCTGGGCCACAAACGGGGGCACGTACCAGATCAGCCGCGGGTCGAACGGCGACGGGATGATGTAATCTGGGCCGAACTTCAAATGGCCGCCGCGATAGGCGGACGCCACCTCGTCCGGAACATCTTCGCGCGCCAGTTGTGCGAGCGCCCGGGCGCAGGCGATTTTCATCTCCATGTTGACCCGCCGAGCCCGCACGTCGAGCGCGCCCCGGAAGATGTAAGGAAACCCCAGCACGTTGTTGACCTGGTTCGGATAATCCGAACGGCCGGTCGCCACGATTGCGTCTGGCCGCACGGCCCTGACCTCTTCGGGCGTGATCTCCGGATCGGGATTGGCCATCGCGAAGATGATCGGCTGCTCGGCCATCAGCTTCACCAGCTCCGGACCCAGGGCCCCCTTGACCGACAGGCCGAAGAAAGCGTCGGCGCCTTTGAGGGCGTCCTCGAGCGTGCGGGCCTCGGTGTCGACTGCGTGAGCCGACTTCCACTGGTTCATCGCCTCGACACGACCTTTGTAGATGACGCCTTTGGTGTCGAGTGCGATGCAGTTCTCCGGGCGAACGCCCATCGCCTTGACCAGTTCGAGCGTCGCGATCCCCGCCGCGCCGGCCCCATTCAGCACCAGCTTGATGTCCTCCAGCCGGCGTCCGGTGATCCGGCAGGCGTTTATCAGCCCGGCCGTGGAGATGATCGCGGTGCCGTGCTGGTCGTCGTGGAACACCGGGATGTCGAGGAGCTCCTGCAGCTCGCTCTCGATGCGGAAACACTCGGGGCTCTTGATATCCTCGAGGTTGATGCCGCCGTATGTGACGCCGATGTTCTTGACCACGGTGATGATCTCGTCCGGATCTTTCGACGTCACCTCCACGTCGATCGAATCGACGTCGGCGAAGCGCTTGAAGAGCACGCTCTTGCCTTCCATCACCGGCTTGGAGGCGAGCGCCCCGAGATCGCCGAGGCCGAGGATTGCGGTGCCGTTGGAGATCACCGCCACGAGATTCCCCTTGGAGGTGTAGTCGTAGGCGGAGTCCGCGTCGCGCGCGATCGCCAGCACCGGCACGGCGACCCCCGGGGAATAGGCGAGCGAGAGGTCCCGCTGCGTCGCCATCGGCTTCGTTGGCGTCACGCCGATCTTGCCGGGCGTAGGCTCGCGGTGAAAGGCCAGCGCCTCTGCGTCGGTGAAGCTGCGTTTCTCGGCGTCGCTCATTCCACTCGCCCCCCGCGTCCGTCCGTGCGGTTTCCGTACGGGCGGCGCCTGCCCCCGCTTTTGAGGCGGCGGACCCTAGAGGCGCCGGGCGCAAAACGGAAGGCGCCCACAAGCGAGAGCGTCGCGCGACCCTAGAGTCTGATAGACTTTCGAGGACTGCAGTCATTCGGGGGTCGAACCGTGGGATCGCCAGCCACATCGTTGCGCATCGGAATCGCCGGGGCCCTCGGCCGCATGGGCCGGGCCGTCGCGAAGGTGCTGGAAGGCAAGCACGGCGTGGCCGTGACGGCGGTCTTCGACCGTCCGGGCACGGAGGGTCAGCACGTCGGACATCTCCGCCTCGGCGCGCCGGCCGACGCGGCGGCCTGCGACGTGGTCATCGACTTCACGTCGCCGGCGGCCTCGGCGGCGCTCGCCGAGGCCGCGGCCGCGCGCGGCGCCCCGGCCCTGGTGCTCGGCGCCACGGGCTGGTCGGACGGCGAGATCGCCCGACTCGACGCGGCGTCGCAACGCATCCCGATTGTCCGGTCAGGCAACTATTCCCTGGGTGTCAACATCCTGGCAGGGCTCGTGGAGCAGGTGGCCCACCGCCTGGACGCCGCCGACTGGGACATCGAGATCTTCGAGGCGCATCATCGGCGCAAGGTCGACGCCCCGTCGGGCACCGCGCTGTTGCTCGGCGAGGCGGCCGCCAAGGGCCGTGGCGCCGGGCTCGCCGACCTCCGCATCGGCGGGCGGGACGGCCTGACTGGCGCGAGACCCGAGGGCGCCATCGGATTCTCGGTGATGCGCGGCGGCGGGCTCGTAGGCGAGCACACGGTCGCCTTTGTGGGCGAGGACGAGATTCTCACTCTCAGCCACTCGGCGCGCGACCGGGCCCTGTTCGCGCGCGGGGCCGTCGCGGCCGCGCTCTGGGTCGCGGGCAGGCCGCCGGGCCGCTACGACATGGGCGATGTCCTGGGGTTCCGAGGCTGACCCGATGGACGCCGTCCTGTCGCTCGACGCAACCGCCCAGCTCGCCGCGCTCTCGTCCGGCCGGATCAGCGCCGCTGAGCTGCTGGACGCCTCGCTCAGCCGGCGCGACGAGGCGAACCGCACGCTGAACGCAGTCGTGGCGGCGGACATCGATCGGGCCCGGGAGCGAGCCCGCGCGATCGACGAGCACCGCGCCCGGGGCGAGGGGCTGGGCGTGCTCGCCGGCCTGCCGATGACGGTGAAGGACACGTTCGACGTCGAAGGCATGCCCGCGTCGTCCGGGCTCAAGTCGCTGCGGCATGGCGCGCGGCCAGACGCGGTGGTGGTGCGCCATGCGCGCCAGGCTGGCGCCGTGATCTGGGGCAAGACCAACGTGCCGGTGATGGCCGCCGACTTCCAGACCTTCAACAACCTTTACGGAACCACCAACAACCCCTGGGACCTGACCCGGACGCCCGGCGGCTCGTCAGGCGGCGCGGCCGCGGCCCTTGCAGCGCGGATCACGGCGCTCGAGATCGGATCCGACATCGGCGGCTCGCTGAGGACGCCGGCTTCGTTCTGCGGCGTCTATTCGCACAAGCCGACCTGGGGTCTCGTTTCACAGATCGGCCACGTGCCGCCGAAGCCGGGCGCCCTCGCCGAGCGCGACCTCAACGTCGTCGGCCCGCTGGCGCGCTCGGTCCGCGACCTCAGGCTGCTGCTGTCGGTGCTGGAGGGCGGTTTGACGGCGCCGCGTGGGCACGCGCCAATCGAGCTGAAAGGGCTGCGCATCGGCCTGTGGACCGAACAGCCGGAGGCGCCGCTCGACCCGGAGGTCAAAGCCGTCATCGAGGCCTTCGCCCGCGGGCTGGCGGGGCACGGCGCCGACGTGACGCCGGTCAGGAGCCCGGTTGAGATGGCCGGTCTCCTCGAAGCCTACCGCAAGCTGCTCGCCAGCCTTTTGGCCGAAGACCTGCCGGCCCGGCAGTTGCGCACGATGCGTCGCATCCGCGGCCTGGCCTCGCTGGCGCGCGCCCTGGGCGCAGGCCCGGACTCCTGGGCCGGACTTGCGATCGACTACACGGCGAGCCACCACGAATGGCTCGCCGCCGACGAGGCGAGAGCTCGGGCTGGCGCGCAGGCGCGCAACCTCTTCACCCAATACGACGCCCTGGTCGCGCCGGTCGGTCCGGTGGTGGCCTTCCCGCACGACCATCGGCCAGTGACGCGCCGCGTGCTGAAACTCTCGGACGGCCGCACGATTCCCTATCTTGCGGCGCTCAACTGGGTTGCGCTGGCCTCCGCGTGCGGCCTGCCCGTCACCACGCTGCCGGCCGGCCAGACTGCGCGGGGCCTGCCGGTCGGGGTCCAGCTAATCGGACCGCGCGGCGGCGACTCGCGAACTCTCGCCATCGCGGAGGCCATCGAGGCGCGACTGGGCGGCTTCGCCGCGCCGCCTCCGCCGCAAGCGTCACCCCCTTGAACTGACGCGGGCCGGCGCCTTAGTTCGGGGCCATGAACGACGAAGAGGTGTTTATCGGCGGTGTCACCCGCTCATGGCTGCGCGCCCGCTCGCAGAACGAGCGCTACACCGTGTGGAAGCGCGCCAAGGCCCTGCATTCTGCGGAGGGCAACCATCTCGCCCGCGCCATCGAGCTGCTCGGCCTGCCCTACGCCGAGCCCGAGCCGCTGCCGGAGGGCGACGAGCTGTTGGCGAGGATGCGCGCGCTGATCGCCGAGCCACGCGCCCGCGCGGCCGCCGTCGAGGCCACGCTCGACGGGCTGCCCGCAATGGCCGGCGTCGACGTGCTGATGCACGAAGAGCTTGGCGAAGCCTACCGGCGCAACGAGGCCGCCGTCCCGACCGCCCAGAAGCTCACGGCCGAGCTGATGACGGGCCTTGGCTACGTCGCGGCGGGGAACAAGGATCTGCCGGCCCGCTGCGTGGCGCGCTCGGGCGTGTTCTGGAAGCGCGGGTAGCGACCTCGCGGCGCTCTGGCGGCGGTTCGCGCGCGCCGGCTCGGCTGACGTTCAGGCGGCCTTCGAGGCGGCGTCCAGGTTCAGGGCCGCGTCGGCGGCTCTCGCAAATCCGAGCGCCGCCGCCCGCAGGTCGGGGTCGCGCGCTAGCGCCTGTGAAATGAACTGGGCGCCTTCGGCGGCGAGCCGCGTCAGCCGCGACGCCGCGTCGGCCCGGCCTTCGGCGAGCCGACGCTCGTTAAGCGCGCTGCGATGCGTATAGCGGATCTGGTGGCTGAGCAGACGCCAGTTCATCGGCTTCACGGCGAAAGACGTGGCGCCCGCCCCGAAGGCCCGCTCGATCGCATCGATATCCTCGCGGCTCGTCACCACGATCACTGGCAGCTCCCGATGGCGCGGGTCGGCCCGCAGCCGCCGCAGCGTCTCGAACCCGTCGAGCCTCGGCATTTCGAGGTCGAGGAGCACGATGTCGGGCCTCGCCCCCTCGATCTTCGCCAGCGCCTCGGCGCCGTCGGCGGCCGTCTCCAGCACCGCCTGGTCGGTCGTGAGGTTCATCACCGCGAACTCCCGCAGGATCGGATCATCATCGACGTAGAAGATCCGGAGGGGATCGCGGAGCGCATGGACAGGAGGTCCGGCGTTGTCCGGATCGACCGACATCGGCAGCGGTTTTCCGTGCTCAAGACGAGCCTCGCCATTAAACCCGGAGTCATTAATCGCGCGTAACCCCTTCGGGGTCGAGGTTGGGGTCCGGCTGCACTTTGCGGGAACGCGCGAAAACGAACCGGTGGCGTCGCACCGTCCAGGGCGAGCTGACCCTGCTGGTCCTGGTGTCGGTTGGGGTGTCCGTCGTCCTCGTCAGCGGGGTCCTCGGCTGGCGAGACGGCGCGCGCGCGACGCCCGTGTCCGGCTTCCTGCTGAGCCTCGCGGCCGCCTTCGCCTCGGCGCTGGTCGGGCTGCTCCTCGCGCGCCGCCTGCAGCGCCGGATCGCGGGGCCCATGGCCGCGCTTGCGAACGCGGCGCGGGCCCTGCGCGACGGCCATGACGAGGTCCCCGGCGCGGGCGCGGCCGTGGACGACGAGATCGGTGGCATCGTCGCCGACCTGAACGCCGTGCTGGACGAGATCCGCCTGCGCGACGCCGCCGCATCCGAACGCATCGCCGACCTGGAGGCGACGCTTGCGAAGCGCACCGCCGCCTTGCGCGATACGGTGGCGGCCAGGGCGGCCGAACACGACTTGCTCGCCACTATCCGCCATGAGGTGCGCACGCCGATGAGTGGCGCCGTCGGCGCGGCCGAGATGCTCGCCGCCAGCGAGCTTCCCGCCGCGCAGCGCCGCTTGGCGGAGGTCGTCGCGAGGTGCGGCGAGACCCTGCTGGCCGCAATCGACGACATTCTCGACATCCCCAAGCTCGAGACCGGCAAGCCGGAGCTGCGAGCCGCGTCGGCCGACCCGACGGAGCTGGTCGAGGACGTATTGGCGTTCTTCTGGCAGCAGGCGCGGCGCAAGAGCCTCGATCTCGCCGCATACGTCGATCCCGCCACGCCTGGCCTGATCGAGACCGATCCCGTGCGCCTTCGCCAGGCGATCGGCGCGCTGGTCAACAACGCCATCAGGCTCACCGACGCCGGCGCGGTAATGGTCCACGTGGCGCCGAAGGGCGAAGGCCTGCGGATCGCGGTCCGCGACACCGGCGTCGGCATCCCCAGGGACGAGATCCCCGGTCTCTTCGATGCGCCGACAAGTACCGACGAGCCGACCGTGCCGCGCTTCGGCGGCGCGGGCCTCGGCCTCGCCATCTGCAAGCGGCTGGCTGAAGCGATGGGCGGCGGCCTTGTCGCCGTCAGCGACGTCGGCAAGGGATCCGTCTTCGCGCTCGATCTGCCGATGCGGGTGCTCGCTCCGGCGCCTGCCTGGCCAAAGGTGGCCGGCGAGGGCGCCCGGCTCGCCGTCGCGGGACCGGCCACCCGCGCTGTGTTGGAGCGCTATCTGCTCGCCGCCGGGTTCGCACTCGACAAGGGCGTCGACGAGCCGGGCCTGGTCATCACCGATCCCGCCGCGCTGCGCGGCGCCGACAGGGCCCGGGCCCCGGTCGTCGCGCTGGGCGATCTGGGCGATACGGCCGCCCGGCAGCTGGTCGACCAGGGCCTCGCCGATCTCGCCCTGCCGCAGCCGCTGCGCCGCCGCGAGATCGCCGCGGTGCTTGCGCAGGTCGCCGCGGGCGCGCCGCTTGGCGAGGCGCTGGCGGACGCGGGCCGTCGCGAATCCGCGCCGGCGCCCAGCTTCGCCGGCCGCCGCGTCCTGGTGGCGGAGGGCGCGCTCGTCGACCGCGAGGTGGCGTTCCAGCTGCTCACGCGGCTTGGTTGCGCCGTCAAGCTCGTCGGCGACGGGCCCGCGGCGGTCGAGGCGGCGCAGAGCGAGCCGTTCGATCTCGTCTTATTGGATGTGTCCTTGCCGCAGATGGACGGCCGCGAAACGGTGGCGGCGATCCGCGCCGGCCAGACCGGCGCCGGCACGCCGATCGTGGCCCTCACCGACCACGCGGCCGGACCCGTCGCCGATCGCTGGCGCGAAGCCGGCGTGGACGGGATGCTGTCGCGGCCCTTCACGCTGGCCGCGCTCGCCGCCAGGCTTGGCGAGTTCATGACCCCCGCGGCGCAGGCTCCCGCTTCCGGCTTGGCCCCGCCGCCCAGGCCGCCGGCGGCTGCGTCGAAGCCCGTGACCGCGACGATCGGGCCTGCTTCCGCCGCCGACCTGCTCGACCCTCAGGTCACCGGCGAGCTCGCCCGCATGGCCGCCGCCGGCAAGGGCGACTTCGTGGCGAGAGTCCGCCGGCTCTACCGCGAGAACGCTCCGGCCGCCGTCAGGGCCGTGATCGAAGCCTGCAACGCCCGCGACTGCGCCGCCGCCGCCGGGGCCGCTCACGCCCTCAAGTCGATGAGCCTCAACATGGGGGCCCGCGTCGTGGCCGAGACCGCCGGCCGCCTCGAGGCCCAGGCGCGCGATCTCGGCGTGGTCAACGTCGACCAGGCCCAGATCCTCCACCGCCAGCTTCTGGCCACGCTAGACGTGCTGGAGGGCTATCCGCCCGACCTGCGCCCGCCAGCGGCCGCCGATGCGCCGCCCGACGAGGAGGCGCTGCTCGCCGACCTCGCCGCGGCCATCGACAATGACCAGCTGACCCTCGTCTACCAGCCGCAGTTCGATCGCGAAGGCGAGACGATCACCGGCGTCGAGACGTTGGTCCGCTGGACGCATCCGACGCGGGGGTTCGTCAGTCCGGCTTTCTTCATCCCGATCGCCGAGCGTTACGGCCTCATCGGCCGGGTGACGCAGTGGGTGCTGGCGAGGGCGATGCGCGAGACCGCCGAGCTGGGCGACTGCACGATCAGCTTCAACGCCTCGGCGGTCGAGTTCGCCGACCCGTCGTTCGTCGACGAGCTCCAGATCCTCATAGCCCGCCACGGCTTCGACCCCCGACGCCTGGAGATCGAGGTCACCGAGACCGCGGTGCTGGCCGAGGAGGACGAGGTGCGCCGCAACATGGCGCGCCTGCACGAGCTGGGCCTCAAGATCGCGCTCGACGATTTCGGCGTCGGCTACTCGTCGCTCAGCCACCTTCGCCTCTTCCCGTTCGACAAGCTGAAGATCGATCGCGCATTCGTGACGGGCTGCGCTGAGAACGTTCAGTCGGCCACGCTCGTCCACGCAGTGGTCTCCATCGGCCGCGCGCTCGGGATGAAGGTGGTCGCCGAGGGCGTCGAGACCGAGGCTCAGCGCAAGTTCCTCAAGGTCGCCGGCGTCCATGCCATGCAGGGCTACCTCTTCGCCAAGCCCGAACCGATCGCTGCGCTGAAAACCCGCCTCGCTCCGCCAAGCGCAGCGGCGCCCCGCGAAGAACCCGAGCACGCGAACGTTGCATGACTTTCCGCCGCCGGCGGACCGCCTCTAGCTTCAACGATGTCAAAGACCGAGGCGACCAGGTCGGACTCCGCCGATTCGCCGTCAAGCGGCGTACAGCCCGATCGTGCCCTCTTCGTGCGGCCGCCAGCGCCGCTTGTGCGACGCCGATGGAGCGGGGCGGACATGCCGGGTAGAGTCCGCCCATGACCCTCGAAGAAATTCTCACCTCGGCGCCCGTCGTGCCGGTGGTCACGATCGATGATGCGGCGCAGGCGGTTCCGCTGGCGCGGGCGCTGGTGGCGGGCGGAATCCGGGCGATCGAGGTGACGTTCCGCACCAGCGCCGGGCTCGAGGCGCTACGGGCCATTGCGGCGCAGGTTCCGGACGCCATCCCGGGGGCCGGCACGGTGCTGAACGCCGCCCAGCTCGCGGCGGCGGCGAAGGCGGGCGCCAAGTTCGCGGTCTCGCCGGGCGCGACCCCGGCGCTGCTGGCGGCCGCGACGGCGGCGCCGATCCCGTTCCTACCGGGCGTCGCGACCGCCAGCGAACTGATGGCGTGCCTGGAGGCCGGGATTGCGATCTGCAAGTTCTTCCCGGCGGCCGAGGCCGGCGGCGTCGCGGCGCTGAAGTCGTTGGCCGGGCCGTTCCCGCAGGCGCGCTTCTGTCCGACCGGCGGCATCGATGCGGCCAGTGCGTCGGCCTATCTCGCGCTCCCGAACGTGCTCTGCGTGGGCGGGTCCTGGCTCGTCCCGCGCCAGGCCGTCGCCGCCGGCGACTTCGCCCGCATCGAGCGTCTGGCGCGGGAAGCGGCCGCACTGCCGAGGGGCGCTGGGGCCGCGTCAGCCCTCCATGCCGGGCCGCCAGGCGGGCTGAGCGGCCCTTCTCAGTAAGGAAACTGCGGCACCAGCAGGTCGCGCTCCGGCGGGTGGGTGCCGCCGGGCAGCCGCCACTCGCCGTGGAAGGTGAAATCGAATGTCTGGCAGAGCCGCGCCGGGCCTCCGCCGGGCGCGTCGCCGATCACCAGCACCCGCAGCGGGGCGCCTTCGGCGATGTGTCCGAACGCCATCCAGGCGCGCGTCGAGCCGGGGCAGAAGGCGTGGATCATTTCCACGCCCTGGTCTGCGCCCTCCACCTGGTAGAGGTCGCGCTCGTGGCCGCCCGGGCCGATCACCCGCGACAGCCCGCCGGGGCCCAGGGCGCGCTCGTTGGCGGGCTTCAGAAGTGCGGTCGCCTGGCCTTCCGTGGAGCGCACCGACAGCACGCGCACCCAGATCAGCTTCTGGCGGAACTCGAACGTCAGCGCGCCGGCCGTCTGCCGCGTCGCGTCGTTGGCGGGGTCGTACGAAAAGAAATGGTCGCTCGCGTCGGCTGGCGAGGCCGCAAGGAGCGCGGCGAGGGCGCAGGCCAGCGCCGCACCCAGTGCGGCGAACGGAAAGCGGTTCGAACGCGACATGGGAGCGGCCTCTACTTCGGCAGGTGCAGTTGGCGGATGTCACCGTCGAAACTCACCATCCGCCATACGCCGCCTTCGTTGGCGAAGGTGATCAGGCAGGGCCCGTTGTGACGCTTCGCGGCGCAGACGCGGCCGTCAGGCAGGGCGCGCAGGGCGGCGGCGATCTCCAGTTCGTTCGGAATCGGGGTCTGCGGCGAGTAGCCGTAATACTCGGCGACCGCCCGGAAGACCTGTGGCTGCAACAGCGCGTCCCCCGCGATCCGGGCGAGCGGCTTGGCGAACAGCGCGCCCAGCGTGCGGGTCGCGTCGCTCATGTCGGGCCGTTCGGTGCGCTCCAGGATGCGCGCCTCGAGCTCGCGCTCGAGCGCCGGCTTGTCGACCCGGGCGTCGAACGCCGGCTTGTCGTCGTCGCGTATCGAGACGAGCAACGCATGCACGTCCCCTGCGGCCTCGATGCGCTGGGTGGTCGCGCAGGCTGCAAGGCCGATGGCGAGCGCGGCGGCAAGCAACGGACGGATCATCCGACCCTTTTGCCGTCGCCGTGCGATAAGCTCAAGTCGCCCCGACTTCCGGCGCGACGCCACGGCCCCCGCGCACCGCAGCCACAACTCCGTCATTGCGGCGAAATCGCAAGGCAACTTTGTTCCGCTAGTGTCGTCGGGCGCTAGCTGGAGGGACGCGCCATGGGAGAGGTTGAACGCCCTGCGGCCAAGGTCCACGGCGGCTTGGTCGATCGGCTATTCGTCTATGGCTGTACGGCCGCCTACCTCGCGCTGGTCGGCGGACTCATCGTGACACTCAAGCTGTACGTAGGCTGACGGCGGCGGCCCGGTCGCCGATCCGCAATGAACGGCGCGTCCAGCCGACCAGTCGCCGTTCGGCCAGCTCGTAGACGAGGAGGCCGAAGGCGGTCGCCACGACGAACACCAGCATGACCGCTGGCTCCGCGGCGGTCGTGCTGTCGCGCACGATCAGGCGCAGAGCGAGTGAGATCGCCAGGCTGTGGGCCAGATAGATGCTGTAAGAGGCGTCGCCAAGGCGCCGGACGCCCCGCGCCAGGAAGCCGCGCGTGTGGCTGACCGACGCCGCGGCCCAGACGGCGATGCCGCAGGTCGCCGCCATAGGCAACGCCTGCAGCGTCGAACGGGCGTAGTGGGTCAGGTCCGCCCCGGCGAACACGGCCACGAGGGCGAGGCAGAGCGCAGCGAGGCTTCCTCTGCGCAGCGGCGGGACCGCGCCCTTCAGCCAGGCGACGCCCAGGGCGAACCCTGCGCCGAACTCGAGGTGGTCCGGGCCGGCGAACACCTTTGCGATCCCCGCGGCAAGGCCCCTTGGATGCGCCTGGGCGAGCCAGACCGCGAGAGGCGCGGCAAACCAGACCCAGAGCAGCCATCGCGGCGCCCGCCACATGTAGGTCAGCCCGAAAAGGGTGTAGAACAGCAGTTCCTGGCGCAGGGTCCAGACCACGTTGGGCGCCATCTTGCCCACTGGCGACAGCAGGGCCGCACGCACGCAGTCGAGCGGCGCGGCGCCGCCGAAGCCCGCGGTGGCCAGCGCCAGGTAGACCAGGCAGACCAGCCAGAGCAGCGGCGCCACTCGTGCGAACCGCTCCTTGAAGAAGGTCGACGCCGCTCGCCGCGGCGCGAGGCGCTCGTCGAGGTTGACGTAGGCCATGATGAAGCCGGAAAGCACGAAGAACAGATCGACCCCGGCGGCGCCGCCCAGCGGCGCCCCCCCAAACGTGCTGACGCCCAGATACTTCGGGAATGCCGCGTTGGCGCAGCTGTGATCTGCGACCACGCCGAGGGCCGCGGCGGCCCGCAGGTATTGCGCGCCGACCAAAACCGGCCGCATCGTCTGCGCGCCTGGCGACCACTTGCGCGCGTCAGCCGGTTCTCCCATCCGTACAACAGATCAGGGCGGCCGCCGCCCCGTCAATGTCAGCCGCGCGCGAGCACCGCCGCGACCTGCCAGTCTGCGGGAAAAAGCGCGTGCAGCGCGCGCACCTTCGGGATGTCGTACGCCGCGATGTAGGGCTGGTCGGGGTGCCGCTCGAGGTAGTCCTGGTGGTAGGGTTCCGCACGGAAGAAGCCCCTGAAAGGGTCGACCCGCATCGCAATGGGACGCCGGAACGCATGCGCGGCGTTCAGTTGCGCGATGTAGCGCGTGGCCACCTGCCGCTGGGCCCCGTTCAGGTACCAGATCTCGCCGCGGTACTGGGAACCTTGGTCCGGGTATTGCCCGCCCACCTGCGTCGGATCGGTCGCCACCGACAAGAAGATGCGCAGGATCTGACCGTACGAGATCTCGCTCGGATCGAATGAAATCCGCACCGACTCGGCGTGGCCGGTTGCGCCGGTGCTTACCAGTTCGTAGCTGGCCGCGCCCGCCGCGCCGCCTGCGTAGCCGGCCTCGACCCGGCGCACGCCCCGCACGTGTTCGAACACGCCCTGGACGCCCCAGAAGCAGCCGCCGGAGAGTACGGCGGTCTGCAGGCCGGCGGAGCGCGGCTCATCCACAAGCGGCGCCGGCAGGCGCCGGGGCGGCGCCAGCGGCGTGACCGCGCCGGCCCGCCCGCCGACCAGCGTCAGCGCCAGCAGCATCCCGCATCCGAGGCTGGCGGCCGGAAGCGCGCGGATGGCGCGGGTGGCGAGCGTGAGTTTGCGGTCTCGAGGCATGGTCGTCCTCAGTCGGGCGCGGTTCGCCCTTCTTCTACGCTTCGAGGTCCGGCCTGGTTACGGCCCGCGCCGGAACGTGATCCATGCGAGCTTGGGCTACCCGCTCGGCCCGACCGCTGCAACGGTCCGCGCAGCGAACCGCGCGGCGTTCAGCCGTCGAACCGCTTCAAGGAACCGACCGGGGTCGCGCCCTGTCGGCGGCGGCGTCTTCAGTCCAAGCTCTTGCGCCAGGTCCGCCACGAAGGTGATGCAGTTGTGGCCGTCGAGGCTGTAGAGCTGGCTTCCGGGCGCCGCCCATGCGGCCACCGTGGCCTTCAACGCCCGGTACTGCGCCTCGCTGATGGTCAGCGTGAAGTGCAGGGTCGAGCGTTTCAGGTAGCTAGGGTCCTCGGGGATCACCTCGCCGGGGGTCGGGTGCAGCAGGACGCTCGGATCCTGGGCGATGGCGGTGTAGCCGTAGGTCTCCCGGCTGACGGGCGCGTCTGGCGCGCCCGTGCGTTCGATCAGGACGAAGGCGTGCGGGAAGTAGACGAGACCATGCCCCAGTCCCCAGCCATGCGAATAGAACGAGATCGTGATTCCGGCGTGGGCGACGCCTGCCGCGGCGAGCGCGCAGACGAAGGCGGCCAGGCAAGCGAGTCGGCGGCGCATCGCCGCTAGATCTGCGCCAGAGGCTCGCTCGGGCGCAACCGCGCGGTGGAACAACCCTGCGCGAGCCGGGTCCCGCGCCCCTATTGCGCCGCGGCCGCGGCGGACCGCGGCCCGCGCAGGAACGGCGCCAGCCCCGCCCCGACCGCCATCACGCCCGCCCCCCAGAGCGCGCCGGCGCCGAGCTCGAAGAGGCTCGCGCCGAACATGTAGAGCGAGACGGCCGCAAAGGCGGCGGGAAAGAGGGGAAAGAGCGGCGTGCGCAGGTGGCGCGACGCCTCGGGGTGGCGTCGCCGGAGGATGATCAGCGCGCCCATGCTCAGGGTCACGAAGAACCAGTAGACCGGGGTCATGTAGTCGACCATGGCGTTGAAGCCACTGGGCGCCATGGCGCCGGCCAACACCAGCGCCATGGCGAAACCGCCCTCGACGAGCACCGCGTGCGCCGGGACTTCGCGCGTGGGGTGCCAGCGCCCGATGCGATGCAGCAGCGGCGTATCACGAGCGGCGGCGAACGTGGTGCGGGCGCCGACGATCAGCGTGGAGTTGATGCTGGCGACGGCGCTGACCCCTACGACCGCCACGATCAGCGCCTTTCCGGCGGGCCCGAACGCGCGGCCCATTAGATCCGCCGCCGGCGCGGAGCTCGCCGCCAGGGCGTCGGGACCGAGGCCGATCATCATGGCCGCGTTCAGCGCCAGATAGATCGCCATCAGCGCCGCCAGGCTGCCCATGATCGCCGTCAACATCCCCCGCCGCCCGCTGCGGACTTCGGCCGACAGCGTGGCCGCGTCGCTCCAGCCGCCGTAGGCCAGGAAGATGTAGATCAGCGCCACGGTGAACTTGCCGAGGCTCGGCGGCGCACCCGGGGCGTGCGTGGCGGCGGGCAGCTGTCCCGAGAGACCCAGCTTCACCGCCGCGGCGGCCACCGCCGCGAACCCCAGCGTCACCAGCCCCACGAGCGCGGCCTGGGTCAGAAACCCGCGGCGCACGTGCATCAGGTTCAGCCCCATCAGCGCAGCGACGGTGGCCAGCGCGAACAGCGTCCGGCCGGCCGACGTCAGTCGCAGCAGGTCGCCAGCGTAGTCTGCGAACATGAAGGCCATCAGCGCGATCCAGCCGGTGTGCATGATGGAGAATCGGGACCAGGCGAAGAGCCAACCGATGCGCCGACCGTACGCCCTTGTCAGGAAGGCGTAGTCCCCGCCGGGGTCGGGGAACGCGGTGGCCATCTCCGCATAGCAGAGGGCGCCGACCATCGAGATCAGACCCCCCAGCGCCCAGGTCGCATAAAAATGCCAGACGCCGAGGCTCCTCGCGACCACGGGCGCCGTCTTCAGCGTGTCGGTGGTCATGATCATGCCGAGCGCGAGAAGGGTGGCGTGCAGGGCGCCGAGGCGCCGTTTGGGCGCATTGGGCGCCGCCGCCCCGGCGGGATCGTCGATCACCCAGCGTTCCCCTGTCCGCCGGCCCTCTACTCGCTGCCGCGCGCGGTCTGGTCGGCCTGGTCCGGCTCGGCGAGCGTGATGCTGTCGCCGCCGGCCACTCTGAGCGCGCCTTTCAGCGCAGCGCCGTCCGGCCAGCGTACCTCATACGCGTAGTCGCCGGCGACATCGGCGATCACGCCGTCCCGCAGCTCGCGCCAGCGATCGCAACTGTCCGGATCGTCAGGCGCCAGGCCGTTGGCTCGGCAGAGCTCGTAGTAGAACATCGGGATGAACCACACGACGCCGTCGCCCGGCTTGGCGTCGACGCGCGCCGGCGGCGCGTCGCCGCTGCAACCCGCGCCGCGAATGAACCGGAGCAGGCGCGGCGTCGGATGCGCCGCGCGGTACGCCTCCAGCGCCTTCAAGAGCCGCGCCTCGAACGCCCGGTCGTCGGCGTCGCCGCCGGAGTCGCCGCCGCCGTCCTGCGCATCGTCCGGCGGCGCATCGGCATCGACGTCTGTCTCGGGTGGGGTGGTCCGCACCAGGATGTCCAGCAGCTTCGCCTGTTCGTAACCATCGAGCAGAGGCGCCCAGACCGCCTCGGGGTAGCGCGCCAACGTCAGCTGCAGGCGCCAGGCGGCTATGTCGTAGGCGAGGTCGACGTAGAGCGGGAACCGCCAGTTCACGTCGCCCGCGCCCGGCGCCAGCTGCGCGACGCCCAGGAAGTCGGCGCCGCTGACGCAGTGAGCCACGTCGTTGGTCACGCCGACGTCCTTCGCCTCGAGCATCGCGGCGAAGGCCGCCTTCGCCGGCTCGTATTCGGCGCGCGGGTCCGCGACGATGCGTGCGGTCAGCGTGTCGCCCGCGGTCTGCGGCTCCGCAACGGGCGTCGAACCCAGCCGCGCAAGCGCCGATCCCGCCTCGCCGTCGCCGGGCGACAGAGCCAGCGCCGCCTTCAGGTCGTCGATCGCCAGCCGGGTCTGGCCGTCGGCCTCGTACTCCTTGGCCCGGAACACCAGGTAGAGCGCGTCGCGGGGATCGGCTGTGATCGCCGCGGTGAAGTCCCCGACGGCCGCGCGATGGTGACCGGCCTGCGCATCGGCCTCGCCGCGCTCCGCGTAGATGCCCGCCAGCGCCTCGCCACTGTACCGCCCTGCGTCGATGGCCGCGGTACAGGCCTGCCGCTGCCCCTGCTCGCAGCGACTCTCCTCTGTTCCCTGCGCCCAGGCGGGCGCCGCGAGAGCCAGCAACGCGAGAACGAGAATGAGACGGGTCATGGCGCGCCCCGCACCCCTAATCCCGGCCCCTCGGCCCGTCCACCCGCGCCGGACACGTTGCCGGCGCTTCCAAATTCCGGGCGAGGGCCTAAGGTCGCGCCAGATCAAGGGTTCTTCGCCCGGGGATGCTCCATGGACAGCGCCGCCACAGAATATGACGCCGCACGCTACGCGAGGGCCGGCCGAGGCAGGATCTACGACTCCATTCTCGATACGATCGGCGACACGCCGCTGATCCGCCTGCCCAGGCTGACCGCCGAGCTGAAGCCGAAAGGGGTGGTCCTGGCCAAGCTCGAGTTCTTCAACCCGATCGCCTCGGTGAAGGACCGCATCGGCGTCGCGATGATCGAGGCGCTCGAGGCCAAGGGCCTGATCGGGCCGAACACGGTGATCGTGGAGCCGACCAGCGGCAACACGGGCATCGCCCTGG
>JAKAZA010000081.1 GCA_021816155.1 Pseudomonadota bacterium | reverse complement strand
GTCGACCAATTGCTCGCCCAGTCGGGCGCCTTCCGGGCCAACGAGGCCCACGCCGAGCGCGCCCTGGATTCCAACGACCAGGAACGCGAACGCGGCATCACCATTCTCGCCAAGTGCACGTCGGTGCTCTGGCACGGCGCCGCCGGCGAGACGCGGATCAACATCATCGACACGCCCGGCCACGCCGACTTCGGCGGCGAGGTGGAGCGGATCCTCGGCATGGTCGACGGCTGCCTGCTGCTGGTCGACGCCGAGGAAGGCGTGATGCCCCAGACCAAGTTCGTGCTCGGCAAGGCGCTGAAGCTCGGCCTGAGACCCATCGTGGTGCTCAACAAGGTCGACCGGCCGAACGCGGACCCGGACAGGGTCCTGAACGACGCCTTCGATCTCTTCGCGGCGCTGGGCGCGACGGACGAGCAGCTCGACTTTCCGCATCTCTACGCCAGCGGCAAGCAGGGTTGGGCGGCGCTCGACCTCGCAGCGCCGCGTGAGAGCCTGGCGCCGCTGTTCGACCTGATCGTGGCGCACGTGGCCGCGCCGGCCGCCGAAGCGCGCAGCGGCGAGCCCGCGCAATTGCTGGCCGTGCTGATCGAGGCCGACCCGTTCGTGGGCCGCCTTCTCACAGGCCGGATCGAGTCCGGCCGCCTCGCGCCCGGCATGGCGATCAAGGCGATCTCGCGCGAGGGCAAGGAGATCGAGCGCGGCCGCATCTCCAAGCTGCTCGCGTTCCGCGGCCTCAAGCGCCAGGGCGTCGACGAGGCGTTCGCCGGCGACATCGTCGCGGTGGCCGGCATGTCGAAAGCGACCGTGTCCGACACCCTCTGCGCACCCGAGGTCACGAGGGCGCTGCCGGCCCAGCCGATCGACCCGCCCACGATCGCCATCACCGTCAGCATCAACGACAGCCCCCTGGCGGGCCGCGACGGCGACAAGGTGCAGAGCCGCGTGATCCGCGCCCGCCTGCTCGCCGAGGCCGAGGCCAATGTCGCCATCCGGGTCGCCGAGACGGAGGACAAGGACGCGCTGGAAGTGGCCGGTCGCGGCGAGCTGCAGCTCGGCGTCCTCATCGAGACGCTGCGCCGCGAGGGTTTCGAGCTCTCGATCAGCCGCCCGCGCGTCGTCTACCAGACTGATCCGGACACCGGCCAACGGCTGGAACCGATCGAGGAGGTGGTGATCGACGTCGACGACGACTACGCCGGCGTGGTCATCGAGAAGCTGGCCGCCCGCAAGGCCGAGCTGAAGGACATGGGCCCCTCCGGCTCGGGCAAGACGCGGCTGAACTTCCAGGCCCCGTCGCGCTCGCTGATCGGCTACCAGGGCGAGTTCCTGACCGACACGCGCGGCTCGGGCGTGCTCAACCGCCTCTTCTCCCACTACGAACCCTACAAGGGCGCGATCGAGGGCCGGCGCAACGGCGTCCTCGTCTCCAACGCCGACGGCGACATGACCGCCTACGCGCTCTGGAACCTCGAGGATCGCGGCGTGATGTTCGTGGGCGCGGGCGAAAAGACCTACCAGGGCATGATCATCGGCGAGAACGCCAAGGCCGACGACCTGGACGTGAATCCGATGAAGGCCAAGCAGCTCACCAACATCCGAGCCGCCGGCAAGGACGAGTCGATCCGCCTGACCCCGCCGCGCCGTCCCACCCTCGAGCAGGCCATCGCCTACATCGACGAAGACGAGCTGGTCGAGGTGACGCCGAAGGCGATCCGGCTGCGCAAGAAGGTGCTCAACCCGAGTTTCAGGAAGAAGCGGCTTCGCGAGGAGGCGTAGCGCAGCCTCGGACCGGTTCCTGAGCCTACAGCCGCAGCTCCATCGCCACATCCGCCCTCGCGTAGGGCGAGGGGTGGGCGGGCTCGATCTCCTCGAAGCCGCAGCTCCTGTAGAGGGCGAGCGCCGGGGCGAGGCTGGAGTTGGTCTCGAGGTAGAGGCGCGGCGCGCCGGCGGCCCTGGCGCGCTCGACGCAGGCGGCCATCAGCGCACGGCCGAGGCCGAGGCCCTTGTGACTGTCGGCTACCGCCATCTTGGCCACCTCGAAGCCGCCGTCGGGCAGCTTCATCAGCGCGCAGCAGCCTACCGCCGCGCCGTCGTCGATGGCGAAGAACACCGTCCCGCCCGGCGCCACGATCCTGCTTGCGGGATCGCCCAGCACCTCCAGGTCCTTCGGCTCCAGCGCGAACAGGGCCGTGATCCAGGCCTCGTTCAGCGCCTTGAAGGCGGGCGCGAGCTCCGGGCGGAAGTCGACGATCTGCATGGCCTTAAGCTAAGCATCCCTTCGCCATGGCCAACCACCTCTACGAGACCCTGCCGACCACCATCTTCGCGGTGATGTCGGGCCTCGCCCAGGAACTGTCCGCGATCAACCTCGGTCAGGGCTTTCCCGACGAGCCGGGCCCGGAACCGATCCGCCGCCGCGCCGCCGAGGAGACGCTGCACGGCTACAACCAGTACCCGCCGATGTACGGCCTGCCGGCCCTGCGCGAGGCGGTGGCGCGCCACTACGCGCGCCACCAGGGACTCGACCTCGACTGGAAGAGCGAGGTGACGATCACGTCCGGCGCCACCGAGGCGCTGGCCGACTGCTTCCTCGCGCTGCTCTCGCCCGGCGACGAGGCGGTGCTGTTCCAGCCGATGTACGACAGCTACGCGCCGATGGTGCGCCGCGCCGGCGGGACACCGAAGCTGGTGCGCCTGACCCCCCCGCACTTCCGGCTGGAGCGCGCAGCCCTGGAGGCCGCGTTCGGGCCCAGGACCCGCGTCGTGGTCCTCAACAATCCGCTCAACCCCTCCGCCACCGTCTCCCGGGACGAAGACCTCGCCCTGCTCGCAGAGTTCTGCGTGCGCCACGACGCCATTGCGGTGTGCGACGAGGTCTGGGAGCACATCGTGCTCGACCGGCGCGTCCACCGGCCGCTGATCGCCTACCCCGGCATGCGCGAGCGATGCGCGAAGATCGGGTCAGCCGGAAAGATGTTCGCCCTGACAGGCTGGAAGGTGGGCTTCATCTGCGCCGCGCCGAAGCTGACGGCTCTGATCGCCAAGGCTCACCAGTTCAACACCTTCACGACCGCGCCCAACCTCCAGACCGCCGTCGCCTGGGGGCTCGACAACAGCGAGGCCTGGTTCGCGCGAATGCCGGGCGAACTCGCCGCCTCGCGCGACCGCCTCGCCGAGGCGCTGGCCCGCGAGGGCTTCGCCGTCCTGCCCAGCGAGGGCACCTACTTTCTGAACGTAGACCTCGCCGGCTCCGGGATCGCCGAGCGCGACATGGATTTCGCCCTGCGCGCGGTGAAGGAGGCGGGCGTGGCCGTGATCCCGGTCTCGGCCTTCTATGAGCAGGCGCCGGTGACCAGCCTCGTGCGCCTCTGCTTCTCCAAGCGCGACGCGACTCTGGACGAGGGCGCGAAGCGGCTCGCGAAAGCCCGCGAGCTGTCGATCGCGGCCATCCGCGAGGTCTCCGCGTAAGCGGCCGATCGCGATCGGCCGATCGCTTCAGCAGCTCAGCCGCCCGATCGCCGGAAACGGCGCCCGTTGGCTAGACGCCCGGCCCGCCCTCCAGCCAGGCGTTTTCCTTGCGCCAGGTGTGGACCTTGCCGCAGCGGGTGCAGCGGAAGCCGTATTCGCCGCGCAACGCCTCGAAGGCGGATGGCCTCAGCCGCATGACCGTCCCGACCGTGTCGCCCGTTTCCGGGCACTGGACGAGGACGCGGCTGACGACGTCGCTCATCGCCGCGGCCGATACTGGCGGCGGCCCGCCGCGCCGGGCTGGCCGGGAGGGGCGTCGCCCCTGTGCCGGAAGATCAGCCGACCGCGCGTCAGGTCGTAGGGCGTCATTTCGACCGTGACCCGGTCGCCCACGGCCGTGCGGATGCGGTTCTTGCGCATCTTGCCGGCTGTGTAGACGAGAATGGAACTGTCGGCGCCTTCGAGCCTGACGCGGAACTGGCCGCCGGGAAGGATCTCCTCCACGACGCCGTCGAACTCGATGGCTTCTTCCTTCGCCATGCCGCCGCGCCCCGGAACTAGGCCGACTTGAGATCGGTCGCCGACTCGCGACCGGTCTTGCGGTCGCGCTGGAGCTCGAATGAGATCCGCTGCCCCTCGGCAAGAGAGCCGAGGCCCGACCGTTCAACGGCCGAGATGTGGACGAAGACGTCCTTGCCGCCGCTCTCGGGCTGGATGAAGCCGAAGCCCTTGGTGGCGTTGAACCATTTGACGGTTCCAGTGGTCATAGAGTCTCTTTCAGGATCAGTAAGTGTCGAACCAGGCTGCCGCGTGGCCGATCAAATGGTCGGAGTGGAACGAAGGCCGGCCCGGACAGGGTCTTCGCGACCAGGCAAGGCAGGGCAGGCGAACCGCGGCGATATTCGATTGCGTGGATGTAGCCCTTTTTGCGCCGATTACAAAGTCGGCCTCCATTCGCGCCCACCGGGGGCGCCGCGCTTGCGGTCGTTGCGCCGGCCCGCGCCGCCAGGCTGCGGCTGCGACGGCGACGCGACGGCAGCTCGTGCAGCGTCCCTGGCCGGGGCGCCACGGCGCCGGCGAGTCTTCTTCTTGCCCTTGTTCTCGCCAGCGGGAGGCCGCGCCGGCGCCGAGCGATCGGCCCGCATGTCCTCGGCCGGGATGGAGAGCCGGGTGAGCTTCTCAATGTCACGCAGAAGACCGATCTCGGCGCGGTCGCACAGTGTGATCGCCGTTCCCGCCGCGCCGGCGCGGGCTGTGCGGCCGATACGGTGCACGTAGGCCTCCGGCACGTTGGGCAATTCGTAGTTGAAGACATGGCTCACGGCCTCGACGTCGATGCCGCGGGCGGCGATGTCCGTGGCGATCAGCGCCTTGGCCTGCCCTGCCCTGAAGGCGCCCAGCGCGCGCTCGCGCTGTCCCTGGCTCTTGTCGCCGTGGATCGCGGCCACATCGAGCCCCGCAGCGGACAGGAACTTGGCCAGGCGGTCTGCGCCCCGCTTGGTGCGCGTGAAGACCATCGCGCGGCTCACGGCCCGGGGGCTGAGCAGATCGAGCAGCAGGTCCCGCTTGCGATCGGCCTCGATGTGGATGACGCGCTGGTCGACGCGCTCCACCGTCGTCGACTGGGCCGCGACGCGCACCTCCGCCGGATCTTCCAGGATCTCCCTGGCCAGCGCCGCTATGGAGTCCGGCATGGTGGCCGAGAAGAACAGGTTCTGGCGGCGCGCGGGAAGCTTGTGGACGATTTTGCGGATCGGTTCGAGGAAGCCGAGGTCGAGCATCTGGTCCGCCTCGTCGAGGACGAAGACCTCCGTCTCGTCGAGCCGCAGCGCGCCCTGGCCCAGGTGGTCGATCAGACGGCCAGGCGTTGCGACGAGCACGTCGACGCCCCCAGCGACCGCGCGCATCTGGGGTCCGTATTTCACTCCGCCGACGAAGACTGCGACGCTGACGCCCGAGCGTGCGCCGTAGGTGCGGAAACTGGCGGCGATCTGCTGGGCGAGCTCGCGGGTGGGCGAAAGAACGAGCGCGCGGCAGGCCCGCCGTCCCGCGGGCCGGCGGCCACCCTGCGCCAGGCTGTGCAGGATCGGCAGGGCGAATGCGGCGGTCTTGCCGGTGCCGGTCTGGGCGACGCCAAGCAGGTCGCGGCCGGCCAGGACGGCGGGGATGGCCGCGGCCTGGATCGCCGTGGGGGTCTCGTAGCCCTCGGCGCGGATGGCGGCGAGGAGGCCGGGCGCGAGGCCCAACTCGGAAAAAGTGGTCAAGAACGATGCTTTCAGCGGATGGGACGCGAAGACGGCGCAGGCCGCTTTCATCGGCGCGCCGGACGTCCGGGTGACCGGGCTCCCGCGTGATCGGACGCCCGCATGAATGAGGATAAAGGCGGCGGGCGAGAAGAACCTGAAGGTCCCACACGCGGCCACGCCGCCGATGTCGCCGCCGGTCGGAGCCGGTGCGGCAAGGCGCATATGGCCGTTGTGAAGGCTAAAGTCCAGTAAAGGCGCCGGCCGGCCCGCTGAGCAGTGGCGGCAGCGGCCCGACGCCGGGCGCCTCGCCGGCGCCGCGCTGCGGCGACGAGCCTCCAGCCTTTGCGTCTCCGGGCGCGCCGTTGCGTTGGACGATGGAGCCGGCTCGCCAAGGCTACGGTTGAGGCGTCAGCGCCTCCCGATGCTCATCGCGCGCTGCGCCCCATACCTCGCGCGCGGCGTCGACGTTCATCAGCGCGATCCCGAGTCCGACGATGACGTCGGGCCATAGCGAGTGCGTGAGCGCCGTCGCGCCTCCGGCGAAGATGATGGCGACGTTGGCGATCGTGTCATTCCGGGCGGACAGAAAAGCCGCCCGGGTCAGGCTGCCTGCATGAGCGCGATAACGGGCGAGCGTGAACGCGCAGAAGAGGTTGATCGCCAGGGCGCCGAAGCCCGTCAGGCTGAGCGCGACCGGCTCGGGCGGAAGCGGATGCGTGAGCTTGCCCCAGAGGGTCCACAGGAACGCGGCGGCCGGCAGGAGCAAAACCGCCGACAGCAGCATCCCGACCCGCGCCCGCCTCACGGCCGTCCACCCGAGCGCCGCGAGGATCAGGAAGTTCACGGCCGCGTCTTCGAAGAAGTCGGCGCTGTCGGCCAGCAGCGACACCGACCCGATCCGAAGCGCGACCGCCATCTCCACGACGAAGTAGGCGAGGTTGAGAAGCGCCACGAGGCGGACCGCGCGACGCAAGGGGTCATGGGACATGTCGGCCATTGGCCGCCAATGTCGCCGGGCGAGCCCACAGGCTCAAGCTCCACTTGCCGCGTCTGGAACGGCCATCCGATCGGGATCGTCGGGTGCAACGCGACAGCCGCGCGGGTCACCGGGCCGCGCGATACCTGCCTGGCGTCACGCCGAGCTGTCGCTTGAAGGCGGCGATGAAGGCGCTAGGGCTCTCGTATCCGCAATCCGCGGCGGCGACAGCGACCGGCGCGCCCTGACTCAAACGCGCGACCGCGGCGATCAGGCGCGCCTTCTGCCGCCAGGCCTCGAGCGTCAGCCCGGTCTCAGCTGGGAAGCGCCGCTGCAAGGTGCGCAGGGACGCCCCGGCCGCTCGGGCCAGCTCGGCGAGCGGCGCCGTTTCGCCAGGCGCGTCCTGCAGGCGGCGGGCGAGCGCGAGGGCCCGCCGGTCGCCGGGCAGCGGCAGGGCGAGGTCGACGCGGCGGGCCTCGGCGAGGAGGTCGACCAGCAGGCGCGCGATGCGCTCCTCGGCCGGCCGCCCGGAATGCAGCATGCGCAGGTTCAGGATGTACAGGATGAGCTCCCGGAGCAGCGGCGTCACCTCCACGACGACCGGCGCGGCCGGCAGCGGCGCCGCGAGCTCGGGCGACAGGTAGAGGAAACGCGTGGCGACCTCGCCTCGCATGACGATGGCGTGGGCGACCCGCGCCGGCAGCCAGATGGCGCGGGTCGGCGGCGCCAGCCATGCGGCCCGCTCGCTCTCCACCCGCATGACGCCCGAGTTGCAGAAGGCCAGCTGGCCCCAGGGATGGTCGTGCTGGTCGAGCCGCAGGCCGTCGGGATAGATGGTCGCCGCAGAACGGATGAGATGACCGCCGCCGTAACTCAAGGGCCGGCCCGCTCGGCGCGATCGTCGTACTGCTGCGTCACGCCGACGAGATCGCCTTCCGGCTCCTCGAAATGGGCAAGGCGACCAACCGCCTCGGAAGAGCCCTTGCAACGCTGCATGTCGTCGGCGTTGAGGGCCGGATGGCGGATTTTGGCGGTCATGGCTGGCGCGCTCCCTGCAGCGTCGTGCGAGAAGGTTGGCCGAGCCGACGAGCGGCGTCGCTGCGATATCGTGACAATCTATAGCGAGTGCGCGCCAAGCCGGCCACCACATGCGGCGGGCGCCTTGCCGCCGCATGGTGGCCGCCGCTAGCCCTGGCGAGGACGAACAGGGAGGCGGGTGACGACGATGCTCAACGATCCGAAGCTCGAGGCGATCCTGGCCTCGCTGCATGAGCGGAGCCGGGCGCAGGAGTCGCTCTCCGCGTCCTATTTCGACGGCAGGGCCGCGGAGGGTCGTAGCGACTGGGGTACGGACGCCCGCGATCACGCCTTCTACGCCGACAAGCTGGTGGCGCTGGAGCCGGAGAAGGCGCTGTTCTGCTACGCGGTTTGCCGCGCCCTCGGCGCGCGCCGCATCGTCGAACTCGGCACCTCGTTCGGCGTCTCGACGCTCTACCTAGCCGCCGCCGTGCGGGACAACTGCAAGGCCGGCGGCGGTGCGGGCGTGGTGATCGGGACCGAGCACGAGCCTGCGAAGGCGGCGGCGGCGCGCGCCACCTTCGCGGCGGCGGAACTCTCGGACTGGATCGACCTGCGCGAGGGAGACCTGCGCGAAACGCTGAAGGATCTCGCGGGGCCGGTCGATTTCGCCCTTTTCGACATCTGGACGCCGATGGCGCGGCCGGCGCTCGAAATAATCGCGCCACACCTGCGCGCCGGCGCCGTGATCTGCGCCGACAACACCGCGCAGCCCCGCGCCCGCGCCGGCTACGCCGACTTCTTCGCCTTCATTGCCGACCCCGCGCACGGCCTGCGCACGATGACGCTGCCGTTCCGGGGCGGCCTTGAGATGGCGCTGAAGACCGACTGACGGTCGGGTGACTCAGCTCGTGGAGCCGCCGTCGATCACGATGGTCTGCCCCGTCATCCAGGCGCCCGCCTTGCCGGCCAGGAAGACCGCAGCGCCGGCGATGTCGTCCGGCTCGCCCAGGCGACGCAACGGGTTGCCGCTGGACGAACGGCGCTCGGCTTCCGGCGTGTCCCAGAGCGCGCGCGCAAAGTCTGTCTTCACGAGACCGGGTGCGATGCAGTTGACCCGGATGTTCGAGGGCGACAGCTCCTGCGCCAGATTGCGCGCCATCTGCATGTCGGCGGCCTTCGAGATCGCGTAGACCCCGATCACCGGCGTGCCGCGCAGGCCGCCGATCGACGAGATGATGATGATCGAGCCGTCGTGGCGCTCCTTCATCTCCGGGGCGACCATGTTGATCAGCCAGTTGTTGGAGACGATGTTGTTGTCGAGGATCTTGCGGAACGCCTCGTCGGAAATGCCGCTCATCGGCCCGTAGTACGGGTTGGAGGCCGCGTTACAGACCAGGATGTCGACCTTGCCGAAGGCCTTGCGCGTCTCGTCGACCAGTCGCTGGAGGTCGTCCTTGGACGAGATGTTGGCCGGCACGCCGATCGCCTGACCTTGATGTCGAGCGTTGATCTCGGCGGCGACCGCCTCGACCGCGGCCGCCTTGCGCGATGAGATCGCGACCTTGGCGCCGTGCTCGGCCAGGCGCTCGGCGATGGCCTTGCCGATGCCCTTGGTCGAACCGGTGACGATAGCCACCTTTCCGGTCAGGTCGAACAGCTCGCCCGGTCGGGCGCGAGTGGCGGTGGCGACGTCGGACATGGGCGGCTCCCTTAAACGCTCGTTTGATCGATCGCCTCGCTTTTAGGGCCGGCGATCCCGAAATCAAGCGAACCCTTACGCGGCGTCGCGCACCGGGATTGGAGGCGCCAGGCCGAGAGCGTATGATCGCGTCGGCCCGTGTTGGAGACCCGCCCGTGAAGAAGCTGCTTCTCGCCGCCGCCGTGCTTTCCCTAGCGCCCGCCGTCGCCACCGCGGCCGACGAGTCGGGCGTATGGAGGGTGAACGGCGATTTCGGCGGCGCCATCACCTACACCATCACCTGCAGCCTGAAAGAGGACGCCAGCGGCGCGATCACCGGCGACTGCACCGACCCGCAAGGCGGGACGGATCCCAAGGTCAAGGGCGCGGCGACGGCGACCTCGGTCGAGTTCGCCTACGACACCACGTACCAGGGCGCGCCGGTCCACCTCGACTATAAGGGCGACGTGCAGCCCGACGGCTCGTTGAAAGGAACCATCGACGCCGGCGGTCCGCAGGGCGCCTTCACCGCGACCCGCTGAGGGCGCGCCGCCGCTTTCGGTCCGGCAACACGCGGGACCGAATTTCGCCTCGGCGCGCAGCAAAAGCATGGCCGCTGACCAGGCGCGAGGAACCGTCGGCATGAGGCGACTGATCTTGACCGCGGCTTGCATCGCGGCGATGGCGGGCGCGGCGATGGCCGCTGCGCGGCCGACGCCGCCGCCCCCCTATAAACCGCCGGAGTTGTTCCTCAGCCCCTCGGGCGAGCCTTTCCGCGCCACCGCCAAAGCGCCCGATCCGCTGGAGACTTGGTTCGACCAGGCCGATACCGGCCATCTCGGCTACCTCGACCGCGCCGAGTTCCGCGCCGACGCTCTGCGCTTCTTCAAGCGGCTGGACACCGACGGCGACGGGGTGATCGACGGCTTCGAGGTGGCCGACTACGAGCACAAGCTCGTGCCGGAGCTGGCCGCCTGGACCGAGGGCATTCCGATCCGCGACACCGACGATCACGACGACGGTCCGCACCACAGCTCCGGTCAGGGCGGCCATGCGGGCGCGCGCGGCGACCATCACGGCGACGCTCATCGCGCGGCGATCGCGCAGTTGCTCGGCGACCCTGAGCCCGTGATGGCGGCCGACCTCAACTTCGACAGCCACATCACGCTCGCGGAGTGGACGGAGGTGACGGACGAGCGCTTCGACGCGCTCGACAAGGCCAAGACCGGCAAGCTGACGCTCGAGGAGCTCCGAGACCAGCTCGCCCGCAAAATGCCGCCCGACCATTCGCACCACAAGCATCGACCGGCGCAGCGCCAGACACCTCAAGCCGCCCTTTGATGGCGCGCGCGTTTGCGCCTATATCGCGCGGACAAGCGGACGTCCCCACCCTGCCGTCCGCGACTCCACAGGGACCCATGTTGCTGACCCTGCTCAAGGCCAAGCTGCACCGCGCGACGGTGACGCAGGCCGACCTCCACTACGAAGGCTCGATCTCGATCGACCGCGATCTGCTGGAGGCTTCGGGCATCCTGCCGCACGAGCGGGTCGACGTGCTGAACGTCACCAACGGGGCGCGCTTCACCACCTACGCGATCGAGGCTCCGCGGGGCTCGAAGGTGATCGGGATCAATGGAGCCGCGGCGAGGCTCGCCCAGCCGGGCGACACGGTGATCGTCGTGGCCTACTGCCAGATGCCGGCCGAGGAGGCGCGCAACTATGCTCCCACCGTCGTTCTGCTGGGCGAGGGCAACGCGATCAAGCAGGCGGCCTGAGCGCATGCGGCGGGCGCCGGCCATCGCCGCCCTTGCCTGCGTCGCCGCGTTGGGCGCCTGCACGCCGAAGTCTGGGCAGGGGCTGCCGCACAGCGAGCTCGACAACCTCGTCGGCAACGCGATCGGCGATCCCGCCACCTGCCTGCTGCTCGCCGACGCCAAGAGCGGCGTGGTCGTCTACCAGTACGGCAACGAGTTCAATTGCGACCGCGCGCTGCCGGCGTGCGACGCGCCTGGGGCGATGAACGCCAGGGCCGCGCTCAAGTTCGCCAAGCAGCCCGGCGGACGCATGCAGAGCTGTCCCTCCGTCCCGGACGCCTCGCGCTGGGTCGGATGGGCCGAGGGCCGCGTGCCCAGCAAGACCCGCGACCTCATCTATTCGGCGGTCATGGAGGGCCAGCACGCCCTCCCCGGCCATGAGATCAACGCGCGCCTCTACGACGCCTTCACCAAGGCGGGGCTCTGACAACGGTCGCCCGCCGGACGAGCGGACAATCAATGCGTCAGCTCGAACTCGCCCGTCAGGTCGACCGACACCGTGACCTCGCCGGACTCGATCGGCGTGGCCGCCGACGCAGTCGCCAGCCGCGCCTCAGCCATCACCATCGGCTGAGGGGCCCGCGCCGTCACCCCCTCGCTGATGTTGACGAGGCGGCGGACATGATAGCCTGCGGCGTTCGCGTAGACGGCGGCCTTGTCCTCCAGGTCCTTCACCGCTGCGGCGCGCGCCACGTTGGCCGCCGCGCCGGGGCTCTTCAGGCCAAAGCGAATCTGGCTGACGCTGGTGGCGCCGGCGTTGACGACGGCGTCGACCACCTGCCCGAGCTTCGAAAGGTCGGTCGCCCTCACCGTCACCTGATTGTTCGCTTCGTAGCCCGTAAGGCGCGGGGCGGCGTTCTGACCGTAGGCGTATTGTGGCGTAAGGGTCAGGTTCGATGTCTGGATGTACTTGGGATCGACGCCACGAGCCTTCAGCGTATCCACCACGTGCGCCATCGCATCGGCGTTCGCGTGCATCGCATCGACGGCGGTGGCGCCCTGCGTGACGACGCCGAGATCGATCGTCGCCGTGTCGGGCGGCGCGTGCGCCTCGCCGTGGCCGGAGACGTCGAGCGTCGTGGCCGAAAAGCGCGCGTCGGACTGGGCGAGAGCCGGCGCGGCGGCCGCAGATGCGAGGGTCAGGGCGGCGATCAGCAGCGTGGTCTTCATGGGCGGTCCTCCGATGCGAAGCGGCTCAGTCTCCCCGCGGCGGCCCATGGGGCGCAAGGGGCGGCTTTTCAGGCGCGCACGCCCCGTGCTACGGCGCGCCGCCTCCTGGGCCCGTAGCTCAATGGTTAGAGCCGGCCGCTCATAACGGTCTGGTTGCAGGTTCGAGTCCTGCCGGGCCTACCAAATTTCGGGCAAGATATTAATCTTACACGATTATTTCGATAGGTGGGGTCCAGAACCAGGTGCGGCGCCGCAGATTGAAGAACGGCCGCCGCCTCAACGAATGCCGACCAACCGATCCAGTGATGCGTCGCCGCCGCCGCGGGCCGTCAGCGCGAGCATCAGCGCTGCCCATGTGAGATGGGTCGGCCAGGCGTCGGGATAGACGAACACCTCGATGACGAGCGTCATCACAAGGAGGGCTGTCGCCGAAATGCGCGTGAAGAGCCCGAGCGCCAGCAGCACCGGAAAAGGTGTTCAGCATAGGTGGCGACGTGGGCGGCGATGGCGACTCTGGCGATGAGCGGCGACAGCCAGTCGGGGAGTCGTTCAACGACCCGAGCGTAGAGGCGCGCCGGCGCCAGCCATGGCGAAGCTGCGGTCATCACAACGCGAACGCTCCGAGCGCCATGAGGTCGGGCAGCAGGGCGACGATGTCGAAATCCGGGTCCGCCTCGTCGGCCGCCGCGGCGGAGACGGCGAGCGTCTCACCGCGCCGGCACGCCTCCACGAAGACGAAATCCCCGCGACCGAGCGCCCTCGACGTGACCGCCCCATGCGGACGCACAAGGATGATCCCTTCAGGGCGCCGGTCGACGATCCAGCCGCCCTCTCCGGTGGGCTGCGCGGGCGGGCGGTTGAGGCGCCAGATCGTCGGGGCAGGGATGTCGAACCACGATCGGCGGCGACATGCTCTGCTGCGCCAGCCGCAAGGGGCCTATGGTGCGGGTCGGCCGCGAGACCGAGCCGGCGGCGCTGACACGTCCGTTCGCCGCGCCGCGCCTCGGGACGGGCGGCCGATGCCGCGGAGCTGCAGGCCACCTTAGGCCAGCCGGTGACCTCTGAGGTGTTCCGCATCCGTCGCGACGCGCGGTTCGCCAAAAACAAATCGCCTTACAACGCGCTCCTGCACATCAGCCGAACGACTGCCTGTGATCGCGAGCCCCTAGGCGAGCAGGTACTCGCGGATCATCTGCCGAGCGCGATGGAGCCGCGCCTTCACCGCCTCGCGGGTCGCGTCGAGCCGAGCGGCGATCTCGTCGATCGTCAGCTCCTCAAGGTCACGCAGCAGGACGACCGTCCGATAGTGCTCCGGCAACGATTGGATGGCGCCGGCGACGTCGATCCGCAGTTCAGCGGCAGGCCTGAGGATCAGGCGTTCGTCGTCCCGCGCGGCCTCCAGGCTCTCCCTGCCGAGCATCGCCCTGGCGAGCCGATCGCACTGACGCCGCACGACTGTGAACAGCCAGGCGGAAAGCCGCGCGGCCTCCTTGAGCCCGGCCAGATGTCGGGACAGTACGAGCAGAGTCTCCTGCACGGCGTCTTCGGCGTCCCCGGTCGTGCGGCACGAGCGGCGCGCATACCGGCGAATGTCCGGCTGGGTCAGCTCGAGCAACTCGGCGATGGCGCTTCGGTCGCCGGCCCGAGCGGCGACCACCAGCTGGTCCGGGTAGCGGCTCATCCCTGCTTCAGCCTGCGGCCGACCATCGCGCAGGCCGGGCAGAAGCCGAAGAAGCCGGTCAGGGCCACCATGGCGCCCATCGCGGCCACGACGTACCCCAGCAGACTGTGCACGCAGAAGATGCCTACTACCGCCAGCGCCGCGCCCATCATCACCCGGATGCCCCTCTCCCAGGCCGGAACGTTCTTCTGATAGAACACCGTGCTCTCCATCGCAGCGACATGCTGCCGATGGGTAAGAGGCGCGCGCCCGCCAAAACGGTTCGCGAAGTTGGCCGAGCGAGGGGCGCGGCATGTCACCCTCGGCTCTCGCATTCAAGCTGGCGAGGGTCCAAAAGGGGTCCAGTTTACACGCCCGGCCAGAAGCATGAACGTGCGTAATCTATTGTAACTTATTCGGTTTCTATGGACGCCGAGGCCGGCGCACTCGAATCCTGCCGGGCCTGCCACTTTCGAGGGAGCTGTGACTTTGGCTCATCCTGCGCCACGACGGACGAGCCTTGGCGCGAGCAAGGCGGAGGCCTACGCGGCGCTGGCCGAGGAATCGGCGCCGTGCTGGAGGGCGAGACCAGCCCTACGGCCCGCCAGGCGACGGTCGCCGCAATGCTGGCCGCCGCGTTCGAGCGCTTCTTCTGGACGGGCTTCTATCTGGTCGACCCCGAGAAGCCCGACGAGCTTGTCGTGGGTCCGTATCAGGGAACGCTGGGGTGCCTGCGGATAGCCTTCGGGCGCGGCGTCTGCGGAACCGCGGCGGCCGAACAGCGCACGGTGATCGTGCCGGACGTCGAGGCATTCCCCGGGCACATCGCCTGCGACGCACGCTCGAAGAGCGAGATCGTCGTCCCGGCGCTCGACCCCGAAGGTCGTCTGATCGGCGTGCTCGACGTCGACTCCACCGAACTGGCCGCGTTCGACGAGGCGGACGCGGCCGGGCTCGAACGAATCCTGGCTCAGACGTTCGGCCGCTACGCCCGCTAACGGGGCAGCGTCGAGCCGCCGGTCAGGTATTCGTCCACCGCGCGGGCGCACTGCCGACCCTCTCGGATCGCCCAGACCACCAGCGACTGACCCCGGCGCATGTCGCCGCAGGCGAAAACCTTGGGCGCGCTGGTGCGGTAGTCGTCGGTGTTGGCCTTGACGGCGCCGCGCGCGTCGAGCTCGACGCCCGCCTGTTCGACCAGTCCTTCCCGGCGCGGTCCGGTGAAGCCCATGGCGAGCAGGACCAGATCGGCCGGCAGGTCGAACTCGCTGCCGGGGATGACGCCCATCTGCTGGCGCCCGTCCGGGCCGGGCTTCCACTCGACACGGGCGCATTGGATCGCCGCCACCCGGCCATGGTCGCCGATGCAGCGCAGCGTCGTGACGGCGAAGTCCCGATCCGCGCCCTCCTCGTGCGACGACGAGGTGCGCAGCTTCAGCGGCCAGTCAGGCCATGTCAGGGCCTTGTTCTCGCGCTCCGGCGGCTGCGGCATGATCTCGAAGTTGGTCACCGAGATCGCGCCCTGCCGATTGGACGTTCCGATGCAGTCCGAGCCGGTGTCGCCGCCGCCGATGACGATCACGTGCTTGCCCTTGGCGGTGATCGCGCCGGTGGGCGCCGCGACCTCCTCGGCGTCGCCAGCGTTGCGCTTGTTCTGCTGGGTCAGGAACTCCATCGCGAAGTGCACGCCGGCGAGTTCGCGGCCGGGGACCGGCAGGTCGCGCGGGGCTTCCGCGCCGCCCGCCAGCACTACGGCGTCGAAGCCGTCGAGGAGTTCCTCGACGGAGACGTCCCTGCCCACCTCGACGCCCGGCCGGAAGGTGACGCCTTCGGCCTCCATCTGCGCGATGCGGCGGTCGATGAGATGCTTCTCCATCTTGAAGTCGGGGATGCCGTAGCGAAGCAGGCCGCCGATCCGGTTGTTCTTCTCGAACAGCGTCACCTGGTGGCCGGCCCTGGCCAGCTGCTGGCTGCAAGCGAGCCCCGCCGGGCCGGAGCCCACCACGGCCACGCGCCGCCCGGACGCCTGCGCCGCGGGCTGCGGCTCGATCCAGCCTTCCTCCCAGCCGCGGTCGACGATCTGGCACTCGATGGTCTTTATCGTCACCGGGTTGTCGTCGATGTTCAGCGTGCACGAGGCCTCGCACGGCGCGGGACAGACGCGGCCGGTGAACTCCGGGAAGTTGTTGGTCGAGTGCAGGTTCTCCAGCGCCTCGCGCCACTTGCCGCGGTAGATGAGATCGTTCCAGTCCGGGATCTGGTTGTTTACCGGACAGCCCTGGTGGCAGAACGGGATGCCGCAGTTCATGCAGCGCGCGGCCTGGGCCGTGAGTTCGGCGTCAGGCAGCGGATGGACGAACTCGCGCCAGGTCTTCACCCGCTCGGCGGGCTTGTCGTATCCGCGGTCGCGCCGTTCGATCTCCAGGAAGCCGCTTGGCTTTCCCATCAGAGCTCCCCCCCAACAAACACACGAGACGGCGCGCACGCGGGCGCAATCGCAGTCAACATCGCAAGGCCGAGCATGGTGGTCTACTCGGCCGCGACGGCTTTGGCGGCGGCCCGCTCGCGCGCCTTTTCCTCAAGCGCGCGACGATAGTCCTTCGGCGTCACCTTGACGAAGGCTTTGAGCGTCGCGCCCCAGTCGGCAAGCAGCTCCGCGGCGCGGGCGCTGCCCGTGTAGAGCTGATGCCGCTCGACGAGAATGCGCAGCCGCTCCGCGTCGAAGCGCAGCGGGTCGCCCATACCGGCGTCCTCAACGCTGGCCGAGCGCTGGCGGGGCCGCAGCGCCTCGTCATCGCGATCGACCGGATGGTCCGGCCCGATCGGCGTGACATCGACCATCGCGAGGTTGCAGAGCTGCGCGAAGCGACCCTCCGGGTCGTAGACGTAGGCGATGCCGCCGGACATGCCGGCCGCGAAGTTACGGCCGACGTCGCCGAGCACGGCCACGACGCCGCCGGTCATGTACTCGCAGCCGTGGTCGCCGACGCCTTCGACCACCGCGACCGCGCCGGAGTTGCGCACGGCGAAGCGCTCCCCGGCCACACCCTCGAAGTACGCCTCGCCGGCGATCGCGCCGTAGAGGACGGTGTTGCCGACGATGATGTTCTGGGTCGGGTCGCGCCGCGTGCCGGCCGGATGACGCACGATGACGCGCCCGCCCGACAGCCCCTTGCCGACGTAGTCGTTGGCGTCTCCCGTCAGCTCGAGCGTGACGCCGCGC
>JAKAZA010000080.1 GCA_021816155.1 Pseudomonadota bacterium | reverse complement strand
CGCTGGAACAATCCGACCGCGACGCCGAGGCCCTCGCGGCGCACAAGCGAGCGCTCGCGCTGGCCCCCGACAACCCGGCGACGCTCACCAACCTCGGTCTGTATCTCGCCGCTCATGGCGATGCAGCCGCCGCCGAGCCGCTGCTGCGCCGAGCTGCAGCGGCGCCCGGGGCCGGCGCGCCCGAGCGGCAGAATCTGGCGCTGGTTCTAGGCCTTGAGGGGAAGTACGCGGAAGCGGAGCAGCTTGAGCGGCAGGATCTGCCTCCGGAAGTGGTGGCGAGCAATCTCGCCTACCTGCGCGCCGCCTCTGCGCCGTCCGCGACGGCGGGCTGGACGCCGACGACCCGAACGTGGGATTCGCTCCGCGCGCAACCCTGACGCCCCCGTCCGTTCGACGGTCCTGCTGCGCCGATGCCTCGATGCGTCGGAATCCGAGCGGTGGCTTGGCTTTGCGGCGTGCGGCGAAGTTGATCGGCCGGCGCCTCTTGTATAGCGTCTGCGTCGGCGCCGCGCGGCTTCGCCATTTGTCGGGGGGTGTGTCCGGCCCGACACTTACACGCGCGTGACGGCTTGATATAACGCCGGTCGGTCTGTTCGATCGCCTAAGAGGGCAGGGAAGGACTTCGAATGAAATTGAGACTCCTCGCGGGTGCGGCGCTAGTTGGGGTGGCTGTCGCAGCGACCGCTTATGCGGCCCCCGCCGACAGCGGCTGGTACGGCGCGATCGACATCGGCGCGCACTTTCCGCAGGGCATGGACACACAAGGCTCGGTCAAAGAGCTCACGGGTCCGCCCGCCGATCTGAGATTCAACACCAACACCAACTACGTCGGCTTCGCGCGGATCGGCTACAAGATCTCGCCGCACGTCCGGATCGAGCTCGAGGGCGGCTACCGCCCAGGCGAGCTCGGCAGCGTCAACGAGACACACTTCGCCGGCCGTCCGGTCGGCAGTGCGATGGGCATCTGCGCGGTCTCCTCGCGCGGGGGCTGCAGCAACCCGTACGGCAACACCGACGCCTTCACGTTGATGGGCAACATCCTGTTCGACATCCTGCCGAACGCGCCGGTCGATCCGTTCATCGGTGGCGGCGTGGGCGCCATTCACAGCGAACTCCACAGCTCGGGCCTCCTGAGGGGCGTGACACCGGCGCAGTTCTCGAACATCCAGGATTGGAATTCGCAGTTCGCCTACCAAGGCATCGCGGGTTTGGCCTTCCGGCTCAACGATCAGCTGAACGTGGACCTGACCTACCGCTACATGGCCTCGCTGAACATGCAGTACCCCACGTATGAGTCGGGTCCGGTGCAGTTCGGCATCCTGAACGGACACTACGCGGACAGCTCGGTCACGGTCGGCCTGCGCTACCTGTTCAGCGCGCCGTCGGCGCCGCCGCCTCCCCCACCGCCGCCGCCGCCGCCACCTCCCCCACCGCCGCCGCCGCCGCCACCTCCACCGCCGCCGCCGCCACCACCACCGCCGGCGCCGGTGACCAGCCATTGGACGGTCTACTTCGACTGGGACAAGTACGTGCTGACGGCGGACGCGCTGAAGAGCATCGAGGATGCGGCCGGCTTCGCCGCTCACCCGGCTGGCGGGTTCGCACCGTCGACGCACGTGGTCGTCACCGGCCACACGGATACGTCGGGCACCTATCAATACAACATGCGTCTCTCCGAGCGCAGGGCGAAGGCCACGGCCGACCAGATGGTCGCCGACGGCGTCTCGCCCTCCGTGATCCAGTGGAGTGGCAAAGGCTACACCGAGCTTAAGGTGCAGACGCCGCTTGGCGTGAGAGAGCCTGAGAACCGCCGCGCGGAGATCACGGTCTTCTACTGATCGCCGTACAGCCCAGTATCTTTATGGAAGCCCGGCCGAAAGGCCGGGCTTCTTCGTTTCCGCGTGCTCTGCAGGAGGGATCCTAGGCCTCAATCCCCAGCACCTCGAGCGCGTGCGCCCGAACCCCTTTGTAGTCCAGCTTGCCGTTCGCCGCGCGCATGACTGGCGCGACGACGAGCTCACGCGGGACCTTGTAGCGGGCGAGATGCTGGCGGACGTGCTCAGCGAGCTCTTCGAGCGTAGGCGGAGCGCCATCTCCGATTTCGATGACGGCGCAGATTCGCTCGCCAAAGCGCGGATCCGGCACGCCGACGACCGCCGCATCGCGCACCCCCGGATAGCGCTTGATCGCCTCCTCGACCTCCTCGGGGAAGACCTTCTCGCCGCCGGTGTTGATCACCTGCGAACCACGGCCGAGCAGCTTCAGCGTGCCGTCGGCCTCGACCGTGGCCCAATCGCCGGGCACGCTCCAGCGACGGCCCTCGAACACCTTGAACGTACGCTCGGTCTTTTCTGGATCCTTGTAATAGCCGATCGGCAGGTAACCCGAGACCGCCAGCAGGCCGCGCTCGCCCGAACCCGGCTGAACCCGGCGACCATCCTCAGTGAAGCAGGCGCTGTTCGGCGTCACCATGAACTTCGCGGTCGTGGCTGCGTCCGCGCCGCCTGATACAGACGCACCCATGCCGACCGCCTCGGACGAGCCCAGGCTGTCGAAGATCGAGCACGCCGGGAGGTGGCGCAGCAGCCCGGCCTTGTTTTCCTGACTCCACATCACCCCCGAGGACCCGATGCGGCGCAGCGAAGAAAGGTCCCAACGGGCAGGGTTGGCGTCGAGCGCCTCCAGCATCGGCTGCGCGAAGGCCATGCCGACGATGGCCACGGCGGCGGCCTTCAGCCGCTCGACCTCGCCCCAGAGCTCGAAGGCGTCGAAATGCGTCGGCGTTGGCAGCGAGGCCACTGCGCCGCCGCTGGTGAGACCGCCGAGAGAGGTGAACTGGCTGGTGCCGTGCATCAGGGGCGCAGCGGCGATCGTCGTCTGCGGTCCCAGCATCGCGTCGCCCCGGGCGATCATCTCGAGCACGCGCGGACCGGCATGCTCTGGACGCTCGAGCGGCGGGGTGCCGGCGAAGAAATTGCCGCCGCCACCCAGTACGAAGAACAGGTCCTCGAGCCGCCACATCACCCCTTTCGGCATGCCGGTGGTGCCGCCCGTGTAGAGGATGAGCAGGTCGTCGTTCGAGCGGCCCCAGCGCGGCGTCGCGCGCGGGCCTTTCTGCGAAACGATGGCCTCGTAGTCCTCCGCGAATGGCGGGACGGGGTGACCCGGCTGGGCGACGGCTATCCAGGCCTTCACCTTCGGCAGGCGCCCGCGGATCTGGTCCACGGTTTCCGCGAATGAGGCATGAAAGACCACCGCCTCGGCGTCGGCGTTGTCGAACAGGTAGAGCAGCTCATCTGCGACGTAGCGGTAATTGGTGTTGACCGGCGCGAACGCGCCCTTGAACGCCGCGTAGTAAGTCTCGAGGTATTCCGGGCAGTTATAGGTGTACCCGGCGACCTTCGAACCCTGCGTCAGTCCCAGATCGATCAAGCGCCGCGCCAGCGCATCGGCGCGGCGGTCGAAGTCAACCCAGCTGATCACCCGGTCGCCCTGAATCTGCGCCGGCCGCTCCGGGATGGCCTCGGCGATCGATTCCCAGACGTTGGCGTAGTTCCACATGGCGCGTCTCCTCCCGAATTTGTCGGCAGAATAGCGCGCGAGACGCGACGTCAATCAATCGGGGCGCCGCACCGGCGGGTCGACGCGCGGGCGTCAACGCGCCTGATGGGTCATCACGTCCTGGACCTTCATCAGGGCGGGACCGAGGATGACCACGAAAAGCACGGGCAGGAAGAAGAGGATCATCGGCACCGTCAGCTTGGGCGGCAGCGCGGCGGCCTTCTTTTCCGCGGCAGCCAGCCGCAGATCCCGGTTCTCCTTGGCCATGACGCGCAGCGCGTTGCCGAGCGGCGTGCCGTAGCGCTCCGCCTGGATCATCGCGGTGACCACGGCCTTGATCCCTGGATGGTTCGTCCTCCGAGCGAGGCCTTCGTAGGCGAGGCGCCGCTCGGGCAGGTAGGAAAGCTCCGCCGCCAGCAGCGACAGCTCCTCGGCGAGTTCGATCGACGAGCCGCCGACCTCCTGGCTCACCTTGAGGATCGCCGCCTCGATCGACATGCCGCTCTCGACGCAGATCAGCAGCAGGTCGAGGGCGTCGGGAAACACCGCAATGATCGAGTCGCGCCGCTTCGCCGCGACGTTCGAGACGTAGACGTTCGGCGCATAGTACCCGGCCACGAACGCGGCCACGCCGGCGGTGATGCGCGTCATCAGCGGAAGTCCGAACCCGTTGATGAAGAAGAGATAGAGGAATGCGGCGGCCGCGAGGACGAAAGGCGAAACGAGGCGGAAGAAGTAGAACCGCGACACAGCGGCCGGACCGCGGTAGCCGGCCTGGGCCAGCTTGTCAGCGAGGTTGGGGTCCTCCAGCAGCCGGGACAGCTGCAGGCGCTCAACCACATTCTTGTAAACACCCTCGTCGGTGCGACGCAGCGAGGCGGACTGCTTTCCTGCCAACGCCTCCCGCGAGCGGCGGCGCAGCTCCTCGCGCCGGTTGGCGACGGACTTCAGCCGGCTCTCGAGATTGCCACGCGTGTACGCCGGCGTCGCCAGCGTGACGATCGTGAAGAAGAAGAGGACGCCTGCGACGGCGGCCGCCACGTTGTCGGGATTGGTGACGACATCGACCCAGCTCACGCGCGACCCCGCATCAGAACTTGAAGTTGATCATGCGCGCCATCACGAAGACGCCGATGCTCATCCAGATCGCCGAGGCGCCGAGCATCACCCAGCCCCGATGGTCGGTGAACATTGGCGACATGTAGCTGGGCGTCCAAAGCATGATCAGGATGACGACGCCTGGCGGCAGACAGCCGATGATCATGGCGGAGGAAGTGGCTTCCGAGGAGAGCGCCTTGACCTTCTCGCGCATGAGCTTGCGCGAGCGGAGCACCGCCGAGAGGTTGCCCAGCGCCTCTGCGAGGTTGCCGCCAGTCTTCTGCTGGATGTTCATCACGATCGAGAAGAAGCGCACTTCCGGCGTCGGCATGTGCTCGTAGAGCTTCTCCAGGGCCTGATCGACGGTCATGCCCATGCCGATGTTTTCGACCAGACGCCGGAACTCGCCCGACAGCGGCTCAGGCGCTTCCTTGCCGATGACCTTCAGGCAGTCGTGCACCGGAAGGCCCGACTTGATGCCGCGCACGATGATATCCATCGCGTCCGAGAAGGCTGCCGAGAACCTGCCCGTCCGGCGTTTCGCGAGGAACGCCAGTATCCATTGCGGCAGGCCGAGGCCGGCCGAGGCGCCGAGAACGAGCGCAACGAGGGGATGAAGGCGCAGGACGACCGCGACCACGAAGACCATGGCGCCGAGGCCGGCGCCCGACATCCAGAACTGCGCGACGGTCCAGGAGAGACCGGCCTGCTTGAGCTTGTTGGCGAGGTTAAGCCGTATCTTCTTCTGCTTCTTCTCCTGCTCCTGCAGGCTCTTCACGATCTGCTTGCGGCGCGCCTCGGGCGAGTTCGCCTGCTGGGTGCGCACACGCTGGGCGACGCGGTTGGACGCACCGAGCGCCTGGGCCCGCCTGACAGCCTGCTCCTGGCTGGTCCTGCCGCCGGCCAGCAGCAGCCCGACCGCCCCGACCAGCAGGAACACCAGCAGGGCGACGACGATGAGCATGAGCGGGCTCATCAGCGGATCATTCCGCCGCGTCGAGGGCTTCCGCCAGCTCGCGCTCCAGGCCGTAGTACCGGGCGCGATCCCAGAATCTCGGGCGCGCGATGCCCGTCGAGCGGTGCCGGCCCACGACGCCACCGTGCTGGTCCTCGCCCGTGATCTCGTAGACGAAGAGATCCTGAGTAACGATCACGTCGCCCTCCAGGCCCACGACCTCGGTGATGTGAGTGATGCGGCGCGAGCCGTCGCGCAGGCGGGCGGCCTGAATGATCACGTCGACCGAGCCCACGATCATCTCGCGGATCGTCTTCGAGGGAAGGCCGTAGCCACCCATGGTGATCATCGATTCGAGACGGCTGATCGCCTCGCGGGGACTGTTCGCGTGCAACGTGCCCATCGAACCGTCGTGGCCCGTGTTCATCGCCTGCAGCAGGTCGAACGCCTCGGGTCCGCGCACTTCGCCGACGATGATCCGCTCGGGGCGCATTCTGAGGCAGTTCCGGACCAGGTCCCGCATCGTGATCTGGCCGGTTCCCTCGAGGTTGGGCGGTCGTGTCTCAAGGCGCACAACGTGCGGCTGCTGCAACTGGAGCTCCGCGGCGTCCTCGCAGGTGATCACACGCTCCGTTGGGTCGATGAAGGCGGTGAGCGTGTTGAGCAGCGTCGTCTTGCCCGAGCCGGTGCCACCGGAAATGATGACATTGCACCGGCAGGCGCCGATCACGCCCAGTACGCGCGCGCCTTCCGGACTGATCGAGCCGAACTCGACCAGGTTCTTCATCGTCAGCTTGTCCTTCCGGAACTTCCGGATGGTCAGCGTTGGGCCGTCGAGCGACAGCGGCGCGGCGATGACGTTGACGCGGCTGCCGTCGGGCAGGCGCGCGTCGCAGATCGGCGAGGACTCGTCGACCCGGCGTCCGACCTGGCTGACGATGCGCTGGCAGATGTTCATCAGCTGCGAGTTGTCGCGGAAGCGGACATTGGTCAGCTGGGTCTTGCCGCCCACTTCAATGAACACGCGGTTGGCGCCGTTGCACATGATGTCCGCGATCTCGTCACGGGCGAGCAGGGGCTCGAGCGGTCCGTAACCCAGGACGTCGTTGATGACGTCCTGCACGAGATGGTCGGTCTCAGCGACCGACATCGACACGTTCTTGATCGCCACCAGCTCGGCGACGATGTCGCGGATCTCTTCGGCCGCGGAGGCCTGGTCCATCTGCGCGAGCTGGGCCAGGTCGATCGTGTTGAGCAGCGCGTTGAAGATCGTGGTCTTGGTCTGGTGGTAATACTCGCTCTGCTCACGGACGATCTCCGTGGGTCCCTGGGCGGCCTGCAGCTGCTCGAAGCCGCGCGTGGCCCTCGGCTGCGGATGCGCGCCAGGGCCAGCCGGCGCGGCCGGGGTCTTGGTTTCGATCCGCTGCGGACGGGTAGCGATTGTCGGTGCGCCGGCGGCCGCCGGCGGCGGGGCTTGCCGGGCGGATTGGGACGGAGCGTCGGTGGCGCGCTTTCCGAACACGCTTGGGACTCGCTACCTTCCTAGCAACTTCGAGAGCAGGGTCGTGACCGCGCCAGGCTTGGCGGCCGGTTCGGGCGAGGCCTCTCGGCGGCTGATCATGCGGGCGAGGGCCTCGAGGCACTCCGCCTGCTTCGATCTCGGCCCCACCTCGTTGATCATCTGCCCGTTGTTAGCAGCCTGGCCGAAAAGCTTGGCGTCGAACGAGATCACCATCGCAGGCGCGAGGCCGAGCGCGTCGCCGAACTCCCGGATGGGTATCTCCGGACGTCCCGGCAGGCTCACCTTGTTGAGGACGATGCGGGGCGGAACGTCGTTCGGACGGGCCGCGCGCACGAGGTCGACGAGGTTCTTGGCGTTGCGGAGAGAGGCGAGATCCGGCTCGGCGACCACCACCACGTCGTCCGACGTGAGCAGCATCCGGCGCTTCCACGGCGTCCAGGCGTGCGGGAGGTCGAGCACCACGTAAGGGCTGGTCGACCGGATCTTCTGCGCCACTTCCTCGAATGTCTCGACCGAGATGTCGAAGTCCCTTTCGAGACTTGCGGGCGCGGCGAACAGGGAGAGGTGGTCGCCGCAGCGCGCCATCATCCGCTCCATCAGCACCGGGTCGAGGCGGTCCGGCTGGCTGAGGGCGTCGGCTATGCCGTGCAGAGGATCCTGGTTGAAGTCGAGGCCTGCGGTGCCGAAGGCGAGGTCCAGATCGACCAGCACCGTATTGGCGCCCATCCGCTCGGAGATCAGGTGCGCGACGTTGTGAGCCAGGGTCGACGCCCCGGAGCCACCCTTGGCGCCGCAAAACGCGATCTGGCGCCCGACGAACGGTTGCGCCGGGTCGGCGTAGAGCGCGGTGATCGCAGCGATCAGCTGCAGCGGGCCGAGCGGCGGCACCAGGTATTCGGAGACGCCGCGGCGCATCAGTTCGCGGTACAGGGCGATGTCGTTGGCCGCGCCGATGACGATCACCTTGGTGCCGGGATCGCAGACCTCGGCGAGCCGGCCGAGATGCGCGAGCAGCACATTGGCCGGGTCCAGGGTCTCGACGATGAGCAGCGATGGCGTCGGCTGGTTCTGGTAGAAATCCACCGCCGCCGCGAGCCCGCCTTCGTGGACGACGGTCTTGGCCCGCTCCATCCGGCGATCGCCGGCGGCCTTGTGGATCAGCTCGCCCATCTCGGGCCGCGCCCAGAACACGTGGATGGTGATGCGCGGCACGGTGTGGTCGCCCAGCGCGGCCTCCGCGCTCGCCAGCATCTCGGCGATCGGATTCGGGCTCTGCGCGCCAGCCTGCGGCGCGGCCCCAAGGCTGTCGTCAGCGTCATCACCGCCCAGGCTCGTGAAAGGATCGGGCGCGTCGGCATGCGGGGTCGCGGCGAAGTCGGTGTCGGCCTCGAAGTCGAGGTCGAACGGGTCGGGAGTCTCCACGGTCTGCGGCATCTATTGTCCCACCGTCGACGAGACGGCGCCGTTCGCTTGGGTGTCCTTGGCGGTCGATGTGGTCTCGCCCTGCCGGTACTTTTCGATCACCATCTCGCGCCGGGCCGCGTCGGGCGGCGTCATGTCGCGCGGGTGCAGGAGGTCCTCGGGCGAGGCGAGCTCGGCGGCGACATTGGCGGTGACGGCGCAACCGAACTCGGCGTACGTCTCGTTGCTGCGCACATCGGCCAGATTACCCCAGTTCTGGCCGCACCGGGGCCCTTGCGCGACGTAACGCATGTAGCCTACCCGGACCGGCGCCTTCGGATCGCCACTGGCGTCGTAGCCGACGATGCGCACGGCGGCCGCCTGCAGTCCCCGCGAAAGGAGGAAGTCGCGGGCTTCCGTCGCCGTGCGGTAGACGCCGCCCGGGTCGGGACCATGCTCCGGCGCCTTGATCGTGATCTGACCCCGCGGGCCGGCGTTCCAGCTCGCGACGAACTCGGTCAGGGCGGAAATCTGCGTTGGCGACAGCCCGTTGGCGTGCGCCGCGAGCTGAAGCTCCTCGGGCGCGGGCTTCACCTCGATCGAGTACTGCTCGGTCGGCGTCAGCGGCGCCGGGGCGGCGGGCTGAGCGCCGTCCGTCGCGCAGGCGCCGAGCGCCAGCACCGCCAGGCTCGCGATCCAGAAGGGGACGCGCATGAAGAGACGCTCCGCATGGAAGGGGCGGCGATCACTCGACCACATAGCCGTAGGGTCCTTGATAGGTAGTTCCCGGGGCGGCCGGCGGAGTGTGCTTGTAGGTCTTGTTGAGGCGGCCGAGCAGGATTGTGTCGAAGTCGTTCGCGATCTGCAGGCCGTCTGCTGGCGTCTGCAGATTGGACGGGCTGGTCGGGCTCACGAGGTAGGGCGTCACGATGATGACCAGCTCGGTCTCGCCTGCCTGGTAGTCGCGCGACTGGAAGAGCGCGCCGAGGATCGGCAGGTTCTTGATGCCGGGAACGTTGGCCAGATCCTGCGCGGACTTGTCCTGCAGGAGGCCGGCGATCATCAGCGCGCCGCCGGAAGGCAGCTCGACGGTGGTCTCGGCGCGGCGCACGGTGAGCGCGGGAACGACCAGCGCCGGGCCGCCGGCCCCTGTGGCGAGGTTGAACGCGCCCTGGTTGGAAAGCTCGGAGACCTCGGTCGACAGCTTGAGCGAGATGCGGCCGCCGGAGAGCACCACCGGCGTGAAGCCGAGACCGACGCCGAAGGGCTTGAAGTCGATCGACACCTGGCCGTTGATCGCCTCGCCGGTTGGCACGGGGAACTCGCCGCCGACGAGGAACTTGGCCGCCTCGCCAGAAACCGCGGTGAGGTTGGGCTCGGCGAGGGTGCGCACGAGGCCAACCTGCTCGAACGCCTGGAGGTTGCCGCTCAGATTGTTGATGCCTTGCGACCCGGCCGTGGGCTGCGGCGTGGCGACCGGACAGGTGCTGCAGACGACCGGAACGGTCTGCCCCGTGGCCGGGTCGTAGACCTGGACCTCCGGCTGGGTCGTGGTGTTGCGGGTGAGGCCGCTGCTCAAACCGCCGAGGAGGGCACCGTTCACGCCATAGCTGGCGGCCGTGGACAGCAGGAACTGGGTCGAGCCGGCCTGATTGATCACAGCGTTCCAGTTGAAGCCCAGCTGCTTGATCACCTGCCGGTCCATTTCGACGATGCGGACCTTCAACATCACCTCGTCCTGACCGGACGTGCTGAGCATGTTGATGACCTGCTCAGGCTTCGAGACCACCGCCCTGGCGATGGTGACGGCCTTGTCGGCGTCGGAGGCGTTGGCGACGGTGCCCGAAAGGATCACGCTGTCGCTGATCGCCTCCACGCGCACCTGCGATCCGGGAAGGATACGGTTGATGGTGTCGGCCAGCGCCGAGGTGTTCTGCTCGACGTGGATGTTGAGCGCGAGTATCCGGCGGCCGGCGGCGTCGAAGAAGATCGCGTCGGTGACGCCGCTCTTCACGCCCATCACGTATATGCGCCGCGGCGTCCGAAGCACCGCTTCGGCGACCGTCGGGTTGGAGACCAGCACGTCGCGGGCGTCGGTGGGCAGATCGACGATGGCCGAACGACCGACAGGCAGGGCCAGCGACTGGCTGGCGCCGCCCGCCCCGAGATCGACACGCACCACCGAGTCGGGCGGCGGCGGGCCGGCGGGGATCTCGGCGGCATGGCTCGCCAGGGGCAACGCAAGCCAGGCGCCAGCCGTGAGGCCGGCGAGGAGCTTCAGAATGGCGGCCTTGGATTTCATCTGGCGGGTCATTGGGCGGTCACCAGTTCGGCGGGACCACCGCCTCTGAAGACGCGTATGGTTTGGCCGTCGCCGACGGTGGGACCGCCGGGCCGGCCCCCGATGTCGGCGTAGGATCGAAGGGCGATGGTCAGCCCGGTCTGGGCGCGGGCCTTGGCGAGGGCCATCACGCTGCTCGCCGGCACCTCGAGCGTGATGGTGTTGCCGGGCAAGGTGGGGGAGTTCTTGGGCGCATCGGGATGCTGGTCGATCGCGAGCACCAGCGCATTCGTGATGACCACCTCGGTCACCATGCCGCCGCTGCCATTCCTGGTCGAGTCGGTATGGGTGGAGAAGACATCCACATGGTCGCCGGGCTGGATGAAGCCCCCGGCTCCGCTCTCGGCGGAGAGCGGCAGCGACATCGCCCGCATACCTGGCGGAAGCCGGACGGCCATGTAGCTGGAATCGCCGCTGCGCACGATCTCGCGGTCGGTGATCGGCTCGCCCGCATATAGGGGCTGGCGCACGATCGCGCCGATCATGGCCTGCATACGCGGGCCGCCGCCGGTGGCGATGTCGCCCACTGTATGGGTCGCGGTGCTGACGGCGGTCGCAGTCTGGCCGCGCGGAGCAGCCGCGACTACGCCGTCGGTGATGTAGGCGGCGTTGAGGGTCGCGGCGGGCCACGATTGCCAGGCCATGTTGTCTGGGCTGAGCCGGTCGCCAACACCAAGGTCGGTCTTGGCCACCAGGACGCGCGTCATCGGAGGAGGCGGCGGCTGCATCGCCATCTGGGGCGGCGGCTTGGCCGACCCGAACATGCCGTGGACGACGAGCGCGAGGCCCACCGCGGCGACGAGCGCGACCAGGATGATGACGATGCGGGCGGGTGTCATAGTGCGCTCCGCGGCTCCTGGGGCGACGAGTGGGCGTTGGGCGACCTCCGGCGCGCTCGCGCGGCGGTCGCGGGTGAATCGGTGGCCCTTCTGGCGCGGCGCTAAGTTGGAGGGTCCATGGTTAATGCTCGCCTAAGGCCAAGCTCCGCCGCGCGACTCACGCGAGCGGATGGAGGGCGAAGGCCGCGAGCGCGCCGACTGCGATCGCAACGCCGTAGGGCGCGGCTTCTCCGGGAGTAGCCAGACGCCTGGCCCAGCCGGGACCCGCCTCGACGAGCGGCCGCAGCCATGCCGACCGCAGGGCGACGAGGGCAAGCGCCAGAGCGCCCCCGGCGAGACCGGTGTAGAGGGCGAACGGCGCGATCCCTTTCAGGCCCACCCATAGCGCTGCGGCCGCCATCAGTTTGGCGTCGCCGCCGCCGATCCAGCCGAGGGCGAACATGCCGGCGGCCAGCGCGAGCGCGGCCACGCCGACCGCGAAGCTGATTCCGATAGACGGGATCGAGACGCCGAGGGCGAGCGCCGCGGGGATGAACGCAACCGTCAGCGCGATCGAAATCCAGTTTGGTATCGTGAAGGAGGAGATGTCCTTCACCGCCGCGCCGATCACGAGGCCGGCGAAGACGCCTAGGACGAGGGTCTTGACGATGTCGGGCGTCATGCGCGGGCCTGATCAGGGAACGGGACGGCTCGGAGGATCGGCCGAACGAGTGAACGCTCTGTTGCCGCGAGGTCGTGGTCGCGAATGACAAAGGGCCGACGGCTTGGCCCCGCCGGCCCCTATTTTGACGCCGCGAGCGCGAACGCCGTCTAGTGCGTCTGGATCGCTGTAGCGGCCGTGCTCAGCGTGGTGTTGAGGTTCGTGCCCAACGTCGTCACGGCGCCTATGATAACGACCGCGATAAGGGCCACGATCAGACCGTATTCGATCGCCGTGGCGCCAGACTGATCTCTCAAGAAACGGGTCACAAGCTTTTGCATGCTCTGCTTCCTCTCCTGCGCAAGCTCTAGAGGCGCCTCGCTTCGCTCATCCCCTTGCTTGACGAAGCATGCTTCTAACGGTGACGCTTTAATCTGGGCTGAAGAAATACGGCTAGCACGTGTTAACGGCGCTGTCAGACATGCGAAAAGGCCGCGGCCTTGCGGCCACGGCCCTTCCTGCGATTCGAGTTTGACCTCGAAAGACTTAGTGCGTCTGGATCGCGGTGGCGGCCTTGTTCAGGCTGACGTTGAGATTCGAGCCCAGCGTGGTGACGGCGCTGATGATCACGACCGCGATCAGGGCGACGATCAGGCCGTACTCGATGGCGGTCGCGCCCGATTCGTCCTTCATGAAACGCGAAACGAACTTGGACATGCTTGATCTCCTCATTGTAGCAAGCCGATCAGGGATCAAGCCGGTCAGGCCTGCTCGCCCCTTGAGACGACGCCAATCTCGCGCAGCTGCCTTAAAGGCCAGTAAACGTGGCAGTATTGCCGAACATATTTCTATGGTTGAGATAAGTTCAGCATTACTATCGATTAACCATAAGCCCGGGCGGGCCCCTGGATAGGAATTGCGACGCCCTGACGCAGCGGTTATTGGTCGCCAGACACCAGACAGGCTTTACGAAACCTTAGCTGCGCCGGCGCTAGCCTTCCCACGCCGAGTCATGAGGGGGCGCCGGGGAAAATGGCGGTGGTGCTGATCGAGGTCCTGGTGATGTTCGGCGTGTTCGGCCTGCTCGCCAGACTGAGCCCGTGCAACCCGGAACAGGGGCGCTTCATCAGCCGCGACCTGCCGGACAACGCGCTCTGGTGGATGTTCGGCGTGCTTCTTTACGGCGACGCCGCCGGGGCGATGATCCGGGCCGGCGCCGGGCTGGCCCTGGGCGCCCGTGGCGCCGCAGCCAGCACGACCATCTTCGCGGGCTACGGCTGGGCGGCGCGTTCGCCATTGTGGCTGCAGGTGGTCGCGATCCTCGTGGTCATGGACTTCATCCAGTACTGGTTGCACCGGCTCTTCCACGGCCGGACGCTGTGGCCGTTCCACGCGGTGCATCACAGCGCCGAGGAACTTGAGTGGACGACCACGTTCCGCATCCATCCGCTCAACTTCATCGTTTATGGCGCCGGCGTCCTGGCGCTGACGCAGCTGATGGGCTTCTCGCCGGCCGCGTTCGCAGTCGTCGCGGTGTTCAACCAGGTGATCGGCGCGCTCGTCCACGCCAACCTGAACTGGACTTGGGGACCATTCCGTTATGTGATCGCCAGCCCCGTCTACCATCGCTGGCACCACGTGAAGGATCCCGCGATCTACAATACGAACTTCGCCCCCAACTTCCCGATCTGGGATCTCATGTTCGGCACCTACTACATGCCGAAGGGCGAGCTGCCGCGGGATTATGGCGTGGAGGGGGCGCCGACTCATTTCCTGGCCTCGCTCGTTTGGCCGTTCCGCGAGTTCGTCACGCGCTTCGTTCCGCCGCGCAAGGCGGACGCCGCGGCCGCCAGACCTTGACCGTCCCCACCCCGGAGGCGCTCGCGGACGCCTGGCTCGCGCGGCTGCCTGCGGCGCAGATCGCCGCCGCCCAGGCCCACACCGACGTACGCCTCGCCGCATGGTTCGGTGGCCTCGCGCTGCTGCTGGCGGGCTGCGCTTTCGCAACCCGCATCCGCGCGTTGCCGCGGATCACCGCGTCGATCGAGGCGCAGAAGCCGCGGCCCTGGCTGACGGCGACGGCGGCGGCGGGGGCGCTGACGCTCTTCCTCGCCGGCCTGAAGGGCGTGTTCGACGCCGCAGCCGGCTGGTGGGGCGACGCTGTGCTGACCGCCGGCGGCGGCGTGCCCCCCGGCGCCGGCTTCGCAACCCGCCTGCAGGCGGCCATCGCCGGCGCCGCGACCGTGACCCTGGCGGCCATTGTGTTCGTCCCGATCGTGGTCTGGCTGATGCGCAGACTGCCGCGGGCCTGGCCGTTCGTCTTCGGCGCGGCGGCGACCGGCGTCGTCCTCACGCTGGGCTGGCTGCCCTACGCCCTTGCCCTGGGACCTGCGCTGGGACCACTGCCGCCGGGGCCCTTGCGCAGCGGCCTCGCCCAACTGATCGCCACGGCCCAGTTGCCGGCGCGCGACATCCTGATCGATCCGGACCCGGCCTCGATCACCGACGTCACTGGCGGCCTCGCGCCGCCCCGGGTCGTGATCGGCTCGGACGCCTTGGGAGACACACCGGCGCAGGCGCGCGCCTACGTCGCCCACGTGATCGGGCATTACGCGCACGCCGACATATTGATCGTTTCGCTGATTATCTCGGCGACGCTGTTTTTCGGCGCCCTCGCTGCGCAACGCTTCAGCGTTCAGCTGGCCCGGCTATTCGGCGCCCAGGGCGTGCGCTCGCCCTCCGAAACCGCCGCGCTGCCGGCGCTGGCCGCGATCGCCATCGTGGCGGTGGCCGCCTCAACGATCGCCGGCGCCGGCTACCTTCGCTGGGCCAACGTTCGCGCCGACGCCTATTCGCTGCAGATGGCCCGCGAGCCCGATGGCCTCGCTGAGGCGCTCGTCAGGGACTGGGACCACGCCGCAGTCGCGCCCAACCCGGTCGAGGAGGCCATCTTGTATTCGCACCCTCCGCTGAGGAGCCGGCTCGTTCACGCCATGACCTGGAAAGTGCGGCGGGGCGGCTGAGAGGCGCGTCACGGTTCAATGATTTCTTGACCATTCGAGCCGACCTTTCGGACTATGCGCCGCTACGCCCTCGCTGTCGCCATCGCCGCCATGCCGGTCGTCTCGTTCGCCGCGAGCCTCGGAGTTCCGCTGGACCAGGCGGTGATCGTCACGCTGCCCGAGGCGGCCCGTGACGTGGTGATCGGCAACCCCTCGATCGCCGACGTGTCGATCTCGGACCAGCGCCACCTGGTGCTCACCGGCAAGTCTGGCGGGGTGACCAACCTGGTCGTCGACGACGCCGCGGGCCGCGTCATCTTCGACCGCCAGATCGTGGTTGGAACCTCCTCCGGCGACAGGGTGCAGCTCATCCAAGGCTCTCAGATACTGAGCTACGCCTGCGCGCCGGTTTGCGAACAGGTCGCCGCCAGCGAAGGCCCGGCGGTCGGCGCGGCGCCCCAGGGAACCTCCGCCGCGACGCCTGCGCCGGTGAGCGCGCCGACGCCCGGGCCCGTGCCGTAGGGCGCGACAGGGTGGCCCTCGCACGCCGCGCGGTTCTGGCGGCGAACTGCACGGGCCGCCGAATGCGCGGTAGACTTGGCGGGATGAGTCGCCCCACGTTCACGTTCTACGAATTCTTCGCCGGCGGCGGCATGGCCAGGCTGGGTCTTGGCGAGGCATGGACTTGCGTCTTCGCCAACGACTTCGACCCGATGAAGGCGGCGGCCTATCGTGACAACTTCGGCCACGATCACCTCCATACAGGTGACGTATGGGAGTTGCAGGCCGACGACCTGCCCGGCCACGCCGACCTCGCCTGGGCTTCCAGTCCCTGCCAGGACCTGAGTCTTGCCGGGGCCCGCGCCGGGCTCTCTGGCGGCCGCTCGTCGGCCTTCTTCGGGTTCTGGCGGCTGATCGAAGCGCTGGCCAGGCAGCAGCGGGCGCCCCGGGCGATCGTGATCGAGAACGTGTCGGGACTCTTCAACTCGCACGGCGGGCGCGACTTCGAGGCCGTGTGCGCGGCGCTGGCCGGGGCGGGCTATCGCTTCGGCGCGCTCCAGATCGACGCGGCGGCCTACGTCCCACAGTCGCGCCCGCGCTGCGTGATCATCGCCACGACCGAGACCGTGCGCGGGTTCGCCGACGGCCCATGCAGCCGCGCCGTCGCGGATGCCCGCGCCCGCTTGCCCGCGTCACTGCAGGCGCACTGGATCGACTGGCCTCTGCCCGCGCCGCCGCATCGGAACCACGACCTCGCCGCGCTTATGGAGCCGGACGACGTTACGCCGTGGCGGACGGCGATCCAGACCAGGGCCTTGGTGGCGCTGATGGACGATCTCCACCGGCGACGCCTGGACGCGGCGCTTGCGGCCCGAGAGCGCACGGTGGGCGCGGCGTTCCGGCGGATGCGGGCCGGCCGGCAGCGGACAGAGGCGAGATTCGACGGTCTCGCGGGGTGCCTGCGCACGCCCGGAGGCGGATCGTCGCGGCAGTTCTTGCTTGTGGCGGACGCCGGGCGACTGCGCTCGCGGCTGATTACCCCGCGCGAGGCGGCGCGACTGATGGGCCTGCCCGACAGCTACCGTCTGCCGCGCAGCGCCAGCGCCGCGCTGCACCTGGCAGGCGACGGGGTGGTCGCGCCGATGGTCCGGCATCTGGCCGCAGAGATACTGGAACCTCTGCTCACCGGCGCAGGCCACGCCGCGGTGGCCGCATGAGCTGGTCGGCTTGGAGGCGAGGGGCGCCGAGGGCGGCGCGCGTCGCCAAACAACGCCTGAATGACGACGTTATCGCGCCGCGGCTGTGGCCTTTTTGTCTCACCGGACACTTTTCGGCCCGCCGCGCGGAACCTTGCCGCACTCCAATCGCTGTTTCGCTCGCTCGGAGCTCTATAGCGGGCTGCCGAGGTGTGCGTTACACCACGTTCGGTTGTTGCAACCCACTTGAGGGGCATTGGGCCTATGAAGAGAGAACTGTTCGCCGCCACGGCCGTCGGCTGCCTT